>PBOD01000107.1 GCA_002724215.1 Gemmatimonadota bacterium | reverse complement strand
ACCAAGACCTTTACCGCCACGGCCATCGTGCAGTTGCGCGATGCGGGCAAACTCGCGCTCGACGACCCGCTGGTGCAACACATCCCGGAATTTTCGCAGGTGCAGGTCCGCGCCGGCACCCTCGAGCGCGTGACGCTGCGGCGCATGCTGACCCACCGCGCGGGGCTGGCAACCGAATCGCCGATCGACGGCTGGGGCGCCCTGCGCTTCCCGACCCGCGACGAGGTCCTGGCGGCGCTGCCCGCTACCGAGGTAGTGATTCAGCAGGACAGCGCCTGGAAGTACTCCAATCTCGCCTACGGACTGCTGGGCGAAGTCATCCGGCGCGCTGCGGACCAGCCGTACGAAGCGTATCTCCAGGCGCACCTCTTCGACCCGCTGTCGATGCCGTCGGCCACCTTCGACCTCGACGACCACAGCCGCACCCGGCTGATGACCGGCTACGACCCGACGCCCTATCGCGATCGCCCCGCCCCGGCAGCGTATGCCCATCTCGACGGCATCGCCGCCGCCGGGCAGCTCCAGGTCAGCATCGCCGACCTGGCCCAATGGGTCGCCTTCCAGCTGGAGGGCGACTCGCGGATACTGGCCGACGCCTCCCGCGCCGAAATGCACCGCCCGCAGTTTATCGAAGCCGACTGGTCGGCGGGGCAGTGCCTGGGCTGGCGCGCCACACGGGTGGGCGACCGCGTCTATCACGAGCACGGCGGCGGCATCCACGGTTTCGGCACCCAGGTGCTATTCAATCGGCCGTCGCGCACCGGCGCGATTCTCTTTATCAACATGTGGCCGCCGCACGGGGGGCTGGATCTGGCAAAAGAGGCGCTGGAACGGATCCTGGCCGACGAGCCGGCAGACCTCCGCACGGTGGATTTCTCGCCCGTGCCCGAGGCCTTTCTGCCCCTGCTCGGCACCTATTGCGCCGCACCGGGGATCTGGGTCGATGTCGTCTGGCGCGATGGGGCGCTGCGGCTGGCCGGATCGCAGGGCAAAAGCTATTCGCTGCACGCACCGGCCGAGCTGGAGCCGACCGACGATGAGCGCGTATTCCGGGTGCGCGGGGGCCGGGGCGCGGGAGAGAGGGCGATATTTACCGCTACTCGCCAGGGCCAGGTGCTCGGCTATGCGCTCGGCGGCTTCGAATTTCGCAAGCTCGACGCTTAAACATGCCCGCTCGGCTCGGCTGGCGGTTGCCGCGCAGCCATGTACCGTCGGCCAGAGCCTGGTAGGGATGGTCGATGAGTTGGACATGGGGGGACTCCACTGGGTATTGGGGCCAGCAAAGAGCGTATCGCAAGGAAGGGGGAGGAGTCAACAGGTATTCTTGAGCTGGCGCAAAAGCAACCGCATCTTCTTCGCCCGTGGCCGATCCGAGCAGGAGGGCATGGCCTATGATCTCTGTAATCGACACCCACCAACACCTCTGGGATTTGTGCCAGCTCGACCTGGCCTGGCACCGGGAAGAGCCCTATACCCAGCTNGCACGCGATTATCTACCCGACGANTACCGGGCCGAAGCGACCTCNATGCAGGTGGTCAAGACCATCTACNTGGAGGTCGATGTGGCGCCCGAGCAGCACGCGCTTGAAGCGGAATTCGCACTCGAGCTGTGCCGGCGGGACGACAATGATCTGGCAGGGGCAGTGATCGGCGGGCGACCGGCGACGACGGAATTCGAAGGGTACATTCGCCAGTATGGGGACAACCCCTACGTAAAGGGTCTGCGACAATTGCTCTTTGACCTGCCGACCGAATATTGTTTACAAGNGGACTTTGTCCGGGGCGTCCGNCTGCTGGGCGATTTGGGCCTGAGCTTTGACATTGAANCCCCGGCCACGGGGCTGGGGGCCGCCGCTGCACTGGTCGATCGCTGTCCCGAGACGCGGTTTATCATCGACCACTACGGCAATCCCAATTTACGAGACTTGGACGACGATAATTGGCGCACCGCCATGGCCGAGCTGGCGCGGCGCGACAATGTCGCCGTCAAGTTGTCGGGGGTGACGACCGCGCTCGAGCGGGGCGCCTGGNGCAGCGTCGATATCGCCCCGGCGACGGACCATTTGCTCGAAGTGTTCGGCAGCGNGCGCGCGTTGTACGGCAGCGACTGGCCGGTGGTCAAGATCAATTCTTCTTTGCAGGGGTGGTACGAGGCGATGGTGGCGATGGTCGGAGCGTACAGCGAGGCCGAGCAGCGNCGTATCTTCTGCGACAATGCGGTTGTCTGGTATGGTTTGTAGGTGCAGGGTCGCTGCGGCCCGTGGCCGNGCCTTTTGCAAGGAAGGAATAATATGACCCGTGTCGCGATGCGCAATGTAGAGCCGTTTGTCGACTGCCGCGATGTGCTAGGAAACCCGGCGCGGCTCCAGGCCCGCGCCGCCGCAAACGGCTACCTGTATTTTCCCGGCCTGCTGCCCGCAGCCGACGTACTGCCGGTGCGCCACGATGTGTTGCAGGTCGCCGACCNCCACGGTCTGCTCCGAGCGGGGGTAGAGCCGGATGCGGGCATCCGCAAAGAGGGGGTGTATATCGATCTGGAATACGACAAGCCGACCCCGCCCGCNCTACAGCGCTTTTACAACGACATCCTCAGCTTGCGCTCGTTCAACGCCTTTCCCCACCACGCGACCGTCATGGACCTACTCGAAGCACTTATCGGCGCGCCCACCTTCGTGCATCCGCGCCATATTTGCCACGTCCTTTTCCCCGGTCGCTTCGACCATACGACGGAACCGCACCAGGATTTTCACCCGGTGCGCGGCACCCGGGACACCTGGACGGTGTGGATTCCATTGGGGGATATCGATTCCGACCTCGGCGGTGTGGCGATCGCCTGCGGCTCCAACCAGCGCGGCTATCTCGACAACGCGCTCGTAACCTCCGGGCACGTGCTGGACGACGAAACCGTCTGGCACTGGAGTCCTTTCCGCTGTGGGGACGTGCTGGTGTTCAATAGTTTGACGATCCACCAGGGGCGTGACAATATAACCGCCGACACCATTCGCCTTTCTACCAGTGCCCGCTATCAGGCCATTGGCGAACCAGTAGACGCCGCCGCGCTACAACCCCACTGGCGCTGGGCCGATTGGGAGGAACTCTACGCGGGTTGGGAGCAGGACGACCCGCTCAAATACTACTGGCANGCGCTCGATCTCAATATCCGCACCTACGCATAACGCCACCNCTCCCCACNTGCGGCGCAGCGCCAGGNGCGGCTGGGTGGNGGTTTTGGCGCAACCGGCGTGGGCCAGCAGGCGATGGGCGCACAGTACATCGCCGCACCGGGGCGCCATTTCNAGACGCGAATCTCGCAGATCAACTCGGCAAGAGCGCAACCTGCCCAGACGAATGTAGCGTAGTCGTGCGTCGTGAGAGAGCAGTTCCCGGTTTCAAAAACGGCACCTCGAAACAGGAGCGAACCACTATGACGGACTTCTGGTTTAATCGCATGGCCGAATACTGGGTGATGCCCTTGCAACTGGACCTGGCCGAGCACGTGNGANGCGCCCGATTGCAGGTGGTCCAGACCGGCACATTCGGTCCCATGTTTTACGGACTGGCCGAGGACCCCGACGTGGACCGCAACTGGTCGGGGATGCCGCTGGTGGGAATTGCGGAGAATTTGGCGCTGGCGGCCGAGCGCATTCCGCAATGGCAAGCGGCCGGTGCCAGGGTGGTTGGCCAGATCAGCCTGGGCTGGCACTACGGCGACCACCAAACGGGCAAGGGACTCTTCGCGGTTTGGGATCAGCTATGGACGGACGAGTTNTTGGGCAATGGGCCGGGGGTCGCACTGGAGGCGTGCTTGCAGCGTACGCTCGACGGGGCGCTGCGATCCTGGCCTATCGAGGGGCGCCCCTACCGCACCTATAGCGGCTGTATCTGCAATCCGCACTGGCTGGCCGTCTTGCAGCCGATGGTCGCGAAGGCGATCGCGCTGGGCNTCGATGGCTTCAACGCGCACCACAATTTTGAGAAATTCTGTCAGTGCGGCTATTGCCGGGACTATTTGCACGAGCGCCTGGCCGAGGAATTTAGCGCCGGAGAGTTGGAGCNAGTACTCGCAGCGGAGGGCCCTCCCNCCGGGACGGAATACAATGAGCCGCTGGTGGCGCGATCCGATGCGCCACCGGAGCTACGCGCTCGCTTTGCGCGCCTGTGCGAGCACGCGTTGTACAGACGCCGCAAGGAATTCTTCAACGCCTTGTTCATCGACTTTGGCCGCGGGCTCAAACCCGATCTGCTGCTGGCGCAGTGGTATCACAAATACGATCTAGATGTATGGGATGAGCGCTGCCTGCTACCCGCCGAGCACTGGGCCCGGGACGAGGACTATATCTGGTACAGCCAGGGGGGCAACAAGAATTACAGCAGCCTCGCGCACGGCCATCTGGCCGATACCGGCCTGCCGGCCAGATATACCTATGCCATGAGCGGCGGCAAGCCGATGGTGCTGAACAAATACGACGGCCGGCGTTTGCGCCTGTCTATCGCCGAAGCTGGGGCCAATCACGCCGCAGCGCTGGGCTTTCACTGGGCGGGCGACGACCAGATGGCCGGTAAACTGAGTGATTATACCGGGCCGATAGAGCGCTACCAGGGCTTTCTNGCCGCNTGCGATGAATTGATCCACCCCGCCCGTCCCTGGTCCCAGGTGGGCCTGGTCTACCCGCGGCGCGCCGAGTTGGAACAGGAGCCCGGATGCCTCGACGCGCTCAAGCGATTGGGGCGTTTTATGGAGGACGGGCATGTGCTCTTCGACATTTTATTAGATGAGCAAATACTCGCAAGGGGCAACGATTACCCACTGCTCGTGCTGCCGGCCATTGCTCGCTTGACGCCGGCGGAGGGCGATTTTCTGCGCGCGTGCGTAGCGAGGGGAGCCCGGCTGGTTTTTACTGCAGAAACGGGGACTGCGGACGCAGACGGCACGCCCTATGCAGCAGGGCTGCTGGCCGACTGGCAAGCCAGTGCACCCGCAGGGGTNTGCGGGCTCCCGGCCAGGGACTGGAGNCCGCCCGCAATCGAATTGAAACCCGACGTGCAGATCCCCGTGCACCCGATAGCCCAGCACGACGCCTTTGGGCGGGAATTTCTGGAGACGTTGAGCGCAAAGCTCGAACCGGCGTGGCTGTACACGGACGCGCCCTGGTTTGTGCGCGTGCGCGCCTGGAAGCCCGCGCAGATCAACGCGCTGGTACTGCACTGGGTCAATTATCGCCANGATGAACACAGCGATATCGAAGTGCCAGAGCCNGTGGGGCCGCTGAGCGTGCAGTGCGCTATAGCGGAGGGCGCGCGGGTAACAAAGGTCGAATGGCTCTACCCGGAAAAACGCGAAGCGGTCGAATTGCCGCACGAAGTACGCGCAGATCGAGTGCATTTCACCATTCCCTCNTTGATTGTCTACGGGCTGAGCGTGGTACATCTGGACGAGTAGNTAATCGGCGATGTCGCGTCCCAATATCCTCCACTGAAGAGCATTCCCGNCACGACCTGNGCGCAAACCCGGCGCAGGCAGCGGTGCGCCAAAACCTGCTGGATCGACTCTACGCCGACTGGGATCCGGCCTGGGTGGCGCGGCGCAGTGCGGCGCTCGAAAGGGATATAGAAGTACTCAAGAGCTGGGGCGCGCCGTGCAGCCCGTCCACCTAGAGGCGTTACCCGTACCGGGCGTGGAGGATGTAGTGCGCTGCTGANCAGATTGAGTTATCCGCGGCGCATTCATCGGCCGCACCCGTCGCAACTAAGGAGCGATCATGCGCATTGAAGCGATTGATTTCCAGATCCTGGAGCGCGAAGCTGTACAACCAGAATGGCGACCGCTCAGGACGATGCGGGAATATCCCGAATCCCACAAGGTGCGCTTCGGCCACCAGCTATTCGATGGGGAGGGCATCCAGCTCGAGGCCAGGCCCGCCTATGCGTGCGTGCTGCGCATCCGCACAGATGAGAACATCGAAACCTGCGGGATGTTCTCGTCCAGTTGGGGACGCGAGCATCTGGAGTGGGAGGCGCGCACNTTNAAGCTGCAGTGGGAACCGGAACTGGTNGGAGCAGACGCTTTGAATNGGGAATACCTCTGGCACAAGATGTGGATGGCGCGACGGTATTTCCACATGCCCTCGACCGCCCCCATAGCCCTAATCGACGCGCTGCTNTGGGACCTGGCCGGTCTCTACGCCAAACTACCGGTGCACAAGTTGCTCGGGGGCTTTCGCGATCGCGTGCCGGCCTATTTGACCGAGACGGGCATGCCCTTCGCAGACACGCTAAAATCCGCGCAACGCGCAAAGGACGAAGGCTTCAAGGGCTTCAAGGACCATTCGATGCTGGGGGTCGATACCAACCTGGCGCTGGCGCGGGAAATTCGCAACCTAGTCGGGGACGACCTGGTGCTGATGCACGATCCGGTCCAACAGTACTCCGTCGAAGAGGCAATCGCCGTCGGNCGCGGGCTCGAAGAACTGGATTATCTGTGGATCGAGGAACCCTTGCAGGAATTCGACCTCAACGGGTTGAAACGGCTTACCGATACGATCGATCTGCCGGTAATGGCGCTGGAATCCATTCCCGGAAACCCNTATCTCGCAACGCCGTATCTCACCGCCAATGCGATAGATATCGTGCGTCAGACCGGGCTGGGAATAACGGGACAGATGAAGCTGGCCAACCTCGCCGAAATGTTCGGCAAGAATTGCCACGGCGGCAATCCGCACGTCGTCGCGGCGATTCGCAACGACGACTGGTGGGAGGTTTCTGCCTGGCCTCCGACGAGCAGGGATCGCTCGCTCGACGCCGCATTCGCGGATATGATCGTGGACGCGACCGANGTCAGGGACGGCTATATGTACGTACCGCAAACGCCTGGCTTGGGGCGGGCGATCGATTGGGGGCAGATCGAGGAGCGTACGGTGGCGAAAATATAGTAATAGACGCCACTAGCCGTCTTGCGGAAAGCGCAGCCCGATCTCCGCNCGCCAGGCGTCGAGCAGCCGCATATTGCCCTCGCTATCGGCCCAGGTCATCGGCTGGGCCTGGCGCGCATCGATATATTGCGCGACCGCGTCGGCCTCGTAGGTAAAGAGGTCNCGGTCGGCCTCGACGACGATGGTCTCGGTCTCCCCTTTGCGCGTGAGCAGGATCTCGCTCGGCGGGAAGGTCGTGTCGAGGGGTAGGGCATCCCGAGCGGTGCGGCAAGGGGTCGAGGGCAGCCACGGGTTGGGCACGACGAGCGTGCCTTCCGAGCCATACACGCTAATATCGTTGGACAGCCCGCAGGCCACGCCAGTGCCGATTTCAGCGACGATGTCGTTTGCGAATTTGAGGACTGCGGCGGTGTAGTAGTCGACCCCGGAGGCACCGATAACTCCGGAGGCTTTGACTTCGACTGGATCGAGAAAAGTCTCGCCTGCGGCCGCGCCGGCCACGCGCCGCGCTGCCGAAGCCGGATAGCAGCCGACATCGAGGATGCCGCCACCGCCCAGCTCGCGATTGTAAGAGCGGATATCCGGGTTGAAGGGGGCGTTGAAGCCGAAGGCCGAGCGGATCACGCGCACCTCCCCGATCGCGCCGTCTCCGAGCAAGTCCGCCATCTTCTGGATCTGAGGATGGCAGCGGTACATAAACGCCTCCATCAGNAAGACGTCGTTGGCGCGCGCCGCCTCNATCATCGCGCCCACCTCGCCGCTGTTCATGCCCATCGGCTTTTCGACCAGGATGTGCTTCTTGGCGGCGGCCGCCCTCCGGACGAGGTCCAAATGCGCAGGATGGATCGCGGCGATGTAGACGGCGTCGACCGCCGGGTCGGCAAGGAGCGCGTCGTAACCGTCGTGCACGGTCGCTATGTCGAACATCCGCGCGAAATCTGCCGCCTTTTGCCGCTCGCGGCTGGCCACGGCGGTCGCCCGGCCCGTTTGCGAGAAGCGCAGTCCGTTGCAGAAAACCCGGGCGATACCGCCGGGTCCGATGATGCCCCAGTTGATCATGATCTTCCCCAATGATTGCAATGATGGCTATGTCTGATGGTCCGATGGCGGCACATGCCNCCTACTCGCCCACTGCGTGACCTTCCTGTGCAAGCACCCAGTCCGATGCCTCGGCCAGATCGTCGGCGATGTAGTCCACTCGTCTGTGCTGCTCCGAAGTTAACCTGGCGATTTCCTGCGGACCGTGACCGGTGCGCAGGAGCACAACCCGGCATCCCGCCCNCAGGCCCGCCTCGGCATCNGACCAGTGATCGCCGATCATGTAGGAGCGGCGCAGGTCGATGTCGTGATCTCGCGCGGCCTCGGTCAGCATGCCCGTACCGGGCTTGCGGCATTCGCAATCCGTCTTGTAGGCGCCAATGCCTTCGATGGGATGGTGGGGACAGTAGTACATCCCGTCCACGTATGTTCCCTCTGCCCGCAGCAGGCCCTGGAACGCGTCGAGCACGTGTACGAGCTGCGCTTCGGTCATCAGGCCTTTGCCGACCCCGGCCTGGTTGGTAATCAGCGGCAGGCAAAAACCGGCCGCGCGCAGCCGCTGCATCGCCGCGATCGCCCCAGGGATCAACTCGAACGAATCCGGGTCGGAGATATAACCCACATCCTCGTTGATCGTGCCGTCCCGGTCGAGAAAAACTGCTCGATTCATATNGCTCTATAATNGTTATTGATTCATCGNGTCGAAAAACTCGCCGCTCTCACTTTCCGGGCCATTCCCACGCCACCAGATCGTCGCTCCACGCCAGTGCCAGACTCGAGTGCCCATGCGTCTCTTGCAATGCGCACCCCTCGGGCGAGCTCCCGTGGAAAAACATGACGTATTTCCCCACCGCCGGTTCGTCCCGCAAGTCGAGTACGTGTCCTGCGGTCAGGCGGCCCTGCGCCCAGGGCCAATCCGCTTGTCCCAGCGTCAGCAATCCATGGTCGGTCCAATTCCGCAGATCCGGTGACCGCTTGATCCCNACGCCGTTCTTTGGCGAGTGAAACAACACGTAGTCGTCCTCTTCTATCAATAGACACACATTCTCGCCGGCATCGACGCGGCCCGCATAGGTCCACCTCTCCAGATCAGTCGACCACGACATGCTCGCGCCGTTCTGCTTGTAGAAGCACCACCACTTGCCNGGTTCGTCCTTGTCCTCGATCAGATAAGGGTCGATCATGCGCCCCATGTCCACGCGCGCGACATCGGGGCCCTTCACCGCGATCAGTTCNGGCTCGTNCCACTCGACGAGGTCGTCGCTGCACATCGCAAACACCCGCGCCGTTTCATCGCCAATGCGACCGCCGTCCGGCGTCGGATAGGTCTGCAGGCACATCACCCACCGGCCGTCATAGCGGATCACATTGCCCGGACTCGAGTAGTTCANCCGCCTGTCCAGCGGCGTGATCACCCGCGGCTGCGTCCAGTTCGCCAGATCGCGGCTCTCCACGACCCCCGTCGCGGCGACCCAATCGCCCCCCGCCTCTCCGTGCACCTGCGTATGCCACACCCGGAAAACGCCGTCNTGGTAGTGCCCACAGGGGTCGCGGTAGGCAATCGTCGCATCCCCGGCCAGAAACACCGGCCGCCTGATGCTGTTCCACTCGATAGGCATTGCGCGACTCGTTGGCAGCGAGCTTGCAATCTGCCGCGCTACAGCGGTTGCACTACGAGATTGCGGAAGCGGATCTTCACGTCGGACAGACCNCCCATCCCGGCGTGGGTCTGCAGACCGATGTGTCCGGCGCGCGGCATCGTCTTCCACGCGTATTTGAACTTNTTGCTCGACCCGTCGGGATTTTGCCCCGGCGTATCGAACAGGTCGAGATCGGCATCCACGACCTGCACGCCATTGAGTTCGACCGCAACCTGGGGCCCGTCGCACCGCATCCGCATCTGGTTCCACTCGCCCGCCGGTTTCAGCGCATTCGCAGACGGCGCGATCATATCGTAGAGGGCGCCGCTATCGCCCCTGTCCAGCGGCAGTTCCTTGCCATAGGTGTCCAGGATCTGGATCTCCAGCCCGGTGTGCACCTCGTCGTCGAGGTCGGATACGCGCAGAAACACCCCACTGTTGACCTTGGCGTCGGCGTTGTATTCGAGACGGAGCTCGAAGTCGCCGTACTGGGCCTGCGTACTGAGATTGCTCATTTTACCGGCCTCGGAAATGCCGACGATCATGCCGTCCTCCACCGTCCACAGGTGCGGGTTCTTGTGGTCTTCCCACCCGGTGAGATCCCGGCCGTTAAACAGTTCGATAGCTTCTGTCATCAGATGTCCTTTCCCTTTGCGACACGCGGCGTGCTGGCAGCTTGTGCACCAGCGCAAGTAGCCGATAATCAACGCACGCGACGCCACCGCGTCCAGTGTGGCACGTGAAC
Organism: Gemmatimonadota bacterium; assembly: GCA_002724215.1. GTDB lineage: Bacteria > Latescibacterota > UBA2968 > UBA8231 > UBA8231. The sequence continues at coordinate 3,799 of PBOD01000107.1, read as the reverse complement.
ACGTCGGGTGTTTTGCGTTGAGATGAATTAAAGTGCAATATTCCCGCACCAACTTAAGCCGAACCTCGAGAAATTGATTCGATTTGCAATATGTAGCGGCATTTCAGGGCAAGACGGCGGCGCGGCGCAAGACCCGCTGTGCCCGCGCTATGACCGGGGCGTCGACCAGTTTGCCTTCGTGGGCGAAGGCGCCCACACCCGTGCTCGCCTGCTGCTGGTAGGCCGCGACCAATGCTTCGGCTGCGCGCACTTCAGCGGGCGAGGGACGAAATTCGCGGTTGAGGATCTCAATCTGGTTCGGGTGAATGCAGAAACCACCTTCAAAGCCCAGAGACTTCGCCCGGCGTATCCACTCGCCAAAGCGGTCGGTGTCCCTGTACACGGTAATCGAGCCTAAATAGCCTATCGGAGTTACCGCGGCTTCCCGCGCCGCGTACAGCGTCTGCATCGCCGGGAAGTAGAGCGCGTCCGCCCCGACCGCGCCGCCCACGTCGGCAATCAGGTCTTCCATGCCGAGGCCCAGCGCCGCGAGTCGCGGGGTCGCGCCGGCGATCTCGCGCGCATTGAGCACACCGCGGGCCGACTCGATCTGCGCGATGAGCCGAATGCCGCCCGGCGCCAGCCCGCGCGCGGTCTCCAGCTGCGTTATTGCCGCGTCGATTTGGGCCAGCATCGCGCCCGTGTCTACTTTGGGAATTGTCAGCGCCGCCAGGCCCGGGAGGACGACGGCGTCCAGGTCTTCGCCCAGCAACGGTTCTTCGCTATTGACGCGGACGGCGGCGACCCGGCCTGCGGCAGCGATCTGCGCGACAAAAGAACGAGCGCTGTTTCTGGCCCGTTCCTTCTGCGCGGGCGCGATCGCGTCTTCGAGATCGATTTGTATCACGTCGGCTGTGCCGCGCAGCGCGCTGCGCAGATAGCGCTCGTTGCCCGCCGGCACGAAGAGCAGCGAGCGGCAGATATCAGGATCAAACATCGTCTGCACCTTTTCAGATCAGGGCGAGGATCTCGTCGGTGTATTGCCCCCGCTCGGGCGCCTTGCGCCGAACCAATCCCGAGGTCCTATCGAGCCGCGGCACCAGCGCCTGCAGTTGCGCGTATCCCGTAAAATTCGCGTCTTTTTAATCTATCGAGACAACAGATTCTCCGCGACCTGGAGCGCTGATGAGCGAAGAATACGAGAAAATCGCCGACCATACCCAGATCGGCCAGCGCCGCATTTCGACGCGGCACCTGCCCGACGGCGTGGTCCTGCGCGGCCCGTTGGGACTGGTCGCCAGCGTCTATGTCGACGGCCAAGTAGTACACCGTGCCCGCGACCCGGAGCGCGGTCTTTTCGAGTGCCGGGCCGAAATCATGCCCAATGGCGACTGGCTGTTGCTTTTCCCCGACGGCGGCCACTACGGCCGCGCCGCCGAAAAGGTCAATGATATGCTCGCCTATCGGTCCCGCGACGGCGGCCGCACCTGGGCGGGGGAGGGCATAGCCTTCGCCATCGACTATAACCAGCACGGATTTGTCCCCTTGGTACCGCGCGGGTCGGCGCGCGTCTACGCCTTCGGCACCCAGCCGGTCTGGGATGAGTTGCGCATCAACGGAGTCAGGGCTGAAGACGGGCTACACGAGAATGTGCCGATCGGATTCCGCCATTCGGACGACAATGGACAGAGTTGGTCCGAGGTGACGCTCATCGAGCCAATCAACGACCCCGGTTTTCGCGGAATGTCGGTAATGCGGATGTGCGAAACCGAGGCCGGGACCTGGCTCATCGGCAGTCACGAGGGCGATTGGTCCTACCGGCCGCTGATGACCCGGCAATACGTACTGCGCTCGGAAGACCAGGGCGAGAGCTGGACGCTGGGTCCCCACAAGCGGCACGGCGGCTGGTGCGTACCGCAATTCAACCGCATGGACGAGGGGCGGCCGATCGATCTTGGCGGTGGTCGAATTTTTATGATGACTCGGACCTGCGCGGGGCATCTCTGGGGCTTGTGGAGCGAGGACGACGGCCGGACCTGGTCTGCACCGCGTCCGACGCCGCTCGTCCACCCCGACGCACCGCCGATGCTATTCAAACTGTCCGACGGCGAGACCCTGGCGGCCTTCCACCACAACCGCCACAGCGATCGCGACTACACGGGCTTGAGCGGCGCCAAGGCCGAGATGATGCGCGACCGCTCCGAGATCTGGCTATCGACTTCGGCAGACGGCGGTCACAACTGGAGCGCACCGCGCTTCGTGTTCGCCAACGCGCTGGGCGAGGCCTTTGCCAGTCCGTTCAGGAATTACCAGTGCTCGTATATGGACTGCATCATCGAGCAGGGCGTGGTACACCTGTTCGTGCCGCACCGCTGGCAGCGGGTGCTGCACCTCACTATCGCCGAGGCCGATCTAGTCAACTTACCGCTGGCCGCAGACCTGGCATGATCGCGCGTACCCTTGCCGCAATATATGCTAACATCATCAGGATCCGAGAGGGCTAATATGACGAATCAAATCGCCTGTAATGAAGCCGGTATGCCCGTTCGTTTCTTGGGTAACACCGGCCTTGAGGTTTCCATCATCGGCTTCGGCGGAGGACACTCCGTGCGGCCGGATATCGACGTGCAGACGACAGTGCGGTTTATTCGCGAGGCCATTGACAACGGCGTTACTTTCATGGACAACGCCTGGGAATACCACCAGGGCGAAGCCGAGCGCCGGATGGGACAGGCGCTGGAAGGGCGCCGCGATCGGGTTGCCCTGATGACCAAGGTCTGTGCCCGCGACCGGTCGACAGCGGAAGCGCAGCTGCATGAAAGCCTGGCGCGGCTGCGAACGGACGTAATCGATGTCTGGCAGTTCCACGAGATCAACTACGACAACGATCCCGAATGGGTGTTCCGCACCGAGGGCGCCCTAGAGGCGGCCCTAGCGGCTCGAGAAGCTGGCAAAATCCGCTATATCGGGTTTACCGGACACAAGAGCCCGCACATCTTGCAGCGCATGCTGGACATGGATTTCGCATGGGATACGTGTCAGTTGCCAATCAATGTACTCGATGTCCACTACCGCAGCTTCCAGAAAGAGATCCTGCCGGAGCTCAACCGCAGAAACATCGGCGCGATCGGGATGAAATCCCTGGGCGGCCGCGGGCAACTCGTAAGCGATCTCGGCCTGACCGCGCAACAGTGCCGGCGCTATGCGCTCTCCCTACCCATCAGCACCCTGATCTGCGGCATCCAGTCGCAGGAAAACCTGGAGCAGGACCTGGCCATTGCACGGGACTTCAGTCCGATGTCTGTAACAGAGCGCAAGGCACTGGCCGACAGCGTCTATGAGGAGGCCGGTGACGGGCGTTACGAGTGGTTCAAAACCATGCAGACGTACGACTCACCGTATCACAGAGAGCAACACGGTTTCCAAGAAACGGGCTAGTAACCGGTGCAAGCGCATCGGTCGACCGGTCCGCAGCGCGGATAACGAGGGAGGTACTATCTGTGCCTTTTGCAGAGCCCCTAGCGCCAAGATCTGACGAAATGATGGCGGCAAAGACGTGGATGGCGGCCAATCTCGGACCCGATGAGGTGCTCACGCCCTTCTCCTTCCGCTACGACGGGGAGGCCTGGAACGATGGGCGAACCACATGGAACGTCGATCGGGTTGCGACGCGCCTGGACAAAGAGCGAACCCGGCACACCCTCACCTACTTTGATGGGCATACGGGCCTCGAAGTACAGTGCGTTGCGACGGAATACCACGCTTGTCCAGTCGTCGAGTGGGTGGTGTATTTCGAGAATAAAGGCCACTTGGAGACCCC
>PBOD01000106.1 GCA_002724215.1 Gemmatimonadota bacterium | reverse complement strand
GATCATGGCGGCGGCCAAAAAGCACCGGCGGCAATTTATGGTCGCCCACGTATTGCGCTACTTTCCGGAGTTCCGGCTGATCAAGCAAATGGTCGCTGGCGGCGAATACGGCAAAGTGCTGGCCGCGCACTTTAAGCGCATTATCTCGCGACCGACGTGGTGGGATCCCAAAGATCTCCAGCGCACCGGCGGGCCGGCGATCGACCTGCACATCCACGACGCCGATTTCGTGCAATTCCTATTCGGCATGCCCAGGGCCGTGACGGCACAGGGCTATGTCGGCCGCGGCGGCACGGTCGAATATATCAACACCCACTACCAGTACCCCGGCAAGATGGCCATCAGTGCCGAGGGGGGCTGGCTGGCGCAACAGGGCTGTCCTTTCGAGCACGGCTACGATATCTATTTTGAGGATGCCACGCTGAAGTTCAATTCGTCGTGGGGGGAGCCGCCGCAATTGCTGACTAAGGACGGCAAAGTGCGCAAGCCGCGTCTGCCCGGCAAGGATGGCTTCGTCGGGGAATTGCAGGAAGCGGTGGACGCTGTCGCGCGCAACAAGGCTTCGAAGGAACTCGGCGGCCAGAGCGCGCGGAATTCGCTGGCGCTGTGTCTGAAGGAAATTGAGTCGGCGAAGAAGGGCCGGAGGATTACACTGTAGTATTGGTCACCGCACCCATAGCAATTATCGCGTCTCCACTCGCGCCCTCCGGCCGACCGCAAGCGATGTAGATAGCAGCAACACCACGATACTCGAGGCACCCTGCTATGCGGTGCTGGCGACAGATGCCGGCGTGGCTTGCTGTGACCTCGAGTTCGTTCCCCCAATCAGTCGCAGCAGTGCGATGAGATTACCGGATCAATTTTCCGGCTGCCACGCATTGAGCGTGCGGGCGAAGAGCACGTCGGACCTGGTGACGGCGCCTTCGCTATGGGTGGTGACCGAGACGGCGATGGTTTTTTTGCCCGTCTCGAGCGAGAAGTCGGGGTGGTGGTTCTGGTCGGTGATGGTCTTGGTCAGGTGGTTGAGGAAGGAAGTGATGTCCTTGAAATTCTCAAAGACGAAGTCGCGCGAGATGATGATGCCGTCGCGGCTCCAGCCGGAGAGCGTCTCCAATTCGGCATCGACTTCAGCGGCGGTGAGGGTGGTTTTATCTTCGGTCATAGCGCGCTGGCTCCTTGGTTTGGCGTTGTTGCGTTGAGTTAAACGTTGGTGTGGTCTATGTCAACCCGCGAGAATCTCGGCAATGCGTCCGGCGATGATTTCGGCCTCGCCATCAAGCAGGGTCTGTGGTCCGACCGTGAGCGAGTCGGTGCCGGCGGCGGCGAGAATCGAGGGCTCGCCGTCCTCCAGCGCCTTGACTACCGCATCTGCTGTCTTGGGGGCGTTGGCGGCAAAGTGCAGATGGACTAGCGGTGAGGCGGGCGGAAATTTATTCTCGTAGGACTTGGTGAAGCAGGCCTCTACGCCGCCGATGTCGGCGACCGCGTCGGCGATGACCCGGCAGCGCCGCTCCCATTCGGCGACGACCGCCGCCTCGTCCATTTCGAAGAACAGTTCGACCGCGCGCAACAGGGCGCAGATCTCCTCTTTGCCCACCTTCATCCCGCGCCCGATGGCCGAATTGGGATTGGAATTTAGGTGGCAGGCTTCGATCAGGTCTTTGCGGCCGAGGATCAAGCCCGTGGACTGGGGCCCGAAGAGCCCTTTGCCGCCGCTGAAGACGGCCAGGTCGCACCCCATTGCCGGTAGGTCGGTTAGATTCGAGCGCGGTGGCAACTGCGCGGCGGCATCGACGATGACGGGCACATTTTGCGCGTGCGCGGCATCGATGATGGGCGGGAGTTCGGCGAGCGGTTGGCTGCCGAGGAAGTACACGACCGCGGCGGTCTTGGGGCCGATGGCGGCTTTGTAGTCATCGAGGGTTACGGCTTGCTGGGTGCCGACCTTGACCAACTCGCCACCGCAGACCCTGAAACCCTGGTGGACGTAGTAGTGCGAGTCGACGAGGCTGATCGCGAATTCGTTGGGGCGGTCGCCGACATCGGGGATATTGCGTATCGCCTCGGTATCGGTGCCGGTTAACACCGCCGCACCGGCCAATAGCAGGCCGCTGGCCGCGCCGGCCGAGATGAAGGCTCCTTCGGCGCCGGTGAGTTCGGCAATGCGGTCGCCGGCCTTTTGGTGCAGTTCATTCAGGTGGACGAAGCTGCGCGAGGCTTCGACCATTGCCGCGACCACCTCGGCGGGCATGATCGATCCGCCCAGGGTGGTGATGGTGCCGCGGGCGTTGATAAAGGTGCGCATACCCAAGCGTTGGTAGATCGTCGACATGGCGATTGCTCCGGTTGTGTGACTCCGATTGACTTTTGATCGGGCACAAGGTAAGTTTTGGAACACCCGTGGACAAGACGACTATGAGCGAACGCAACGACCAGAATTTACCGGCGCCCGACCGCCCTGCCGACCTGCAGGGCCTACAAGATGTCGATGTTAAGATCACCGTCGAATGGGGCCGCAGTGAGATCACCATCGCCGACGCAGTCAGTCTCAGCGCCAAGTCGATGTTGCGGACCGACAAGCTGGAAAACGAACCGGTCGATATTTTGGTTAACGGCAAGCTCTTCGGCCGCGGCAAGCTAGTGCTGGTGGGCAATGAAACCTACGGGGTGCGGCTCGACGAGATCATCGACTATCGCTAAAATTGCAACAATAAAAAAACGGGCGGGGGAAGCTTCCCCCGCCCGTTTTTTTATTGTTGCAGCGTCCGCGCTAGTGGTGGTGGTGGCCGTGGCCACCGGCGGGCGCTTCTTCCTCTTCCTCCTCCTCGGTAACCAGCGCGTCGGTGGTCAGTAGCAGACCGGCGATGCTGGCGGCGTTGCTGAGCGCGGTGCGCACGACCTTGGTCGGGTCGATGACGCCCATCTTGACCAGGTCGCCGTAGTCCTCGCTGCGGGCGTTGAAACCGTGGTTGCCCTTTTTCGAGGCGACGTTCTCGACGACGACCGCGCCCTCGTGACCGGCGTTGTCGGCAATCTGACGCAGGGGCTCTTCGAGCGCGCGGCGCACGATGCGGATGCCCGCGTTTTCACCGTCGTTGTCGCCCTCGACGCCGTCGAGTGCGGCGATGCCGCGGACCAATGCGACGCCGCCACCGGCGACGATGCCCTCCTCGACGGCCGCGCGGGTTGCGTGCAGCGCATCCTCGACGCGGGCCTTCTTCTCCTTCATCTCGGCCTCGGTGGCCGCGCCGACGGAGATGACGGCGACGCCGCCGGCCAACTTGGCCAGCCGCTCCTGCAGCTTCTCGCGGTCGTAGTCGGAGGTGGTCTCCTCGATCTGGTGGCGGATTTGCGCGACGCGGCCCTTGATGTCATTGGCCTTGCCGGCCCCTTCGACGAGCATGGTGTTGTCCTTGTCGATGACCAGGCGTTTGGCTTGGCCGAGGTCGGAAAGCTGCACGCTGTCGAGGCTGATTCCGAGATCTTCGGTGATCACGGTGCCGCCCGTCAGGGTGGCGATGTCCTGGAGCATGGCCTTGCGGCGGTCGCCGTAGCCGGGCGCCTTGACCGCGGCGACCTGCAGGGTACCGCGGATCTTGTTGACGACCAGCGTGGCCAGGGCCTCGCCCTCGACATCCTCGGCGATGATCAGGAAAGGCTTGCCAGCCTTGCTGACCTTCTCCAAGAGCGGCAAGAGGTCCTTGAGATTGTCAATTTTCTTCTCGTGGATCAGCAGGTAGCAATCCTCAAGGACGGCTTCCATGCTCTCCTGGTCGGTGACGAAGTAGGGCGAGAGGTAGCCGCGGTCGAACTGCATGCCCTCGACCACGTCGAGCGAGGTGTCAGTGCTCTTGGCTTCCTCGACGGTGATGGTGCCGTCCTTGCCGACTTTATCCATGGCCTCGGCGATCAGCTCGCCGATGGCTTCGTCGCCATTGGCGGAGATGGTGCCGACCTGGGCGACCTCGGCGTGGTCTTTGACCTTCTTGCTCAGGCGCTGGAGGCTCCCGACTACGGCGTCGACGGCCTGATCGATGCCGCGCTTGATCTCCATGGCGTTGAAGCCGGAGGTCACGGCCTTGAGGCCCTGGGTATAAACGGCCTCGGCCAGCACAGTGGCGGTAGTGGTGCCGTCGCCGGCGACATCGCTGGTCTTGGAGGCGACCTCTTTGACCATCTGCGCGCCCATATTCTCATAGGCGTCGGGCAGCTCGACTTCTTTGGCGACCGAGACACCGTCCTTGGTCACCGTTGGCGAGCCCCAGCTCTTGGCGATGACCACGTTGCGGCCGCGCGGGCCCAGGGTCACCTTGACAGCCTTGCTTAGCTGTTGTACGCCCGAGAGGATTTTGTCGCGGGCGTCTTCGCGAAAGGCAATCTGTTTGGCAGCCATTGGTAGCGTATCCCCCCTTAGTCGACGATGGCGAGGATGTCGTCTTCGCGCATGATCAGGTACTCATCGCCGTCGATCTTGACCTCGGTGCCCGAGTACTTGCCGATGAGGACCTTGTCGCCCTTCTTGACTTCCGGTGCGACGTGCTTGCCCTCTTCGAGGCGACCGGGGCCGATGGCGACGACTTCGGCTTCCTGCGGCTTTTCCTTGGCGGTGTCGGGAATAATAATGCCGCCGACCTTTTGCTCTTCTTCTTCGTCCAGGCGCTTGACCAGCACGCGGTCGGCCAGGGGTTTGATATTGATTTTTGCCATGAGTAATACCTCCATCGTGGGTTTGTGAATGGCGATGATTTTGTATGCAAGGATTGTGCCAGGTGCTGTTTTTGTTCATATCTTGTTGTTTTTTCTATTGTTGTGATTTTGCTACAACTGGGGGCGAAAATATTTAAATTCCCATATTGACAATATCATTGCTGTGTAATCGCAGTGTGTGTTAATAAATTATTGTAAAATAAAGGATAATACACTTTCTCATTTTGGTAATAATCAATTTTTATTCCCAAAATGAGAATTACTGTAGATAGGTTTCCTGCATGTAGCGCATGGCCTGCGCCATTTCTTCTTCGCTCGCCTCGAGCCCATTTTCGACCATGCGCTCCATCAACTCGTGCAGTTCCGCCTCGGTCTCGGGCGGTAGGGCGTCCACATCGGCCAGATCGTGGCATTGTGAACAGAGCACCTCGAAAACTTCGCGGGCGGCGGCCGGATCGTAGTCGTCGCTGCGATTTTGCGCGTCGTGAACGGCGAGGCGGGCTTGGCTGGAGGCCTGTTGTTGCTGGCGCTCGAGCTGGACGGTTTTTTGCAGGGATGGCGAGATGGCGATGAGATAGGCGGTGACCCGCCACTGGTCGTCGTCGTCGATGGGCGCGACGAAGATAGAGCGATTGGCCATGCGCTCGACGGTGGCGCGCCAATTGGCCGGGGTGCGGGGCTTGATCAGGACGGATCGCAGGTCGTGGCACTGCACGCACTGATCGAGTAGTACCTCGCGGCCCCGCTGCAAGTCCTCGACGCTGCCGAGTTGCTGCCGCTGGGCGGCGTCGGCGAGGCCGGCCCGTTCGAGCAAGCCCTGTAGTTGATCGCGGCGCTCGGGGCTAAAAGCCGCCCGGTGCAGGTAGGCCTCGCGGGCATAGGAGGGCAGGGCTAGGCCGACCAGCACGACAGTGCAGATAAAGAGGGCGACCCCGAGAATGGGGGCCAGAGTTTTTTCCAGGAATTTAAACCAGCGCACGACGCTGATCTTGATAACTAAAATGGCGCCAATGGCAATGCCTAAGACGAGGTGGGCGACGGTCCGGGCCGGCAATTCGACCTGATAGGTCCACAGCCGGGGAATCATTGCCCACATCATGTAGAGATAAATAAACAAATAGATATAGCCGAGGATTCTCAGCGACCGATTGAGCCATGGGGGCGCTTGACTGCGGTGATTTGCCGCATCGTAGGGAAAGCCCCATTGGTAAAACATCAAAAAGGTGGCCGCTGTGCCGACCAAGAGGAAGATGACCCCCAGGATTTCCGTGCCGAGTGAGCTCATGCGTATGCCTCCGCGAAAGAATGTGGCTATAGGGTAGGAAGCTGGATGGGAGAAAGGAATAAAAAAGCCAATAAAGAGACAATTTAAGGTCGGGAAATAGGAAATGTTGCATTGGCAGCGAGCAGGTCGTATCATTGTGTTAGAGCGATAATTACGAATGTGTATTGAGCTATGACGGAAGAGACCCAGGACATTGCCGAGGAGTTNGTGCCTGCGGATTTGCGCGGAGAATTGATCGCCCTGTTGGNCGATCGNCTNACCGCTGGCGAACCNCTGATCGCCCCCNGCCATTTTCAAAAGGCCATGGAGGAGGGGTATCAGGNGTTGCGTGGTANCTATCCCTCCGAGGCNGTAANGTCATGCCTGGGNGAAGTCTTCGCCNAGGTTGCCAGGGAAAATCCCGAAGCGCTGGTGGTGCCNGGGGTGGANAATTGGATCGNCCGCGCGNTCCTGGNCANGGTGCGCAAAAATGGCTGGGGNATTACCGAGACCCAGANCGANGGGCAGAATTTGCTGCGGCAATTTTTGCNNCAGGATCAGGCGCNGGCGGTGTTGCTGCAANTNGATTTGAAGCCGACCGATCTCAATNTCCGCAATTGCATGCGCTCGGTCNTCAATGCGGTGGCCGGCAAGGACGACCCCGGCAGAAAGCGCGCCGANGCTCGGCTGGCCGAGGTCAAGGCCAAGCTACNAGCCCAGCCGAGCAGNGATCGACCGTCTGCCGCTGGGCTCGACCAGTTGCTGGCCGGACCGGCAGCCGAGCCGGATGCAGCTGAGGTCGAGAGCCGGACCGATGAGCAGAAAAAGTTGCAGGCCGGTATCCGCCAACAGCAAATGGCTAACCTGATGAACAATCTGGAGACCTATGTCGAGGAGGGGCGGCTCAGCGAGAAGGAAGCCGTGCGGTTGCAGGAGCTGAACAAGGTCGAAAAGGCGNTTNAGAGCGGTAGAGTTTCGCGCGAGCAGGAAAGCAAGATGCGCAATAGCATCCTTGCTGGCGGGGTGCGGACGGAGATTCAAAAGAAGCTGCGCGAAGAAGTAGACTACGTTGTGGTCTACGCGCAGGTCTTCGAGGCCTTGCAGCGGATCGACAGCAAAAACGACCCGGCGCTACGCTTTATGATCAACCACCAACGGGCGGTAAACACCGACGTCAAACAAGAGGTGGAGTGGAAGCCGGTCGTGGACGAATTGGTAGAGGAGTTGGAGACATTGCACCAGCTTATCGAGATCATGGACCGCCAGGACGCCGAAGTACGGATGATGGCGGCGCATTTGCCTCCTTACAATCAAGTGATTCGCCGCGGCCAGAATCGGATGGAGAATCTGGTCATCGAAGAAGACTTCGTTGATCTTTTGCGTGCGGGTACCCGCGACCAGATCATCGCCAAGCTCGGCGGCTCTGACCGCAAAGAGCGCGTGCGACTAGCCGCCTCGATGCTCAGCGTCAATGCGTTGGTCAACACGCTATTGAAGGACACTCCCTTCCGCAAGCAGGTGCGGANGCTCAAGATCAACCTCATCGTAGAGGAGTTCTTCCGCTCTGCTGTTAATGTGGCGGAGGCCAAANANAAGGCCGAGGTATTTCTGCTCAAGAAACTGCCCAGGCTCTATCCCGACATCACTGCTGAGGAGGCTGTCGAGATNCAAGAACAGAGCCGCGAGATTCTCGCGGCATGCGAGCAAAAGGTTTTTGCCGAGAAGGCCGGGCAGGCCGAGGCGGAGGGTCGGGATGCCGCAGGCGTGGATGAAGAGGATAGAGGAGACGAGCGCCTGAGCGAGGAAGAGATCGCAAGCGGGGTACAGTTGGGGCGGGNGGTGATTCGGGCCGGTGGCGGGACCAAGCTGGTGCCGTACAAAATTATGCCCGATCCGGAGGACAAGACNCGCTGGATCATGGTTAAGCGCGATCGCGAAAACGACGAGTTGGTGCCGGTGCGGCGGCGCGGAAAAAAGCGCTATGTCGAAAAGAATCGCGAGGGCGTCTGGGAAGTGCAGGATAAATAGCCTATGGCATTGGACCTATTGCTCAGGGGCGGGATGCTGGTCGATCCACACCAGGGGATCGGCGACATTCGCGATATCGGCGTCCGCGNTGGGCGCATAGCGGTTGTGGCAGAGGCGGTGTCNGAAGNGGCCACCACGACCCTCGACGTCGGCGGCAAGGTGGTGACGCCCGGGCTGATTGATNTGCACGTCCACGTTTGGTGGGGGGTGGCGCATCTAGGCATCGAGGCAGATCCGCACTGCGTGCGGCGCGGGGCTACTACGGTCTACGACGCTGGCTCGGCCGGGGCCGATACTTTTCCCGGCTTTAAGAAGTACGTCATCGATGTTAGTGCTACCCGCATCAAGGCTTTCCTGCACATCGCTTCTCAGGGCCAACTCAACAACGAAATCGGCGAATTGACCGATCTGCGCTATGCCGATGTCGATAAGGCGGCGGCGATGTGCGAGCGCTACAAGGAGGACATCGTTGGGGTCAAGATCCGCATGACCCGCAACCTCGTTGGCGACAATGGCCGCGAGGGGCTCAAGCGGGCCCGCGCCGTCTGCGAGGCCACGGGCCTGCCGCTGATGCTGCACCCCAATGCCAGTCCGCTGAATCTGGCTGATATGCTGGGGCAGATGCAGGATGGCGATATCATGACCCACTGCTTCCACAGCAGCGANACCGGCGTGCTCGACGAAGCGGGCAAGGTGCGTCCCGAGGCGGTCGCGGCAAGCGAGCGCGGCGTGCTCTTTGACGTNGGGCACGGGGCGGGTAGTTTTTCCTTCCAGGTCGCCGAAACGGCCATGCGCCAGGGTTTGCGGCCGGGCACTATCTCCAGTGATCTCCACCACTACAACCTGCACGGCCCCGTTTACGACCTGGCTACCACGCTGTCGAAGTTCATGCATCTGGGTTGGAGTCTGGAGGAGGCTGTCGAGCGCGCGACTGCGGCACCGGCTCGGGCGATGGGCATGCTGGGCGAGATCGGCACCCTGGCCGTAGGCGCCTGCGCCGATGTGGCGGTCTTCGACGTCGAGGAAGGGGCGTTCGACTTCTTCGACGCAANCGGCGAAAAACGCATCGGGGAGCGACGGCTGGTACCCGTGGTGACGGTACGCGCCGGGGAGATCTACGAACCTGTTTATTGAGCGCCTGCACGCAGTGGGAGCGGCGCGCGGAGGGCTGGCAGCAGCCGTGTTGCTCTATGGCGTGGTTATCTTGCGNACGGCCTGGCTGTCCGAAGACGCCTTCATCACTTTCCGCACCGTAGACAATTTCATCCACGGCTTCGGTCTGACCTGGAATGTTTCCGAAAGAGTCCAGGCCTACACCCATCCGCTGTGGATGTTATTGCTTTCCATTGCTTATTTCCTCACCCGCGAAATCTATTATACGGCTCTGGCCGTATGTGCGCTGACCTCGCTGGCGGCGATCTATACCTATGTGCGCGGGGTGGCGGTCTCACTGCCGGTGGCGACGCTAGGCGTATTGGCGGCGGCCAGTGCGAAAGCCTTCGTCGATTATTCCACTTCTGGCCTGGAAAATCCGCTGACGCANGTGCTCTTGGCGGTCTTTGTGTCCCAATATGTTAAGCTCGGCNATGGGCGTCATGGCTCCCTATTGCTGTATCTGATTTTGGGTTTGGCGCTGTGCAATCGCATGGATCTTGGCCTGCTGTTTGGGCCCGGGGTGATGTGGGTCTGGTGGCGAGAGAAGGGTTGGGGGGCCGCGGGTCGATTGGCCATGGGATTGGGTGTTTTCGCCCTTTGGGAGGTCTTTTCGTTGCTGTACTATGGGTTCCCTTTTCCCAATACGGCTTATGCTAAGTTGGGAACCGGGGTCGATGCCGGAGAGTTGATCGACAAGGGTGTACACAGCCTNGTGCAATCTGGTNGCAATGACCCTCTGACGCCCGTGGTGATTGTCGCCGGTATCGCCGTTCCCCTGATGCGCCGCGATTGGCGCCTGGTCGCTTTGATGGGAGGTGGGGTCGTCTATCTAGCTTATTNGGTGAAAATCGGGGGGGATTATATGTCGGGTCGCTTTCTGGCGGCGCCGTTTTGGATGGCGATTCTCGTACTCAGCACAGGGGTGCTCAGGCCGGGGCGCATTGTCGTGGCTTGTTGCGCATGCGCGACACTCGGCCTTTCGTTGAGCGGCCCCTATGCTCCGATATTGAGCGGCAGTGATTACCAATANAAACCCGATGCGTCTTGGGTTNTNGATACCAGGGNCGTGGAATATCCCCATACGGGCTTACTGCGGGCCTGGGCCAAGGAGGAGGGTGCGGACTTTCCCGATCACTGGTGGGCGGTCAGGGGGCGGAAGGTGCGCGCAGGCGACCTCGACCCCCGTTCGGACGACGGGCGGGGGGAAGGCGTTTTTATCCGCCGGTCCCGGGCGGAGACCAAGATAATCACAGCATGGTCAAATGTAGGAATGAGCGGTTTTTACGCCGGGCCCGATGTCCATATCGTCGATATGATCGCGCTTGCCGAGCCACTGCTGGCCAGATTGCCCGCCAAATACGATCCCGCAACCGGAGCAGGTCACTATGGCCGGATCATGCCAGCCGGGTATTTGGAAATGCTGGCCGGGGAAGAAGTGGCTATGGCGGACACGGGATTGGCCCAGTATCGCGATAAGCTGCAAAAAGTTATTAGCGGACCTTTGTTCTCGCGCGAGAGGTTTACGGAGATCTGGAGGCTCAATACGGGGTATTANGACGCGTTGATTAATTGGGATTTTTATCGTTTCCCTCNGCCGTTAGAGGANGCGCTGGCNGCCACGCGAATACGGCCCGGTCGGCCCGATATCTATATTNACCTGGCGGAACTTCTATTGGCCGAGGACCGAAGCGTAGAGGCGGTTGCAGCCCTGAATGCCGCGCTCGCCAATAATCCGCACAGTTTCAGCAATGTCTACCTCGTGGCCGATATGCTGAGGAAGCACGGTTTACAAGAGCAAAGTCGGGCGGCCTATGCAAGAGCTTTGCACCTCGCCCCAGCTTATCTCGCCGGGTTGGAGCGGGAGCAGAATTACTTCGAGGCCTTTCACGCCTTGCGGCGCATGGCGCTGGCCCATGCGAGGGTGGGCAAAGAGGGGAATGAGGCNAAAGTGGCCGATATATTTGCAAAAATGCTGGCTATGCCCCCGGTNGGCGAGGCCGACATTTACAAGAAAATCGGGGATTTTATGGGATTAGTTGGACAGGCAGATCTACAGCAACGGGCTTATGCAATCGCCCGTACGCGCCGCGCGCAATGAGTATCTGGCGCGAAAAGGTGGTCGTCGTGACTGGGGCGGGTAGCGGCATTGGTCGCGCGTTGGCGCTGTGTTTGGGCCAGCGGGGCGCGCGGATGGTACTGGTCGGTCGGCGGCAAGGGGTGTTGGCCGAACTGGCGGCGGATATTGAGGCGGCGGGTGGGCGGNCGGCGCTGAGGCTGGCAGGCGATGTGGGGGATTGGAGGCAAGTCGCGTCATTGCGCGATCGGGTGCTGGAATGCTGTGGGGGTGTCGATGTNCTGGTCAACAACGCCGGTCGTGGGGCNTATGGACCTTTCGCGACAGCGGATATTGCGACCTATGATGAAATGTTGCAAACAAATCTGCACGGCGTGGTATATTGCGCGCGAGCCTTCTTGCCGCCGATGCTGGCCAGAGGGCGGGGCCGACTGGTATTCGTCTCCAGCATCGTCGGCGAATTGCCCTCGCCGGCGCACGCCGTCTATAGCGCCAGCAAATTTGCCGTCAGCGGGCTGGCTGAGAGTTTGGACTACGAACTCGCCCCGCAGGGGATTGCCGTTCATCTCGTTGAGCCCGGCCTGGTACGGACCGAATTCGCCGCGCGGGCGGGCATCCCGGGCAAGCGTTTCGAACANATGCCATCCAAATCGCCAGCGGAGGTCGCCCNGGCCATCGTGCGCGGGATCGAAACCGGNCAGCGCAAGATCGTCCCCGACGCCAAAGCACACCTCGCCATCAAATTACGCCGGCACTTTCCGCGGNTGGCACGCGCANNTTTCAAGCGGGTCTTCCGCCAATTCTGAGAAATTACTGGGTCGTGTAGCCGCCGTCGATGACCAGNGTCGAACCGGTGGTGAAGCTAGAGGCCGCCGAGGCGTAGTAAAGCGCGGCGGTGGCCAACTCGGCCGGATCGCCCCAGCGGTCCATNGGGACCCTGGCGATCATCTCCCGGGCGCGGGGNGGATCNTTNAGCAGGATTTCGTTGAGCGGAGTGGCGAAGGGGCCGGGGCAGATGGCGTTGACGGTGATGCCGTGCGGCGCCCATTCGATGGCCAGTGTCTTAGTCAATTGGACGATGCCGCCCTTGCTCGAGGCATAGGGCGTGCGATGGGCAACCGAGACGAAGGAGACCGTCGAGCCGAGATTGATCACCCGGCCGTAACCGCGCTCGATCAGGTGTGGGCCGAGCGCGCGGCAATAGTACATCGGGCCGGTGAGGTTGGCGGCGATNACCGCGTCCCAGTCTGCATCGGTAAGGTCGACTACCGGGCTGCGGATATTGATGCCGGCGTTGTTGACCAGGATATCGATATGGCCGAAGGCNTCCAGCGTTCTGGCCAGCGAGTCTTCGACNTGCTCNCGGTCGCTGGCATCNGCGGCCACCGCGAGCACCTTCCCGCCGGTGTGGNCGCTGATTCTGGCGGCGGCCNCCTGGCACTCCTCAAGGTTGCGGCTGGTGATTGCGACGGCGGCGCCGGCGCCCGACAGCGCGATGGCAATGGCTTCGCCCAGGCCCTTGCTGCCGCCGGTGACCAGAGCGACGCGACCGTCGAGGCGGAACAAATCAGTTGAGGATTTGGGAATTTGCACGGTGTGCTGCTCTATTCGGGGTCCGAGCCCTCGGCCTCGACCATTTCGCGGGCGAGATCGCCCAATTCAGCGACCAGTTCGTCCTGCTCCTGTGCCCGTGCCTTGTTGGTGATCTGCAAGGTCAAGGCGATTAAACCAAGGCCGAATATCCGCTGTAGACTCTGTGGGGCGTCCGGATCGAGGTCGGGAATGAGTTCGGCCAGGCGCTGGAGTAGGTCGCGGTGTTTGTCCGAGATTTCTATGACTTCGAGTGACATGGTGTTGAAAGGATAACCATTGCCGCGGTGCGCAGCAATGCGCGGGCTTTCAAAGTGCTTCGACGTCGATGGCGAAGAAGCCCGAATCCCCGCGCGCGATGTGGCTCCAGGGGGTTGCGGCATCGTGGTCCCAGGCGACGATCCAACCGGTTGCGGCCGCTTCGGCGAGGAAGGCCTGTTTGGCCGTCAGCGTCTGGTGGGGGAACATGTCGTAGGCCATATTCCAGTAGGGCCGGATATGGCTGCGGGTGGGGACCAGTTCGCCTGGGTAGACCAAGGTGTGGCCGCCGGCGTCTAAGCGGAAGCCCTGGTGCCATTCGGTATGGCCGCCGGTGACGAAGGTCGTGAGGCCGGGGGCTATGCGGTACTCGCCCTCGATCCGGCGCACTTCGATCTGCTCGGCCAGCCGCTGCAGGTCGTCGGGGCGGTAGCTGCTCTTCATGGTGCTGCGGCCGTGCAGCGCGTCTTCCCATTCGCCGCGCTGCACGAGATGGACGGCATTGGCGAAGAGGGGCTCGGGGCCGTCCTCGCCGTCTATGAGACAGCCGCAGAAGTGATCGAAATGCAAGTGGGTCAGTGCGACGGTAGTTATATCGGCTGGGTCGAGACCGGCGGTAGCCAGCGAAGAGCGCAGGGTTTCATCGGCGTCGATGCCGTAGATCTGGCGTTCGCGAGCGGAGAAGCGCTCGCCGATGCCGGTGTCGAGCAGGATGCGCTCGGCACCGATTTCCAAAAGCAGGCAGTTGCAGGCCAGGCCGATGCGGTTGTGCGCGTCGGCGGGAGCTTCGCGTTGCCATAGCGCCTTGGGTACGACCCCGAACATCGTGCCGCCGTCGAGCATGAAGCGCCCGCCCGGCAGGTGCACTGCCGCTGCATTGCCCAGTTGCAGTCGCCGCATCATATGTTGGTAAGGACCTTGACGCCTTCCATGTCGAAGCGGAAGTGCATCTCGCGCAAGCCCTGCTGAGACATGGATTCGCGCAATTGCCAGCGATGCTCGGCGGGACAGTAAAACATCAGGAAGCCGCCGCCGCCGGCACCGAGAATCTTGCCGCCCAACGCGCCGGCCTCGCGGCCGGCATCGTACCATTTGTCGATATCGGCGTTGGACATCTGGGCTGAGCGCTTCTTCTTGTTGAGCCAGTGTTCGTGCAATAGTTCGCCGAAGCCGTCGAGTTCGCCGTTTTCAAGCGCGGTCTTGATCTCGTAGCCGATGCGCTTGGTCTCGTGCAGGCTGTCGATGACCCCGGCGTCGCCCTGCTTAGTGTCGTTGTTCTGCTGTGATAGGATGTCGGAACTCTCGCGCTGGATGCCGGTGAAGAAGACCACCATATTGTTGGCTAACTCTTCCTCGGCGTGTCCGGAGAGTTTGAGCGGGGAGACTTCGACCTTGCCGTTTTTGTCGATCTCGAGGCACGACACTCCACCGAATGCGCCGAGGTAGTGGTCGTGTTTGCCGGCTGGTTGGTCTGCACGCACCGCCTCGATATAGTGGGCTTCCTCGGCCAGCTCCTGGGTTGGTACTTGTTCGCGCTTGTACGCGTGCAGCGCGGCCAAAAGCGCCACGGTGAAAGAGCCGGACGAGCCCATGCCGGTGCGGCCGGGGATGTCGGACATCGCGCTGATCTCCAAGCCCCCCTCGATTTTGGCATGGGTCAGCGATTCGCGCAGCAGTGGGTGCTGGATCTGCGAGGGATTGTCGACCCTCTCCGTCTGCGAGTATTTGACGCGGATGAAATCCTCGACCTTGAGGGTGTTGAGCTGGATATAGACGTACTTGTCGATGCCAGCGCTGAGCACAAAACCGCCGTGAGCGCGGTAGTAGGAGGCTAGGTCGGTGCCCCCGCCGCCCAAGGGTATGCGCAGTGGCGCTCTGGTGATGATCAAGGTAGGCCTCGTTTCAAGGTAATGTGAAGGATCCAGAATCCACGCATTCGCAGGCGTACTGGTAGCGCTCGGGGGTATCGGTCGAGAGCAGCTGCCCCGGAATGCGGTGCCCGAGGAGGGGCCGTCCTGCGGCGAGCAGATCGGCAAAAACATCCTGGCTGAAATCGCAGACTGCATCGGCGGGGACGCGGTCGAGGATCCCCGGTTCTAAGACATAGGTGCCGGCGTTGACCAGGTAGTCGTCGAAGACCTGGTCCGGGCGGGGCTTTTCGACGAAGCGGTCGATGCGGTTGCGCTTGTCGAGACCGATAATGCCGCGCGAGGTTGGGTCGTCCATCCACAACAGCCCGATACTGGCAATTTCGCCCTCGCAATGGTGGGTTTGCCAGAAGTCGGTCAGGTCGAAGTTGGTGAGGTTGTCGCCGTAGTAGACGAGGAAGGGTTCGTCGAAGAAGTCGGCGACCCTTTTCACCGCACCGGCGGTGCCCAACAACTCTTTTTCCAACGAGTAAGTGATTTTTACGCCCCAGTCCGCACCGTCGCCGAAGTAGTCCTGGATGACTTCGGGGAGGTGGTAGAGGTTGATGACCATTTCGTCGAAGCCGTGTTGGGCCAACAGCCGCACGATGTATTCGAGCATTGGCTTGCCGGCGAAGGGGATCATCGGTTTGGGCGTGGTGTCGGTGAGTGGCCGCAGCCGGGAGCCGCGGCCGGCTGCGAGGACCATCGCCTTCACGATTGGGCCCGGCGGATGATATTGGCGGCGCGCATCTTCTGCGCGGTCTCGGCGTAGAAATCCCTGAGGTTCGGCTGTTCTTTGACCCATTCGACATACTCGGCGATGACTTGCTCCAGCGGCGTCTCGGGCCGCCAACCAAGAGACTGCAGCGCCTCGCCAGAGGAGACGGTGTGACGGGTGTCGCCGAAGCGGTAGTCGCCGTTGACCAGCGGCTCGATGTGGCGGCCGGCAGTCTGGATGACCATATTGGCGTACTCGAGGGTGGTGGTGCCCCTTTGCCCGGCGACATTAAAGGCGCGGAAGTCGGCGCGCTCGTCTTCCAGACACAGCACATTGGCGCGGGCGACATCCCCGACATAGATATAGTCGCGCAGCGACTGGCCATCCTCGTAGCAGACGGGCGGCTGGTCGTGCAAAACGCGCAGGGTGAAGATGCGGCAGATGCCCGAATAGGCGTTGAAAAAGGAATTGCGCGGGCCCTGGACGATCGAATAGCGCATATTGGTCGTTGGGATATCGTATTTGCGCCCGAGGCTGAACGAGGTCATCTCGACGGCGTATTTGGAAATGCCGTAGGTGGTGTGCGGGTTGACGGTGTCCTCGGTGATTCTCTGGTGTTCGAGTTCGGTGTTGCAATGGGGGCAGCGCACCTCCCATTCACCGCGGGCTAGTTGCGCGTCGGGCCGCGAGTTGGGATAGAGTAGCCCGTGTTCGCCACAGCGGTATTTGCCCTCGCCGTAGGTTGCCTGCGACGAGGCCAGGACGACTTTCTTGATCGGCAATTGCCGTTCGACAATCAACTCATAGAGCAGGGTGCCGCCGACAGTATTGACGTGGTGGAAGGTGGAGAAGTCGGGCATGTAGTCCTGATAGGCCGCCAGGTGGATAACGCCATCGATACCGTCGAGGGCCTTGAGCCAGTCTGCGCGATTGCGGACGTCGCCCTGGATTTTGTCCACCGATTCGGGAATATAGGCAGGCCAACCGTGGGGATGGACACGCTCCTGTAGCGAGTCCAGGACGCGGACCCGATAGCCCTTCGCGACGAGGTGGTCGACGGTGTGCGAGCCGATAAAACCGGCCCCGCCGGTGACGAGGATGTGGTTCATAAAGAATGCAATCTCGCGGAGTTGGAGGGACGCAAGTCGAAGCTAATGAATATAGATAGATGGGCTTTGAGCGGCAACGAGCTTCGGTTGACAGAAAAATTGGCCACCGCTAGTTTCCATGCAGGCGTGGCATTTATTGAAGAGGGCGAACTAAGGTGCAGAAGGCCAAAATCATACTGGGCGCAGGGGGGCTTGTCTTCGGGGTGTTGCTGTGCGAACTGATTTTGCATTTGGCCTATCCCCAGGTCTACCGCCGGCCCGAAGTCTGGCGCTATGATCCCGATCTGGGTTGGGGGCATGTGCCCAATGGCGCCGGGCGGCTGGTATCGCCCGAGTTCGACGTGGAAATGCGGATCTCTGCGACGGGTTTGCGCGATCGCGAATTCGCCGTCGGCAAGGCAGAGGGCACGCGCCGCATCGCCTTCTACGGCGATTCGTTCGTCGAGGGCTGGGGTGTTGCTATCGAGGCGGCGGTCAGCCGCAGGCTCGAAGCCTGTTTGCAGCAAAAAGGCGAGCGGGTGGAAGTGGCCAACTACGGGGTTGCCGGTTATGGCACCGACCAGGCGCTGCTCTACTTTGAAAAGAACGGCTGGCGTTTCTCGCCCGATGATGTGGTGATGTTCTTCTACGGCAACGACCTGTGGAATAACGCGGCGCGCAAGGGCATCGGCGCCGAGCGGGGGTTCAAGCCCTACTTCCGCCAATTGCCCGATGGCAAGCTGCATCTGCGCGGGGTGCCGGTGCGCAAGTCGGTCTTCTGGGACCGGGATTTGTCGGCGTTGCCGTTGCCGCGGCGGTTAGACAGCTATCTTTCCCAGCACTGGCATCTGTACCGGTTGGGGCAGAAGGCCTTGCAGCCAGAAATCAAGCCCGCCCAGCAACAGGCGTTCTACGAGGGGCTCTACGGCGTTGATGAGGGCGGGCGTTTCGATCCGGCTTGGTCACTGACTGGGCGTCTGCTCGGCAAGTTTAAAGAAAGCATCGAACGCCGCGGCGCGCGTCCGATTGTGGTCTACGTGCCCTCCATCGTCCAGATCGAAAATGACAATTGGGCGACCAAGCGAGATTTGCACGGCCTGGTTGGCGAGTTTGACCTGCAAAAACCCAACGCCAAATTGGCCCATTTCGCCGCGCATTATGGCCTGCGATTGATCGATCTTCACGCTGCCTTTGCCGAACGCGCCGCCAGCGAAACGCTCTATTGGCGCGATAGCCATTGGAACGAGGCGGGACATGCCCTGGCGGGGCAAGTGCTCTGTGGGGAATTGGCGCAGGGAACGCCATAATGGGTGAGTTGCGGCGCGATCTGGGCGCGGTTGGACTCATCGGCGCGGCGGTGGCGATTTTCTTCTGGCCATCGGCATCGCTTACGGGAGCCTTCTTCGTCCAGGACGTGATGGTGCAGAACTATCCCTTCCGCCATTTCTTCGCCGAGGCTATTGCGCAGGGCGAATTGCCGCTGTGGAATGCGGCGATCAACTGCGGTTTCCCCCTCTTCGCCGAAGGTCAAGCCGGGCCGCTCTATCCGCCCAATATTCTCCTCGCTCTGCTCTTGCCGACCTGGGCGGCGCTGGGGATTAATATCGTTTTGCATCTGTGGTTGGCCGGAGTCGGGATCTACGCGCTGTTGCGTGCCCTGGGCGCGGTGCGGGTGGCGGGTTTGTGTGCGGGTTTGTGCTATGCGCTGAGCGGCTATATGGTGGTGCGGGCGATGTCGCCCAACTTCATTGCCGTTTGTGCCTGGGTGCCGGTATTGCTCTTGCTCGTCGAGCGCAGCCTGGTGCGGCGGCGCTGGGCCGATGGCCTGCTGGCCGCCGCGGTCTTCGGTCTTCAGGTTCTGGCCGGGCATCCGCAGGCGGCGGTTTACGGTTTGGGCGCGGTCGTCGCCTACGGGGTTTTTCGCGGGGTTGCCCAAGGGGCTGGCGGCGGATTTTACGTCGCTTTATTTGCCGCGCCAATGCTCGGTGCGGGTTTGGCTGCGGTGCAATGGGTGACGACGGTGGAACTGGTGGGCTTGTCCAATCGAGGGGGGGGACTGTCCTGGCAGCAGTTCGTCGCCATGTCGCTGCCGCCCGAGCGCCTGGCTTCGCTGTTGTTGCCCAATCTCTTCGGCAATTCCGCCCACGGTACGTATTGGAGTCGCGAGCTGGGCTTTTTTATCCAGCTCTGTGCCTATGTCGGAATCCTACCGCTGTGCGCCGCCTGGGCGGCTCTGCGCGAGCGGCGCGATGGTCCGACCGGTTTTTTCGCCGCGCTGGCCCTGGTTGGTTTGGTACTGGCCCTGGGGCACTACACGGCGATCTTTGCCCTGCTCTACGACATTCCGGGGTTGAGTTTTTTTCGCATTCCGACCCGCTTTTTGCTGTGGTTTGCCCTGGGAACGGCGGTGCTCTGTGGGTTGGGTGTAGACCAGGTCTTGCGCACCGAGCGGCAGCGCCGGGTGAGCGGTTTGGGGCTGGCGTTGGGGCTGGGCGCGCTGGGGCTGGGCGCGCTGGTGGCCAATGGCGTTGACTTCTGGCACGCCCCGGCCGACACGAACGCCTTGCTCGACCGCTATGTGCACCATGTGCGCGGCGATGTAATGCGGTTGGGTCTGGTATTGGCTTGCGGTGTTTGGCTACTGGCGACAAAGTGGAGAAAGCAGGTGGCTGTTGTCGCGCCATTGGTGCTCTTTCTAGAG
>PBOD01000105.1 GCA_002724215.1 Gemmatimonadota bacterium | reverse complement strand
CATCACCACCGCGATCACCAGCATGCACGACAGCACCGCCGCCACCGACGAGTAGTTGAGCGTGAAGCCGCCCAGTAGTTCGAGCTCGATCAGCACCTTGGCGATCACCTGTCCGCTGAGATAACCGGCGACCACCCCCAGGACCGAATAGACGCAACTCTCGGCGAGAAACAGCCAGGAAATGTGCCCGGGCGCCAGACCCACCGACGAATAAATGCCGATCTCGCGGAAGCGCTCGTAGACCGAGCCCATCATAGTGTTGAGCACGATCAGCGCAGCGATCAACATCGGTATGAAGAGATTGCTCATACCCGAGAAGGAGGTCAGTCCCAGCGAGGAGTAGATCGAGACCTTGATGAATTCGTCACCCGCCTCCTTGATGCCGGCGAAGAGCGTGACCGCCAGCCGCGAGAGAAATTCCTCTACCTCGGCACGCACATTGGTGCCGGGCGGAAAGCGCACCGCCACTGACTGTAGCGGGTTGCCGCTACCGATATTGCGCANNGTGTGGTACGGCACTANNAGGGTATTGGCCGGCTCGAGGTGCACAAAGGGCTTGATCACGACCTTAGTGTCCTCCAGGCCCTGCTTCTCGCGTTTCTCCTCCTCGGCGATTTCCTGCACCGCCTGACCGCCGGTGACCGCAAAGTCGGCCGGGGTCAGGATCTCGTCGTCGAGATCCTTGAGATCCTTCATCCGCTTGGAGTCGATGACGCCGATGACNGTGAANAGGTCGCCGAAAACCCTCACCCGTACCTCGCCTACATCGGCGAGATCAATGCCGAGATGGCCNACCATNTCGGTGGGCAGGATGCAAACCTTGTCCTCCCCCGCTTCGAACCANCGGCCGGCGACCAGCGCGCGATCGAGCCCGGTGACCCCGGTTTCCTCTGGCGTCAAACCGAGCACGCCGAGCGCATTGTGGGCCTTNTCGCCGTGCTTAATCTTGATGTGGGCCTTGGACTTGTTGCTGTACCAACTGCGCGGGGCCACGCCCGCGCGGTCNCCAAAGTTGCTTTGGGCGTATTCGAGAACGGAGTCCTCCATCGGGTTCCAGGCCTTACTGCGGATCAGGATACCCTCATAGAGTCCCTCGTTGTCGCGCATGATCTGGTTGAAGCGCATACCNGTGCGGATCGAAGTGAAGGACAGCACCGTAAAGGTCAGCAGCAAGAGCGTCATGAANGTCAATATCGTACGCGTCTTGCGGCGCTTCATATTAGAGATACCGAGCTGGAAGGCCGTCATCGAGGCCGAAGAGCGGCTGACGTCGGTGTCGTGGATCACGGCCACCTCAGTGCGCAGTTTCTTCATTTGCTCGTTGAAGCGACCAGAGATAATCGACATCACCAGCACCGCCAGCGCGATGATGACGAAGGCCAGCAATATCACGAAGGGGTTGGACAGCTGGAAGGCCGGATGCACCAGCGACAGCACGATCCAAATCACCATAAAGACGCCGACAAAGCCGATGATCTGGTTTTTGATCGTCGCAGCGGTAAACAGCAGCCGCTCGGTGAAGAATGCGCAGGGCAGCACCAGCGCCATAAAGAAGATGATGCCCTGGATCACGTCGTTCTGGGTCGATTTGACATCGGGATAGGCGCGCGACTCCAGCCCAAAGGCCGCGCGGGTATGACGTACAAAATCGCCCCAGCGCTTNTCGGCATTGGCTTCCGCGGCCANATCGAGCTCGGTCTTGGCGCGATNGTGAAGATCGTTGAGCCGCTGATTCTCGATCGCNAAACTGCGCAATTCGCGCATGCGCGACTCGTCGAGNTTCCACATGTCCTGCGCCGCCTGGAAAGTCGTGCGGGCAAACGATGTGCCTGGATTAATCTCGAAACCCTCGCCCTCGGCCTTTTCCTTGTCGGTGACGCTGGTGGCATTGAGCAACAGCGAGCGGAAACCCATCAACCCAGCGCCAAAGCCCATCTTGACCCGCGAGCCCGGGCGCGCGAAAAGCACGCCCACCGGTTCGTTCTGCGCCGAAGGACCCTCGCCGATAGTATAACCGTACTCGACCGGGGCGCTATTGGTCTCATCGAAGACCTGTACATTGGCTAGCTTGGTCAGATAGCGCGGATCGACGATGTCATAAAAATTGTAGGGCACGCAGGGAAACAGGATTACCATCCACTGTTTGTCACGCCAGTCCATGGCGACCTTCATCGGATAGACCTCNTCNCCCTGTACACCNCGGTCGGGGGCGTAGGAGATCTGGCCAGTGATCGGGTCGATGTAATAGCCCTCGACCTGTACGTTGTTGACCCGCACCCGGTTGACGTAAAACGCCCCCTTGTCATCGACAACCTCGTAGTACTCACCNCGCACGCCCTTGTAGGACTTACTCTTNCCATTGCGCAATACCGCCACCGCGTCGGCGCGCGGCAGATCGGGAATGATGCTGCGCCGCGGGAAGACCATGGTGCGGCCCCTGAGCGAGCGTAGATTGTCGCGCAAGCGCATCTTGAAATCGGGAAAGAGCTCGGGGTCCTCNAAGGCCATGTGGAACATCCCGGCCAGTACCTTGATCTGTTTGGCGAGGTTCTCGTAGTTGACCATTTCTGAACGATCGAGCGGCGTATCGACCAGAAAGCGCGCGTCGTTGACCGTNACGAAAGCCAGCGCCGGCGTGCCGGTGGCCAGCACCAGCTCGCTGTTTACGGAGATTTCGCCCGGCACGAAGGTCTGCCAGCTCATCCCGCCCTCGGGACTGATGCCATTGACCAGCACGTCGCGGCGCTGATAGCCCAGCTCGCGGCTGATCTTCGAGGCGTAGGCCATGAAGTTCTTACCGAAAGGGGCGAAGTAGCGCTTGTAGTAGAAGCTCGAATTGCTGTTCCAGACGCCGAGTTCGTCGGTCTGCGAGGAGAGGTCGAGACTNATAAATAGCTTGACCGCCAGCGAATCGACCTTGGGATCGACCCAATCCTTGTAGAGCGCCAGGCGTAGATCGTCGTCGTCGCGCAACTCGGCTACAAGCTCGGCGCGACCGGCGAAGACCTCGTCGAAAAGCGCCAGCTGCCCGCCCTGACGCGCGACCAAGCCCTCGTCGATGGCGGCGTCGGCNATGCGCGCAACCAGCGAGGTGTCGCCGTCGGCAATATGGCGNACCAGCGCCTCCTTNCTGCCGAACTCGTCGGTGCCAACCGCATAGCGGACCCCCGACTTTTCGATCATATTGCGCGCCAGTGCCGCCTCGACCACCCGCCGCACCAGCATGTGGTCGATNAAGGGATCTTCCTTGCGCAGATAGCGCTGAATAAAGTCGTCGACGCCGCGCAGCCCTAAGTGGTGGGCCGACGTGGCGAGAAAGATGACCGTGCGCGCTGGCGGATGCTCGCGGAAGTAGCGCGCCAGTTCCAGCAGCGCGGTGACGCTCGAGGCTTGTTCCGCGCCTGGGGCCAGGGCCGGCACCACCGACATCGCGTCGTAGTAGCCCTCGAGCACGATGACATCCTCTTTCATCANCGGATCGTAGCCGGGGATCGTGCCGAGGATATTCCAGGCCGGGCGCCGCTCCCAGTCCATGCGGTATTCGAGGTGGACTGGCAGTTCCCCCGCGGCGGCAATCTGGCCGCGCANTCGNTCGCCGGCCTGNCGGCTGACCCAGAACCGGGGCAGGTCGAGCGGCATGGNGAGGAATTTCTTCTCGCCCTCTAAGTAGACGGTGGAATCGGGTTCGATAAAAACAATGGCGCGGGCACCGAGGTAGGCGGCGTTTAGCCAGGCGTCACCCGAGTTGAAGTCCATCAGGGCAACNGCCCCCTCGATATCGATGCCGTCCATGTCGGCGTATTCGCCCCCGCCGACGTCGACCAGCCGGCCGTCGATCCCGCCTTCAGGCAGGGTAGAGGTCTTNACCAAATTGGGCCACAGACCGTGCAACTGCACTTTTTCGTCGCTGTCGGCGACCTGCAAAAAGCCGCCCTTATCGATCGGNATGGANACGTCGTACTCGTGGACGGTTATGTCGTCGAGGCCGACCTCGCGNAAGNNCTCCTGCAANTGCCGGGCNGCCGCGTCGGCGCCNGGATAGCCGACGACNCTGGAGCCCAGGCCCGCGAAGTAGTCCATCGTCTGGCGCACCCGTTCGACCGGCGCCGTNTGCNCCAACTNCGCAAAATCCACCGCGGNCGCAANCGGCACGGCCCAAACAAGGNAACAGCCCAGCGCAAATCGCAACGCCCAATCAGGCATATGCACGCCTTTCTCAGATCCAAAAAACCACATTGTCCGTCATACCCGTAAAAAAATCGATGATCAGCCAGAAGCCCGCGATGGAAAACTGGCCCAGTATCAGCCCCAAGAAAAACGGGCGCGACCGGCGAAAGAGCTTGGGACCGCCGTATTTCATCACCAACAACTTCAGGAGCCAGGCTAAAAAAATGCTAAACCACAATTGTTCCATCAGCCACACGGCACTGATCGGATAGCCGATGGGGTGCAAAGGCCACCACACCANTATCTGACGCGCCAACATCAGCAGGGCCATGATGCCCGCGCCGACAAAAGTATTTACCCAACCACTGATATTGGGCAGCGTAGGCGTATTCAGTTTGGTCGTAATATAATCAAAAGGGGCNCGAGTCCCCATACCAAAAAACCAGCTATTAAGANTAATACCCCCGTACTCGTACGCCAAATGCAGAATCATCGCCACCGAGCCGACGAGACTGACTACAATCGCCAACAACATACACCAGAACAGCGGCCGCAGCCGGTGGCCCAATTCCTCCCCGAGCTTGAGTCCATGAGCACAGGAGGCCATGACGAAAGTGCGGATATCCGCCGACCATACATAGGTATAAGCCATGCCCACCATTCCTGCCGGACCTATCGCCGTCGATCCCACCGCCGAAACCACCACAGGCGCTGCCGTCATCGGCCCCACCGCTGCCGCCACGCCCCCCTCGACCACCACCCGAGTCAAACCGACGAAAATAAGGATGGCCATCAGCAAGGTCAAAAAAGCCGCCCACAGCGGCAAACCAGACTGCCACATCCACACGGTCATCACCCCCACTCCACCAAGCCAGCTGAAGACCGCCACCCGGTAGGAGAGCATCTCACCGCTGTCGTCGATGCGATCGTCTCCCTTAAAGGCCTTGCGCAGCACGTCGCGCAGGTGTTCGCGACCGATCCACAGCCCGAAGAGCACCAGGACGATCATCGCCCCCTGTCCCTGGTGCGCGAGGATCGGCGTACCATGGGCCGCGAACCAGCCCAGCTCTTCGGTACTGGAAATGCCCAAAACGCCCATCGCACCCCGCTGTAGCTTGGTTACGACATTGAAAAACCACAGGCTGAAGGCGACATCCAGATTGATCAAGTAGGTAAACCCCACCATCGGAAAGCTGAGGCGGAAGATCAACCCGACGGTATCGCGGAATATCGGCACGGTGGCTACGAGTTGGATGGCGGGAATGTAATTGAAATAGGCGTGCAGGGCGTTTAGACTGCTGACGAAGACCGGCAGGGCAAATCCCGCCCACATAATCGGATTTTTAAAGAAAGGCCCCAGCGCCTGGCCCCGTTCCTCGCTTTGGGCCATAGCCAAGGGCACCTGGACGAGAGGATAAATCAAACGCTCCCGCTCCATCCACTGGCGGCGCAGAATCACCATCGTGGAAATCATGACCAGATAGAGCGCGATGACCAGTACGGCCCAATAGCCCAGCGGCTCGATCCAAACATCCCAGGGCACGCCGACAGCACTGGGCGCCCCTTCGAAGAACCACTTGATCGCCTCGGGATCTTGCGGCACCATCCACGGGGGAAGATGCGGCAGAATATGCAGCGCCCATTCATTCTCGGGCGTGGCGTAATACTGCGCTCCGCTGATGATCGTCATCAAATACTCGCTGAGACCCATCGTGGGGATGGCCGAGGCGACGATCATCATGATATAGACGACGAGAAGTTCGCGGCGGTTGAGCGCCGCCCGAGGTATTAACCAACCGAACAGGGCATTGAGCCCACCCGTCAGGACGAAGAAGAGGAATAGCGCTCCCCCCGTGCTGAAGTCGATCGACATATAGGAGCCGCGGATGACCATATTGCCATAAGGCGAGCCCAGGGCGATGCACAGCGATAAAAGGGTCCCCATCGCCACGGCCTTAAGACTAAAGGGAGAAGGGCCAGCGGGAGGACTATCAGCGTGGTCCGCATTGGTCAAATTCATCGAAATACAGGGAATGAAAATATTCTTAAGCGACTACTTTAAGTGATATATGATTCAACAAATACGAACGCCTAACGCCGATCGAGCCAGCCGATTTTGGCCAATTGCGCCAGCGTCCACCAGGCCAGCAGACCGATCAAGCCACCGCTCAATAACGCGGTTAAAAGCGCCAGCGGCACCAGCCCGAACAGGCTGGCCTGGCCAATGTAGAGATGGGCCAGAGCCAACTGGCTGAGCTGATGCGCCAGCGCCCCCCACATACTCACCCCCACTACGCTGAATAAAGCGCCTGCCACTCGTCGCACTGCCACCATCGCCAGCCAACTGGCCAACCCGGCGCCGCCGCCGATGACAAAGGCCGGTCCAGCCAACCCACCGCCGATCAACCCGCCGACGATCAGTTTGACCGCGCTGACCGCCAGGGCCGGCGCGCCACCAAAACTCCACAGCGCAACCAAGACCGGCAGATTGCCCAGCCCCAGTTTCATCCACGGCAAGGGCCGGGGCGCCAGCGACTCGAAGACAAAGAGCACCACTGCCGCGCTGGCCAGCAACCCGAGACGGGCTATATCCCCCGGCCGCGCGAGTCTCAACGCACCACCGCGTCTACCGCCGCCGCCCCGGCGATCCGCAGCACCAGGCCATTGGGCACGCAGACGGTCAAATCGCCGCGACGGCGAATCCACCCACGCCGCATACAGAGCTTGTGCAGACAGGGCGCGGCGACTACGCGCGCGCCTTCAGGCCCTACTTCGATCTCGGTCTCCCCCAGTTGTCCGCGCAAGCGCAAGCGGTGCAAATCCGCCAGGGCATGGGTCGCCGGCGCGGCCCCGGCTATTTCGACCACCAGCGCGGTGCCAACCTCGCCGCCGTAGCGCCCGTGCAGGACCGCGGCAACCGCAACCAGGGCCAGGACCAGTGCAAAAATACGATCCGCCCGCGTCAGGATCGACCACAACGCGCCTTCAGTCAACGCAACCACCTGTACTTTCTCGACATTTGCCAGTCACTGACCGCGTCCTTCTCCCGTGCCACAATCTTAGCCAACACCCGCAAACCCGGCAAGCGACGACGTTGACTTTACCGCCCGACTCTATTTATATTGGATACATTGTGGGTCGGTATGGCCCGAGCCCGATCGCCGCACACCAACCGCCGCACCCGAGAACGCCATGCACTGGTGGATCGCCACTGTCGTCTGCATCTGCGCCGCCCTGCTCATCCAGTATTTGTGCTCGACCAAACTACTGCCTACGAAGCAGCNGATCTCCTTAAAAAACATGTCATTGCGCGACGCCCGCGAAGAGGGATCCCGCCTCGAAGAGCAAGCCANAGACCNCACCAACCAGCAGAAAAGCCTGACCCACAGCATCGGTCGCCTGCGCGGGGATATAAAGCGCATGCGGGCACAGATCCAAGACAAGGGCTTGCCCATCCCCGAACCGAATTTTTCCCTGGACGCACTCNAGGGCGGCGACAAAGAATAACGCCCCGCTTGCCCACCACTATCCGCGCCCTCGTCTCCGGTCTACTCTGCGCCGTTTTTTCCGTTCTCTTTCTCCACACTGCCTGGGTCAAGTCTCCGACCTGGGACGAGATCGGCCACATTGGGCTGGGCGGCTACCTGCTCAAAACGGGGCGTTGGGACGTCCCCGCTTCCTGCTCGCACCCGCCGCTGGCCTTTTACCTCCACAGCCTGCCGTCTTTTCTGTATCCGCTCGACTGGGACCGCTTCCGCTACCACGCTGACAAGATCCGCGACATTGTTTTCCTCCGCACGGCCGACACCCGACGCGGCAACGCCCTGCTACTCGACCAGCGCTACGACGGCGAGCACTTCTTCTTCTGGTCGCGGGCGACCTCGCTGCTTTTGGCCGCCCCCCTGTTCTGGGCCCTCTACTGCTGGAGTCGGGATATCTCTGGACGTGCCGGCGCCCTGCTGAGCCTGTTTTGCGCCGCGCTGTCCCCCAACCTGCTGGCCCACGCAACGCTGATCAATACCGACTTCGCACTCGCCGCCACCTTCTTCGGCGCCGTCTTCTGTTTCCGCCGCCTCTTGCTGCGACCTTCCCGCGCGACCTTGCTCACCGCCGGCAGCACACTCGGCCTGGCGCTGCTGAGTAAGCTCACGGCGCTGGTACTACTACCCGGCCTGCTGATCGCAGCTTGCTGGTTCTATCGCCATGCCCAAGCCAAACAGCGCCGCGCGGTGGGAGAATTCCTCGGCCTCGGCCAGCGCGTCGGCCTCGCCGCCGCATATGCGGCCGTCTGCGGCGTGGCGCTTTTGACCCTGTGGGCCGGTTATGGCTTTCGCATCGAACCCTATATCCTGACCATCCGCTCGCAACTATGGGACTTCGACACGGGCCACACCGCGTATTTGTTGGGCGAATTCTCAAACCAAGGCTGGTGGTACTACTTCCCCCTCGCCTTGCTGATCAAAACGCCGTTGCCGACTCTGGCACTCTCCGCCTGGGGCCTGGCACACCTGCTGCGCCGCCGGGACAACGCGCTCGAACTGGGCTTGCTGCTGTGGCCACCGCTCTTGCTTTTAGCCGTCTTTGTCTTGGGCAACGCCAAAAATATCGGTCTGCGCTATCTGCTCGCCCTCTACCCCTTCCTCTTCGCGCTCGTCGGCGCGGCGGCCCCCACCGCCCTGCGCTCGTGGCAGACCTATCTGGTCGGCGGCCTGATGCTGTGGTACGCCATCGGCGCGGCGCGCATCCATCCCGATCATCTGGCCCATTTCAACGAGGCCGTCGGCGGCCCCGAGCACGGTTACCACTATCTCGTCGATTCGAATCTTGACTGGGGCCAGGACCTCAAAGGGCTCAAGGCCTATATGGACGAGCACGGCATCGAGCGGATAAAGCTCAGCTACTTTGGCACGGTCGACCCCCGGCTCTACAACCTCAACTACGAGTGGCTACCCAGTTTCACATTGCCCAACCCCGGCCAGCGTCCGGCAGTGCTCCCCACTACTGGCACCATCGCCATCAGCGCGACCAATCTCGTGGGCGCCTACATGAACGCCTATGGCTACGGCCACGACCTTTTCGCCTGGCTGCAAGCCCACCAACCGGTGGCGCGGATAGGCCATTCAATCCTGGTCTACGAGATCGAGTAGAAGCGCGGCGAAACGATGCCGGTTTGTGCTTGTATCTGCCTATTTTTTCTCTATATTGAGTAAAAAAGAGCAAGACAATGGTCGAAACCGCCCGCACCCCTTCCCCCACAGCCCCACTCGCGCACCAACCCGTCGACCTCGACGAAATTCTCGAACAGGCCCGCGACCATTTGCAATTGCAAATGTTGCTGATCGAGGTCGCCTCCTGCGACGACCGGGCCGACTTCGCACTCATCGCCCGCGCCTACCACTTCGCCAAGAAATACCACGAGGGTCAGACGCGAAAATCCGGCCACCCCTTTCTGCACCACTGCGTCGAAGTGGCCAGGCTCCTGGCGCAATTGCGCATGGACCACACCACGGTCGCCGCCGGGCTTCTGCACGATGTCATCGAGGACACGCCGGCGACCTATGGGGATGTCGCGGCTGCATTCGGGGACAAAATCGCCGACCTGATCGATGGCGTCACCAAGATAGACCAGTTGCCGTACGAAAGCCGCGAGGCGCGCCAGGCCGAGACCTACCGCAAGATGCTATTGTCGATGGTCAAGGACATCCGCGTCATGCTGATCAAACTGGTCGACCGGCTGCACAATATGCGCACCCTCGAGCACATGCGGGCCGAATCCCGCGCGCGCACCGCGCACGAGACCCTCGAAGTCTACGCGCCCCTGGCGCACCGCTTCGGGCTGGCACGCATCCGCTGGGAACTAGAAGACAGCAGCCTGAAATTTCTCGAACCCGAAATCTACGACGAGTTGCGCAACAAAGTCGCGATGAAGCGGCGGGAGCGCGAAGCCTACATAGAGGAGTTCAAGGCGCCGATCGAGGAGAAGCTACACGAAAACGGTATCGAGGCCGAGTTCACCGGCCGCGCCAAGAACTTCTACAGCATCTACAACAAGATGAAGGCGCGCAACAAGCCCTTCGAGGAAGTCTACGACCTCCTGGCGGTGCGCATTATCACCGGCAGCGTGCGCGAATGCTACCACATCCTCGGCCTGGTCCATGGCATCTACGCCCCCATCCCCGAGCGGATCAAGGACTATATCTCGACGCCCAAGAGCAATATGTACCAGTCGCTGCACACCTCGGTAATCGGCCCCAAGGGGCAGTATGTCGAGGTACAGATCCGCACCGCCGAGATGCACCACACCGCCGAAATCGGCATCGCCGCGCACTGGCGCTATAAATCGGAGAACGAGATCCCCAGCGACATCGACCGGCACCTGCACTGGTTGCGCCAGGTCATCGACTGGCAACAGGAGGCCACCGATCCGGCCGAGTTCATGGAAAACTTCAAGATCGAGCTCTTCCAGGATGAGATCTTCGTTTTCACCCCCAAGGGCGATTTGCACCAGCTGCCCACTGGGGCCACGCCGATCGACTTCGCCTTCGGTATCCACACCGATATCGGCCTACACTGCCTGGCTGCCAAGGTCAACGGACAGATCGTACCCCTGGGCACGACCCTAGACAGCGGCGACACCGTGCAGATCATCACCTCGCCGCACCAGAAGCCCAACCACAGCTGGCTCGATGCGATAAAAACCACCAAGGCACGCCAGGCCATCCGCCGCTGGTTGCGCGAAGAACAGCACGACCACAGCGTGCGGTTGGGCAAGGATATACTAGAACGGGAATTGAAGCGCTACAAAACCGACGGCGCGCCCGACCTCGACAAGGTCGCGGCAGAATTCGGGCTCGCGGCAGCGGAGGACCTCCATGCCGCCCTGGGCAGCGGCGACATGTCGGTGGGCAAGGTCATCGGCAAAATCGCGCCCGAAAAGCCCGCGCGCCGCGGTATATTCCGCCGCCGCGACCGCCGCGGCATCAGCATTCAGGGCATGCAGGATCTGATGATCAGCTTCGGCAAGTGCTGCACCCCCATTCCCGGCGACGGCATCATCGGCTTGATCACCCGCGGCCGCGGCGTCGCTGTCCACCGCACCGATTGCCCCAATATCGGCCGCATCTCCGAAGACCCCGAGCGCCTGTTGCAGGTGCAGTGGGATGTAGAGGGCGAACCCGCCTTTACGGTGCAGCTGCGCACCCGCAGCCGCGACCGCAAATACCTGCTCTCCGACATCTCCAAGGCCCTTGGCGACGCCGGCGCTAATATTCGCTCGTCCACTACCGCGACTACGGACGAAATAGCCGAGCAGACCTTCTGGATTGACGTGATCGACATCAAACAACTGCGTCGCGCCATCGCCAAGGTCGCCAAGACCAAAGGGGTCCTCGATGTCCAGCGCGTAGACGAACCGGACACCGCAGACCCACCGGCCGCCTCCTGAACGACACCCGGTACCGCCCTAACCACCAACGGCTGCAAAGACCCGCTGTAGTTATCCGCCGCGGTCCAAAGCCGCGTCCAACTTGCCGATGATCGAGTGCTCTTCGGGATTCCGCACTTGACCGCCGCCGNAGTGCCCGCTANTCTGTTCCTCCGCCCACTGGAGAACGATCCGTACCTGGAAGGGACTCAGGGACGGGCCCTCCCCCGCGGCGAGGGCCTGACGCAGCTTGTCGAGCACGCTCTTTTCGTCCAGCCAGACCGCTTCGGGTTTCCAAGCGANTATATATTCGATTTCTCTGGGAGTAAACGGGAGGATCATAGCAATCTCGTTGACATGATACAAGGGCNGCTCTATATTGCGCCCGTCCTGACAGTAACGCAACCGCGCCCCGCACGACCGTGATCTACGTCACGTGTCTTAACCGCAAATCAAATGCCCGAACTGTTCCGACCCACGATCGCCCGCATGCGCGGCTACATCCCCGGTGAACAGCCGCAGGATTCCGGCTATATCAAGCTCAACACCAACGAAAACCCGTACCCGCCACCGCCGCTGGTCCTCGAGCGCCTGCGTGCCGCCTGCGACAGTGACCTGCGGCTCTACCCCGATCCCGACGCCCATGCGCTGCGCCGCAAGCTCGCCGGAGTATTCGCCGTCGAGCCAGCCCAGATCATCGCCGGCAACGGGTCGGACGAATTGCTCAATATCATCATCCGCAGCTTCGCCGGCGAGGGCGACAAAATCGCCTATCCCAGTCCCACCTACGGCTACTACAAGCCGCTGATCGATATCCAGGGAGCCGAAGCCGTCCCGGTCGAGTTCCCCGCAGACTACTCGCTGCCGGTGGACCTGGCCGCTGCCGGCGCCCGCATCACTTTCCTCGCCAACCCCAATGGCCCGTCCGGCACCCTTATACCTTATGACGAGGTCGCGGCGCTGTGCGCAGCAGTCACCGGCGTGCTGGTCGTCGACGAGGCCTACGTGGACTTTTCTACCGGCGGTTGCATCCGCCTTATCGACGACCACCCCAACGCCATCGTCGTCCGCACAATGTCCAAGTCGTTCTCGCTAGCCGGGATGCGCATCGGCTTCGCCTTCGCGCCCGCGGCGCTGGTAATGGGCATGTGGAAGGTCAAGGACCACTACAATATCAACAGGCTAAGCCTGATTGCAGCGGAGGCCGCATTGGAGGAGATTGACGCGATGCGCACCAATGCTGCCCGGGTCCAAAAGACCCGCCGCAGGCTTAGCGGCCAACTGCGCGAGATGGGTTTCTATGTGTGGGATTCACAAGCCAACTTCGTGCTGGCACGCAGCAACGGAGACGCCGCCGCGCTCTACGAGGGGCTGAAAGAGCGCAAAATCCTTGTGCGCTATTTTAGCGAGCCGCCGCGGCTCGCCGACTGTCTGCGCATCTCCATCGGCACCGACGCCGAAACCGATGCACTGCTCACCGCGCTGACCGAGCTATTGGCTTAGCCCTGGTGGCGATAGCGCAACATTCGATGCATCAATTCTACCTCGGCAAGGCCTAAATCCAGTTGTTGCGCGACCTCGGCGGGCGTGGCGCCTTCGGTGAGCAGTTGCCAGGCCTTTTCAAAATCGGCCTCGCGTTGCGACGCCGGCGTCGGAGGCGCGGCGGCCTGGCGGCTCGAGCGCGCAGCCCCCGATCTTGACGCCGCCTCGGCCCGTTCCCCAGCGATATCCTCGCGGCCTAGCAATTCCAAAACCCGGCACACGGTCTGCAAGCGACCGCTGACGCGCTCGAGCCGGGCGTGCTGAGCTTCCAGAACCTCCAGGCGCTGGTCCAGTTCCCGCTTCTCGCGCTTGAGCCAACCGCGAAACCACAAACCCATCCCCGCCGCCAGGGCCAAAAAGAGACCGTCGATCAGTACCAACTGCCAGCCCGCAGCGCTCATGTCCCCTCGGCCTCCGGCAGCGGCAGGCGAATGATAAAGGTCGCCCCCTCGCCCGGCACACTCTCGACCGTCAACATGCCCTGGTGCCTCTCGATAATCCGGTACGAAACGGCCAATCCCAGGCCGGTACCGCCCTTGTCGCCGCGGGTAGTGTAAAAGGGTTCGAAGATGCGGTCGAGATGCTCGGGCGCGATGCCGGGCCCGGTATCGGCGAAGCGCAGTGCGATCTGCCCATCCTCCAACCTCGCCTCGATGCGCAGGGCCCCTCCTTCTTTCATCGCGTTCTGGGCGTTGATCATCAGGTTGATAAACACCTGTTCCAACTCGCCGACATTGCCCACCAGCCGCGGCAAATCCGCCTCGCACTCCAGCGAGGTCGCGATCCGCTCCTTGTCGAACTGGTGCTCAACCAGCGCCAGCGCCTGGCGCAGCGCCTGGCCAATCTCGTACGGTTCCCACTCGGATTCCTGGGCACTGTGACCGGCGAAACCAAGCAGAGCACGGATGATCCGCGAGATCCGCTTGACATTGTGCTCGATCAGTTGCAGGCCCTTCACGACCTTGGGCGCATCCCTGTTCTGCAGAGTCATCAATTGCACCCGGCTGAGGATGATCTGCAGCGGATTGTTGACTTCGTGCGCAACCCCGCCGGCCAGTTCGCCGATGGCGGCGAATTTGGCCGACAGCAGGACCTGGTGCTGCGAATCCTGAAGCTGGGTGTGGGCCGCCTCGAGGTCGGTGTAGAGGCGGCCGTTCTCGATGGCAATGGCGGCCTGGCTGGCCAGCACACCCAAAAGGTCGAGCTCTCCGGCGGTAAACTCATCCTTGGCGCGCGGGCAGTAGAGGGCGCAGACCCCGATCTGCTCGCCGCGCACGATCAGCGGCGCGACCACCGTAGAGTGCTCGGCCACAGCGCTCTGCTCGACCGTGGCCATGTCCTCAATAACCACCGGTCGCTTCTCGCGCAAGACCCAGTCGATGATCCCATCTTCCCACTGCGCCGCGAGACGCTCATGCAACCCCGGCGCTCCACGCAGACTCAGGGGCTGCAACACTCCGCGCTCTTCATCAATGGCGAAAACGCCACAGCTTGCGCAGTCGACAAAGCGCTCCGACAGGTCCATCAGCGAATTGAGAATATCGGCGGTATCGAAACTGGAGGAAATCGCTTCGGAGAGTTCGTGCAGATTGAGCAACTGATCCATCGAGGCGCGCAACTCGACGTATTCGCGGCGCTCGCTGTTGAGGCGCTCCTGCAACTGGCGGTTTTCTTCTTCGACCCCGCGCTGGTGCGCGGCACTCTCCTTGAGGGCCTCGGAAAGCGTCTCAATATGGATGCCCAGTTCCCAGGCAACGTCGTCGGGGACGGCGCCCTTGATATCCGCCAGCAGTTCGCGGATGCGCGCCAGGGGCAATTGCTCGTCGGCCGCGGGAGGATGCCCCTCTAGTTGGGCCATGGGACACCCCTTCGACCGCCTTTAGCTGGCCCCGGTGCCTCCATCATCCCTCGCAAGACCACTACCTCTCACCGCCTCGACTCGCCGACCAGTTCGCCTTCCGTACTGCCGCCCAGTGGATTGGGATCATCGTCGGAGTCGTCGTCGGGGCCGTCCCCTCCATCCGCCTCGCCATCGCCTGCCTCGCCGTCGTCGCCGCGGGCGATACTGGTGAAGGCGTCAGCCCGCTCCATCTCCGCTTGCAACTCTTCCCCGTAGCCGAAGATGCGCCGCAATGCAGCCTTCGGCTCTTCGTGAATGCCGAAGGCGCGCAGCGCCGCCGGATCGAGATTGGGCAGACGCGGGCCGCCGCCGTCGCCGATTTTTTCGCGGCGGCAGAGAAAATCGGCCAGGTGGATCAACGAGGGCAATTCGGCATCGCGTTCGAGGCGACCCGGCGCGTGGTGGTAGGCGATGGCCGCGACCAATTTGTCGGGCAGGTTCCACTTCTCGGCCAGCCAGTGGCCAATCTCGGTGTGGGTCAGGCCGAGCACCTGTTCTTCGGCCTTGCCGATATAGAGATCCTCGTCGCGGACCAGCGCCAGAATCTCACCGAACTCGTCGGTGAAGTACTGGCTCAGGATCAACTTGCCGATATCGTGGAGGATCCCCGCGGCGAAGGCCTCGCCCTGGACCCTGTAGCGCAGCTTGCCCGCCAGCATCCGCGCCGCAACCCCGCAGGCGATCGAGTGCTCCCAGAACTTCTGGCGGTCGAATTCGGTGTCGCCGCTGCCGCCGGCGAAGCGCTCGAGCACCGATACACTCAAGCCCAGATTCTTGACCGTGTCGAAACCGAGAACCACCACGGCGTGATTGACGGTGGCGATCTCGCGGGGGAAACCGTAAAAGGCGGAGTTGGCCAGTTTGAGAATCTTGGCGGTAAGGGCCTGGTCGGTCGAGATCAGGCCCGCCACGTCCTTGGCCGAAGTCTTGGGGTTGTCGATCAGGCCGATCATCTGGGTGATGACCGTCGGCAAGGTCGGCAGGCCGATGATGCTCTGGGTAATCTTCTTTATGCGCTCTTGTCGCTGCTGGTCCAAGATAGCGGTCCCCTCAGGCCATAAAGCGCTTGCGCAACTTGACCCTGAGCCCCAACACGGCCTTGGTGTGCAACTGCGACACCCGGGACTCTGACAATTCGAGCACCTGCCCGATCTCCTTCAGCGTAAGTTCCTCGTAGTAGTAGAGCGCGACCACCAGCCGCTCCTGCTCGCTGATCTGCCCCAGCGAATCGGCCAATAGATCGCGCATCTCCAGCCGTTCGAGGTTAACCAATGCACTGGGTTGGTCTTGCGAGC
This sequence comes from Gemmatimonadota bacterium, assembly GCA_002724215.1. Taxonomy (GTDB): domain Bacteria; phylum Latescibacterota; class UBA2968; order UBA8231; family UBA8231. The sequence goes on along the minus strand of PBOD01000105.1, from coordinate 9,033 downwards.
GCAAGTTGTCGACCAGCGAGACGGGCTTGTCGTCGTCGTCGCCGAAGGACATCTCGTCCAGTGACAAGAGCGCGGCCGAACTGACATCGTCCATGATCTGGTAGTACTCTTCCAACGTCACGTCGAGTTCATCGGCGAGTTCGGCTTCGGTCGGCGAGCGCCCCAACTGACCCTCGAGCTTGGAAATGGTGCGTTCGACTTCGCGCGAACGCGCACGGGTCGAGCGCGGCACCCAATCCATGCCGCGCAATTCGTCGAGAATCGATCCGCGGATCCTCAGCGAGGCGTAGGTCTCGAACTTCACGCCCTTGCCGACATCGAAGTTGTTGTAAGCGTCTATCAGACCCACCACGCCGGCGTTTATCAAATCGTCCAGTTCCACCGAGCGTGGCAGACTAATGGCCAGGCGACCGGCGATATACTTGACCAGCGGCAAATAATCAACCAACTCGCCCTTGCCGGCATCTTCGGCGGGTTGGGCGGGCTGTTTCTGCTTGGAGTACTGCAAGCTCGCTTTATTCGCCGGTTTTTTTTGGGCGCTCATGCCATTGCTTTCGCTTGTAATCGTGGATCTAATCGACACCGCCGGTGCGGGGGGCGAGGGCCCGGGTGAAAAAACTCGGGCCGCCCCCTTTGCCGACGGGGGCCTTCTCGTAGTACCCGGCCAGTTGCGTTAGCGCCTGGGCTGCGGGAGAGGGCGGCGCAGTCAGGACAAAGGGCACCTGGCGCTTAACCACTTCACGCACATATCGATCTAATGGAATATAACCCCGATTGTCAATTTTCGCCCCTAGAAAACGCGACGCCAACTCGGCGAACTTCGCGTGTAATTCCGCGGCTTCATCGGCGGAATCGGCCATGTTGACCACCAGCCCTGCAACGAGATCGGGACGGCGGATGAGCAAGGCTTTAAGCGCGGCGTAAGCATCTGCAATCGCCGTGGGTTCCGGCGTCACCACCAGCAGCGCTTCATCCGCTGCGACCACCAGATCGACGGTCTTATCGGCAATCCCCGCTCCGGTATCGATAACCAGGGTGTCGAAGCCGGCGACCAGGCGCTCAAAATCTTCGACCACCGACGCCGCGATTTCCACCTCCGGCCAGCAGTCGGCAGTCTCCGCGGCCGAAGCCGTGAGCACCGCCATGCCCTCCGGCCCTTCGAGCACCGCCGCAGCCACCGCGCAACGACCGAGCAGCGCGTCTTCGAATGTCCACTCGCCACCGCTGCCCAGCAGCAAACCAATATTGCCGAGGCCCAGATCGCCGTCGAGGAGCAAGACCTTCTCGCCGCGCCGAGCCATTGCGGCGGCCAGATTGAGAGCGATACAGCTCTTGCCAACGCCACCCTTGCCGCTAGCTATGGCCAGCGACCGCGTTTTACTGCTTCTTTTTCGGCCCATACCCGACAATCTGCTCCACCAGCTTATTGAGATTTCCCACTTCGATATCGCCCGGAACGCGAGCGCCGACCGCCAGATAGGAAGTCGGAATTTGACTGTCGATCGCCGCGCTTAGCACCGGTCCAGGTCGCACCATTTCGTCCATCTTGGCGAAGAGCAGCCGGCGCTCGGGCAAATCCCGACTCGCCTCCAGCATATCTAGCATGTGATCCAGCCCGTGCAGCGCATCGATGACAACGTGGACCTCGTCGACCCCGGCGGCGGCGAAGAGCCGCGCCTGGTGGCCGAGCGTCTTATGGTCGTGCGGCCCGCACCCCGGTGCATCGATCAAAACCAACCTCGCCGCCTCGTGTCTGGCCAGTACCTCCCGCATCTCTTCCTCACCGTGGGCCACCTCCAGCGGCACACCGATGATCCGCGCAAAAGTATCGACCTGATCGCGGGCGCCGACGCGCTGATCATCGGTGGTTACGAGCACGATATGGTCCTTGCGCTTGCGGGTGAAACCAGCGGCGATCTTGGCCGCGGCAGTGGTCTTACCGACGCCCGAAGCACCGAAAAATCCGATGACCTGGCGACGAGCGGCGAGCTTGATCCGCTTGCTCGGGGGCAATAGCTGTATCAGCGCCGCTGCGGCGCTCTCCCCGACCTGACGACGATCAGCGAGCGCCTTGCCGCTCATTGCCTCCAGCAACTGCCCCACCACCTGGTCGCCCAGATCCGCGGCCAGCCCCACGCTGGCGAGCCGCTCGCGCAGTCGGGCCAGTTCGTCGGGCAGCGCCACGCCGCTTTTGCGCTCGAGCCGGGCTACGGTGTCTTGCAATCGCCGCAATTGGCGCGCGACACCGCCCTCATCCCCAGACGCGGGCGGCGCCGGCGGTACGGGTTGCACAGGCTGTACGGCTGGAGCCGGCGGCGCGGTCTGCCGCTGCGGAGCCATCGGCTCTTCGGGAGCCGAAGCCGGTAGTTGGGCCCCGTATTTGCGGGCGGCGAGCCGGGCCGGTCCCGCCGACTGGACGGCCGGAGCCTCGTCGTAGGCGGCCGTCACCTCAACGCGGGCCTCGTCGGCCAAGTTGAAGCGGTTGTTCCGGCGCAGCGTCCGCGTATTGAGAATGACGGCTTGTTCGCCTAGATCATCGCGGACTTGTTGCAGGGCTTCCGGCATGTTCCGGGCTACGTATTTCCGAATCTTCATAGCTCAGCGCGATATTGCCTACCGACGCGACCTCCACATCCGGGGCGATCTCGTTGTAGGACAATACGAACAGGTTTGGAAAATTGACCGCCGTCAATTTACGGAAGGCCAGGCGAATGTGCGGAGCCGCCAGCACCACTGGCTGCTGCCCGTTGGCGATCATCTGGTCTATCATCTCCGTCATCTCGTGGAAGAGCAATCCGGCCGCGTCGGGAGCCAGGGCCACGTTGATGCCGGCCGGCGTGCTCTGTACCGCCTCGGCCAACTGCTCTTCGAGCATGCCATCCAGCGTCAGAACCGCGATCGCTTCTTCGGCGGCGTCCTTCAGCAGCATGTTGCAGATCGGTCGCCGTAGCGAGGTGCGCACGTATTCGGTCAGCACCTCGACATCTTCGATGCGGGCGTAATCGGCCAGCGTCTCCAATATGGTGCGCAAATCGCGTATCGGCACTCGCTCGGCCAACAGGCCCTGCAAGACCCGCTGCAACTTGCCGACCGCTTCGGTATCGGGCACCAATTCTTCGACGACCGAGGGATAGGTCTGCTTCAATTCGTCGAGCAGGTGCTGGGTCTCCTGGCGGCCCAAAAGCTCGTGGGCGTGCTGGTTGATCACTTCGGTCAAGTGGGTCGCCAGTACTGCGACCGGCTCGACCACGTTATAACCGAGTAGTTCGGCTTTCTCGCGCTCGTTGTCGGCAATCCAACGCGCCGGCAAGCCAAACACCGGATCGATGGCCTCGACCCCCTCGACGACCCCCTCGGCGAAGCCCGGATCGATGGCCATCAGCTGCTTGGCCTGCAACTCGCCGCGGGCAACCGGGTTGCCCTTGACCCGGATTTGGTACTCGTTGGGACTCAATTCGGTGCTGTCGCGCACCCGCACCGGCGGCGCGACAAAACCCATGTCCATCGCCGCGACCTTGCGAATTTGCACGATCCGCGCGATTAGGTCGCCGCCCTGCTTAGCATCGACCAGTGGTACCAGTTGATAGCCGACCTGAACCTCGAGCAGATCGACGCGCAGGTAGTCCTCGGGACGCTCCTCGGGCAGGGCAGCCTCCTGGTCGGCGACGATCGCGCGCTGTTGTTCCTGCGCGTTGCGGCGGCGGACCAAAAGCGCTACGCCGACCAGCGCCGCGCCGATGCCCATAAAGGGACCACTCGGCAATCCCGGCAGAAAGCCCAGGGCCAGGAGTATCCCACCGGCAATCATCCCCGCCTGCGGACGCCCGGTCAACTGTTTGTTGATATCGGTACCCATATTGTCTTCGCTGGTCGCCCGGGTGACGATGATACCCGCAGCCGTCGAGGTGATCAGCGCCGGAATCTGGGTCACCAGGCCGTCGCCCACCGTCAGCAGCGTATAGGTCTGCATCGCTTCGGCCAGCAATAGGTCGCGCTGCAACATGCCGATGGCCAAACCGCCGATGATATTGACCAGGGTAATCAGAATGCCGGCGATGGCGTCGCCGCGAACGAACTTGCTCGCGCCGTCCATCGCACCGTAGAAATCAGCCTCGCGCGAGATATCGTCGCGGCGGCGGCGCGCCTCCTGCTCGTCAATCAAGCCGGCGTTGAGGTCGGCGTCGATAGCCATCTGCTTGCCGGGCATAGCGTCCAGGGTAAAGCGTGCGGCGACTTCGGCGACACGCCCCGCGCCCTTGGTGATAACTACGAACTGGATGATGATGACGATGACGAAGATGATAAAACCGAGAACATAATTGCCGCGCACCACCACATCGCCCATCGCCGCAATCAAATCGCCGGCGGCGGCCTCGCTCAAAATCAGCCGCGTCGAGGCCACGTTGAGCGATAGCCGGAACAAGGTCATCACCAGCAACAGGCCAGGAAAGACCGAGAGTTCGAGCGGCTTGGTGATATAGATGGTCAGCATCAGCACCAGTAGTGCGAGACTGATATTGAGCGTCAGGAAGAAATCCAGCACATAGGTCGGCAGCGGTACCACCATTACTCCGAGGATGGTGATCACGCCGACGGCGACCAACACGTCGGTGTGCCGGGCCAGGCTTTGGATGAACCTACGCATGAGCTATTCCCTTCCGCCGCTTGAGCCCAAAAACAAAGGCCAATACCTGGGCCACTGCCTTGAAGAGATCCTCCGGTATTTCCTCGCCGATCTTCACCGCCTTGAACAGCGCCCGGGCCAATGGTTTGTTCTCGACTAGGGGCACTCCGGCCTCGCGCGCCAGTTTCTTGATTCGCTGTGCGACGAGTCTTTGCCCCTTGGCCAGGACCTTGGGTGCGGGCATGGTCTCGGGATCGTATTGGAGCGCCACCGCCACGTGGGTCGGATTGGTGACCACCACGTCGGCGCTGCCGATATCGTCCATCATACGCCGCTGCGACATCTCGCGCTGCAGCGAGCGCACGCGCTGGCGGATCAGCGGGTCGCCTTCCTGCTGTTTCAACTCCTCTTTGACCTCCTGCCGGGTCATGCGCAGGTTTTTCTCGTAGTCGAAGCGCTGGAAGGCGTAGTCGAGGATCGCCATGACCAGCAGCAGCAAGGTGATGCGAAAAGCCAGGGTCAGGACGATATTGCCGCTGAGAAGGAGAATCTGACCGATGCCCATGTCCATAAAGGCGACCATGCGGTCGGCTTCAGCCGCGATGGTCAGCCAGGTCAAATACGAGACGGCGCCGATCTTGAACAGGCCCTTGGCCAATTCGACCAGGCCACGAGCGGAGAAGATTCGCTTGATGCCGGTGAGCGGACTCAGGCGATTGGCCTTGGGCATCAGCGGCTGGCCGGTGAAGAGCACGCCCACCTGCGCGTAGTTAACCACCAAAGCTGCCACCAACAGGAAGAGCACTACCGGCGCCACCAACATGGCGTAGTCGCGCCCCCAGCCCAGGATATAGCCGAGTATATTCACCGAATTCAGCTCGGCGTGTATGCCATTGGTCAACGTATCGACCATAAAGTTGCCCAGTCGGTCCAGNAGGTACGATCCCAGCGCCGCCAGCGCCAGCAGNCCGGCCGCAAGAATGGCCACCGAGCTCAGTTCGGTGCTGCGCGCGACCTGGCCCTTCTTGCGAGCATCTTCGCGCCGCTTNGGCGTCGCCTGTTCGGTTTTTTCCTGGAAGGATTCCTCGGCCACTTACCTACCTCATCAGGCGAAAAAATCTATCAGGGCGACCACGTCGCGCTCCATAAACGCCATCGCCCGCTCGAGCAAGATGCGAAACAGCGGCAGGGTCGCCACCANCACCGACAACCCAACCGCCAACTGCACCGGAAAGCCAACGATAAACACGTTCATCTGCGGCACCGTGCGAGCCAAAACGCCCATCGCAGTCGAAATGAGGAACAGCGCGATAAGAATCGGGGCGCTGATCTTGATCGCGATAATAAATACCTCGCTGGTCAGGGCGATCAACTTGTGGGCGATCGCCGCCTGCAGCACTACGCCCCCCAGGGGCACCGCGTCGAATGAACTGATCAACCCGTTGAGAATGACGTGGTGCCCATCCAGCGTCAGCACCATCAAGATGGCCAGGATATTGAGAAACTGGCCGATGATCGAGATCTGATCGTGCGACGCCGGATCGATCACATTGACGATNCCGAATCCCATCTGTAGACCCGACAACTGGCCGGCGAATTGGATGCCGATAAAGAGCANCAGCACCGCGTAGCCCAGCACCAGNCCCATGATCACCTCGCCGATCATCATCACCGCATACGGAAAAATGCCTGCGGGCACTTCCAGCCCATCGACCAGCGGATAGACGACCAGCGACACCATAAACGCCAGCCCGATCTTGGCCCGGGCCAGATAGAGCCGATGGCCGAANATCGGTGCCACGATCAGCAACGCGCTGACCCGGAGTAGGATCAGCAGAAATATGTGGAATTGATCGAGCCAGTATCCCACCCTCCGCGCTCCTCAGCCAATGGCCGTCGGTATACTGCTGAACAGATTGACGGTAAAATCGATTAACNGCTGCAGNGTCCAGGGCAGCAGAAAGGACAGTACCGCCGCCACGGCCAGTATTTTGGGTATGAAGGTCAGGGTCATTTCGTGGATCTGGGTCACGGCCTGGAAGATGCTGACCAACAAGCCAACGACCAGGGCCACGATCAGGATCGGCCCCGCCACATAGAGTACCAAAAGCAGCGTATCCTGGCCCAGCTTGACGATGTATTCGGGCGTCATAGTCCACCTCAGCGCGTGTCAGTTGAAGCTCTTGACCAGGGACTGGATCAACAGATTCCAGCCATCGACCAGAACGAAGAGCAGAATCTTGAACGGCATCGAGACCATGATCGGCGGCAGCATCATCATACCCATCGAAAGCAGGATACTGGAAACCACCAGATCGATGACCAGGAAGGGAATGAACAGAATAAAGCCGATCTGGAAGGCGGTGCGCAGTTCGCTGATGATAAAACTGGGAATCAGCACNGAATTGGGAATTTCTTTGTGGTTGCGCGGCTGTTTGATCTGGGCCATGCGCACGAATAGGGCCATGTCCTTCTGCCGCGTCTGTTTGAGCATGAATTCGCGGATGGGCTCCATCCCCTTATCCAGCGCCTCGGCGTAAGGAATTTGGTCCTCGACCAGCGGTTGGATCGCGTCGTCGTTGACCCGGTCCCAGACCGGCGCCATCACNAAAAAGGTCAAAAANAGCGACAAGCCGATAATCAGCTGATTGGGCGGCATCTGCTGGGTGCCGATGGCAGTGCGCAAAAACGACAGCACCACCACGATGCGGGTGAAAGAAGTCATCATAATNAGAATNGAAGGAGCCAGCGAGAGAATCGTCAGCAAAAAGATGATCTGCAGCGAAACGGCCGCNTCCCCGCCTTCTTTGGCGTCCTCGACCTGAAGNCTGATTTTGGGCAGGGCCTGGGCCTGGGCCGCGTCNGCAAAGAGNGACATNNCNCCCAGCANCACAATGGCCAGNACGATACCGCGTACGCATTGGCGCCTCATGCGGATTCCTCCNGCTGCCCCTGCTTGAGCAAGTTTTTAAACTGGGCTGAAAAGGTGCCGCCCCGCTCTGGAGCGGGCGCCAGTTCCAGTTCGCCCGACGGCCACTCGCTCAGCGCGGTAATCTGCTCCTCGGTGACTCCGAGAGCCAGCGTGCGATCGCCAATCTCAACTAGGTAGATCGCCTTCTTGGGGCTGAGATAGGTGCGTTCGGCAATGCGAATCGTCTTGCCGATCCCGCCAAACTGCTGTCCGACGGCGCTTTTGCGCAGCAGGAAAACCGCCCCCCAGGCTAATACCACCACCAAACACAGACCCAGTCCGAGTTTGGAAGCAACCTCCCAATAGGACACCTCAGCCTCGGCGCCGGCGGCGGCCAAGTCGATGGTTTGCCCGGGGACAATCTCCGCCTCAGGAGTGGATGCCGGAGGATTTTCTTCGGCTAGTAGGGTGGTAGGCCCCGCAAGCAGTACCGCGACCAGAAACCACCCGCTCAAGGCTTTTCTGTACGGGAAATGCGTCATTTGCTCAGCTCTCAAGTGTGTGCGCTCAATCCGAGTTGAGCAACAAATATGCCACGGCCAGCAATAACAATGGGAGGCACCTCAAGAGGCGCCTCCCATTTGCAGATCCAGGTGTATAAACCCGGGCCTAATAGGCCATAAAGCACTATTAATAAATGACTACTGTCGACTTATAACTTTTTCGCGATTACTATCCCTCCAATGGTGAGCTGGCCTCTGGACGCAATGGACGGGCACGCCAAAGCCGGAAATTATTGCTCCCCACCCGGGGAGTGCTGGGCAAAATTTTCCCACCTCCTCCAGCAAGTACCAATAGACATTTAAATAATTTATTATATTGCATTTACATCCGTTACAAGCTCAGTTATTCGCACGCCGAAATTTTCTGAGACAGTCACAACCTCGCCGCGGGCAAAGATCTTGCCATTGACCAGAATATCCACCGGATCGCCGACCTGCTTATCGAGTTCGACCAGCGATTGCTCACCGAGATTGAGCACGCGTTCCATCGTGTACCTGGTGCGCCCCAGTTCGATGGTCACGCTCAAGTTGACATCCATGAGGCGGGCGATACTCGCCGGAACGCCGCCGGCCGCCGATGCACCGACGGCTCCCTCCCCGCCCACCAAATCCATACCACCGCCACCCTTATCCTCCATGGCCTTGAGCGTTTCCATTTCCATCATGCTGTCCACATCTTGCTGCGAACCCATGTCGCCCTCGTCTTCGTCTTCCATCATCTTCAGCATTTCTTCGGCGAGCGGATCCAACTCCTCGCCGTCGCCCTCATCAGAAGTTACCGCTTCTTCTAGCGCATCAGCTTCATCAAGGACATCGTCTTCTTCGGCCATGATAGCTTCTCTCAGTTAAAGCGGCCCACACCTGCCGCACCGATCTCAATCAACGGAGATCGGCTTGCTCTTATTCTTGTAGAGCTCTTCGACTTCCGAATCTAT
>PBOD01000104.1 GCA_002724215.1 Gemmatimonadota bacterium | reverse complement strand
TCGGCGGTCATGTTGGGTGATCCTTTCGCAAAAGCAGCGTATTTGCGGCTGGCGGTAAAACGGAGCCGGAAGAGATTCCCGCGCGGTGAGCGCTTGCCTCCTCGGAGGAAGCCAGGTAGCCCGTCTCGGAGCCGGGTCGTTATGAAAGTAGCGTACGGACGACGGAATTCTGTAATATATAAAGTGGGGGGAGGACCGTCTACAAGCTACGGGCGGGCGTGGAAGGAGCAAGTTTCACGTTTCGTGTACCACGGTCGTCTGATACGTCGGAGAATAATATGGCCCGCGCGTGGCCACGCTTACTTGCCGCGACCGACGAGGGGTCTATGTACGGGTTGGGTGCGCGACAACGCGGAATCGGCGCTTTCAAAGGCCCTATTTAGTTGCAGATTATCCAGGGGCACACGCCGGTGCGATTTATGCCAGGGCCTGTACGGCAGCAGCGAGTTGTTCGGGCCTTTTGATCCCGAGGATGGCGCTGGTGATGCCGGGGATATCGAGCGTGGAGCGGATGGCGTAGGCGAAGAGGCTCAGGTTGGCTGCCGCGGCCTGGGCTGCAACTTCGGCGAGGGCCCGCTGTATTGATGGGTCGTGCAGTTGCGGCAGCCATTCGGGCTTTTCGGCAGCGCGCGAATCGGGCGGTGGATGGTTCGGGTCGGCGTATTTGCCGCTGAGTAAGCCGCTTTCGAGAATGCGGTAGGGGATTACGGCGAGCTGCCGTTCGACGCACAGGGGGAGCAGATCTGCTTCGATGGCGCGGTTGAGCAGACTGAAGGGAGGTTGGTGCGCGACGGGGAGTGGCCAGCTATTTTCCGCACAGAGGTCGAGGATTTCGCGCGTCTGGCCAGCAGCGAAGTTGGACAGAGCCCAGTGGCGGGTCTTGCCGTCTGCGATGAGTTCGGCGCAGGCGGCGATGGATTCTGCTATTGGCGTGTCGGGATCGGGGACGTGGAGGTAGAACAGGTCGAGATAGTCGGTTTGCAGGCGCACCAGGCTGCGTTCGCACTCGCGCAAGAGGTGAGCGCGGCTCAGGCCTTTATCCTCTGGCGCGGGGCCGATGGGATTGCCGGCCTTGGTCGCGACTATGGCGCGGTCGCGGCGGTCGCGCAGGGCTTTGCCGACAAACGCTTCCGCCAGACCGCCGGGCGAGCCCAGGGAACGAGTGTAGCCCTCGTACATATTGGCGGTGTCGATGAAGTTGACGCCGAGGTCGAGGGCGGCGTGGACGATGGCGATGGCCTCGCGCTCGCCGACGGGCGTGCCGAAGGTCATAGTCCCCAGGCACAGCGGCGAGACGGCGAGGTCGCTGCGCGGGAGAGGGCGGTGCTCCACTTAGTTGCCGCCGGCCCAGCGCACGCCCTGGGTCATCAATTTTTGCATATTTGGGCGGGTGAAGGTGTCGGGGCCGTGGCCGAGGGCGGTGTAGAAAACGCGGCCGGCGCCGTGGGATTTAGTCCAGGCCAGCGGGTGCTGTTTGTCGGCCCATTCGGCGGTGGCGAGGATTTCGATCTGCGGGAACCAGGCCGACATGTAGATCTCGTCCTCGACTTCAAAGTCTTCGACCCCATCGGTGATCGGATGATCGCCCGCGGCGATATTGACGGTGAAAGTCGATCCCGGCGGGTGCCAGTTGGCGTGGCCGCCCAATAGCGATACCGCGCGCTCGCCGACATTCCAGGCGGTGCCGTGGACGCCGACCAGCCCCTTGCCGTCGGCGACGAAGCCGATGAGCGCGTCTTCCTGTGCGGGAGAGAGCTCGGCTTCCCAGCGCACCGGGCCGTCGCCATCGCGCACGGCGTGGGTGAAGCCGGTGCCGAAGACGCAGACATCGAAACGGTCGAGGCTGGAGGTGAGGGCGTCTTTGCTGTCTGCCAGGGATATGTCGAGGTCGTCGGCTGCGCCCAGGAAATCGCCGATCAGCGGAGCGCTTTTGTCGAAGCCGTGGTTAGAGCCGGACAGGATCAGGACCTTCATGGGATTCTCCTTGCTTGGGGTGGATCCACAGTACGCAACGGCGGGGGACCGGTCAATAGCGATCCGATATGGGATCGTCGCTGACTGTATACTTGGAACACGATACCAGGAGGATAGTTGTGAGAACAGTGTGGATAGTGGTACTTACAGCGCTGCTGGCCCAGCCGGCCGCAGCGCAATGGGGCGACACGCTCAACGAGGCGCCGCTGACCCCTGTGCCGCCGCAGATGACCTTCGAGGAATACCGCGACATGAACCGCCGGCTCTCGGTCGGGCTGGCGCTCAGGGCCATTCCGCTGCCGGGGATGTTGCACTTTTACGCAGGGGAGCAAGAGACCGGCAGGCGATTGGTCAAGACCAGCCTGCTCGGGCTGGCGTCGATCGCGGCGGGAGCGTTTTTGATCGATGAGGGCGATTTCCCCGATACGGATTTCGACGTATTGGTGCTCAACGCCGGGGACAAAGATGGAGAGCGGCGCTACGAGAAGATTCCCGTTAAAGTCGAGGGCGAGGTTATGCATTACCGGCTCAGGGAGCTCCGTCGCGAGGGCGAGGGCGGCATCGGAGTGACGTTTATCCTGTTAGGCGTCGGGGTGATCGCCTACGATTTCCTTTACGACTTCGTACACGGGATCAAGATCATTGAGGAAAAGCGCGACCGGGTGCGCTATAAGTACGGCAAGCAATTAGAGCTGCAAGTGGGCATACGCAGCGCCCGACCGACGCTGCAGTTGAGCTACGCTTTCTGATCCCAGCCGGCGATGAAGCTATCGACGGTCAGCCCAGCGGGCACATCGACAAAATAATATGGAGCCTTGTCGCCCTGGAAGCCCGGCGACCACTGCGGCTCGGTGTCTTGCATGGCGTCGTCGACGGGTTTGAATATCGCCCACAACTTTTCCGCTTCTTCGTCTGAAAATAGCTCGGCAATGGGCTCGCCCCATTGCAAGGTCATCGGGTGCATGCTGGTGGCGTGGTTTTGCTCCCAATCGGGCAACATGTCGAAATCCGGGCGCTTGAGGTTGCGGATGCGGCGGGCGGCCTTGCTCAAGAAGATCGTCGATTGCAACTGGCCTTTGGGGCCGCGGCCCGGGTGCATTTCGTCGAGCGCGGCGCGGTAACCGGGACCGTCTTGGGCGATGGCCGCGCGCAACACGGCTGCGGCTTGCAACATGCGCAATTGGCTGTGCTCGTGCCAGCGGGTGAAGGTGTCCTGGGCCTGCGACGAGAGATGCGGGAGATAGCCCAGGTGCGGATAGTGGGTGAAGTCGGAGAAGCCGCCGTGGACGGTGCGGCGCATTTTGGGCGAGTAGTTGCTGCCCCAGTGCAAAAGCGGCAGGATATAGGCGACGCCGTCGCCAGCGCTGAGATGGGTTTGGATCGCGCTGTCTAAGGGGGCGCGGACATTGTCGATGAGTTGCCGGTCTTCTGCGCCGGTATTGCGGCGGATATGGCTGCCGGGCACGACCCACAAAACGCTGTCGTCGTAGAGCGGGATATTCCACTGCACATAGCGCGGGCCGCTTTCGAGGATATCGTCGGCATAGGCCTGGAGCGGGGCGCAGTAGGCAGGGAAGAAGTCGCGGTGCCACTTGGCCGGCCCGTGGTCTTTGACCGGGCTGCACATCAGCATCATTTCGGTGACGGCCGCATCTTGTAGGTCGAGCAGCCGACTGCTGACCCCGTGCAGGTTTTCGTGCAACCAGATCTCCACCGCCAGCGGATTTTCGCCATCGACCAGTGAGTTGCGGCTAAGGTGCAGCCGGGGCTGTGCCGCGGTTTCCCAGATCCCGCCCGGCGGATCGCCGCCAGTGCGCTCGCGCGTCCACAGCACGCGCTGGCGGTCTACTGCTTTTTCGTAGGCGGCACGCACGTCGTCGAGCAATGCCGGCGGGATGACGTTGCGCAGGATGACATAGCCCTGCTCTAAAAACTGATCGCGGTTTACCTGCATCAGAATGCCGTTCCTTCCCATGCACCGAAGGGCGCTTCCACACCCCACTCGGTGGCCAATTCCTCGAGTAGTGCGCGATGCTTATCGCCGACGGGGATGCCCTCTTTGCGGTTTTCTCTTTCCCAGGACCATTCGACGCCGCCCGGGAGCTCGGCGTGGTCGGTGCCGGGGACGGGCTGCATGCGGCGGGCCTCGCCGACATACTGATCGACCCGCATCGCTACCTCGCCCGCGCCCGCGAGGTGGGCGGTGTCGAAGACCGCGATAAAGGCGCCCTGGTTGGCGATCCACGGTCCCTCGACACAGTGCTCGAGATAAATGCCAGCCACCGCGCCGCCCAGAACCTGGATCACGTTGCTCAGCCCGAAAGCCTTGAAGAAGGCGGTGGGGTTGGCGGCAAAATCGTCTTCGTTAAAGCCGATGATACTGCCGCCCATGTCGAGAATCAGCGGCGGCTGGTCGCCGGTGGGAATGGCGATGCTCAGAGGCGAGGACGTGATGGTACTGTAGATCGGCTGGTCGGGCTCGCGGGGATTGCGGTGGTTGGAAGCAGCCAGGCCGATGCAGCCGTGACCGACGGCGAGCCGGGTGTAGTTGCCCGCGGCGCCAAAGTGATGGTGATTGCGGGTAGTGAGTACCGCACTGCCATTTTCTTTGGCCTTGGCGATGAGTTGCTCGGTACCGCGCCAGCAGGGGAAGTAGCCCAGCCCCCCATCGCCGTCGAGGACCAGTGCGCCGGGGGCTTCGTGTACAACCTTGATGTCGGGGCGGGGGTTGATGCCACCGTCGCGCAGGAGGCCCAGATATTGTTGGCAGGCGCTGGTGCCGTGGCTGAAGACGCAGCGCAGGTCGTTACCGGTGAGGATACGGCCCATCAGTCCGGCGTGATCGTCGCTCAGGCCCGCGCGCAGAAAGAGGGCGGAAATGAAGGTCTGCATGACCTCGGCGGGCACGCGGATGCCGTGCTCGGGAAACGTGTTGCGCCGGTTGTTAACGGCTTGGCGGAGTTTTTCTTCGTTCATGGGCTTTCTATTTCGGGCCAGGAGTGGTTTGCCGGGTCGAGGACGCGCGTTGGCGCGAAGTACTCGGCCGGGTAGTCGTCGGGGCCGGTAAGCCCCAGGATCTGTTGCACGACGTGGCGGGCGCCGTTGAAGGAGACGGCAGTGCCCGAGCCGCACATGCCGCCGATGAGATACTGGCGCTTGCCATCAATGAGACCGACGATGGGGTACTCGTCGGCGGTGAAGCCGGGGGTGCCACTCCACTCGTGGGTGATCTCGATCGGGCTAGTGCCGAAGTGGCGGTGCATCTCGCCGATGAGGAATTTGGTGATAAAGCGCGAGGGCTTATTGTTGCCAGCGAGGTGGTGGGGCAGCTGCGTGGCGTCGGAGCCGATCATCACGCCACTGCCGTGGCGGCCGAAAAAGCCGCGCTTGCCACTCAAACCGATGTGTTCCCGCATGCCGGGGGGACCGCCCTGGCCGAAAGCGGCCTGGGTCTGCACGGGGTGCAGCACGCCGCGAAACTGGCGGTGCAGGAGGGCGGTATAGGACTCGGTGGCATTGGCGATATGGCGGCAGCGGATGGTGCCGCGCGCCGTCTCAATGGCGTAGTGTTCGCCCTCGTCGATGATGGCGAGCACTTTGGTGCGCGTGTAGAGCGCGACATGCGGGGTGGCCAGCGCCGTTTGCAACTGCGACCAGACCCATTTGGCGGGGTGGAAACTGGCGGCGCGGCGCGAAAAGCCGGCGGGGCAGTCGACGCGCATGCCGCCGGTTGCCAGCACGTCTTCTGGCGCCATGGCAATCCAGTCGTCGAAGCCGGCGGCGCGGCCGGCTTCGACGGATTCGCCGAGGGCTGCGCCGGGATCGCGGGCCTGGATCCAGCCGTTGCGCGCGTAGTCACAGTCGTAGCCCTCCTCGCGGATGGTTTGTTCGACTAAGTCGGCGTTTTTATAGGCGCTTTGCGCGTAGCGGGCGGCGAATTGCCCAGCCAGCTTGGCGCGGTCGGCTTCGGCGAGGTCGGCGCGGACTTGGTCGAGATAGGGTTTTACGGTGTCGCGGACCATGGCGAAGTAGCGCCCCATCACCACCAGCCCTTCGTTGCGACCACTGGCGCCAGAGGCGGGGTCGTCCATTTCGAGGACGACCATATGCCCCCGCCCCGCTTTGGCCCAGTGGTAGGCGCAGCCGGCGCCGGTAAAGCCCGCGCCGATGACGACNGCATCGGTGCGCTCGGGCAATGCGGCATCGGGCTCAGCCGCCCAGGGGTGGTTTTCGAGCGGGTTGTCGGCGGTGAGCCAGATGGGAGTGCGCGAGAGGGGACGNGCNAAGCGNGCGCAGTTGAGCGCCCTGGGGATCTCGATGAAAGACTGGCGCAGTACCCAGGCCAGAAACTTAANCCAGCGTGTGACGAATGCGGTTCCGGGAAACATGGTGGCCACGAAAGTGCGGGCNGCGCGCAGGTCGTGGCGGCGCAGCCCCAGCAGCAGGCCGAGCGCGNTTTTCACGGCAGGGCCTTCCAGCGCCAGGCAGGCGCGCGCGCATAGCTGAAGCGCACCCTGTCNCCGGGGGCCAGCGCGAAGGTCTGGCCGCTGTGGAGCCCGGTGTCAAAGGCGAGGGTTTGCGGCGGGCGCGGTGGCNCCGGGTCGGGCGGCGTGCCGCGCAGGTTGTCGACCAGGCTCAGGTTGTGCGGGTGGTCCTGGGCGGTCGATCCGCAATCGGCCAGGGCCCAGCGACTGACTTGGCCCGGATCGGTGACAAAGACCTCGACGGCGTAGCTGGTGTCGTTGACAGCCCAGGTTTCCGGCGGGGGTACCGGCGGTGTGGGGACGGCGAGACCGACGGGCCAGGCAGGCGCGATGCGGTTGCTGGGCACTGTNGCTGCATTGGTGACGCCGTTGGGCAGGTTGGCGGCGCGAACAGTGTTGTCGCGGGCGTCTGCGGCGAAGACGATGTCGTGGTCTGGAGCGCGGCGACCGTAGAACGCCAGATCGAGCAGGTTGCGCTGGGCGTGGATACGGGCGCCGATTGCGCGGTCGGGTGCGAAGCCGGCGACAGTGGCGTATGCCCCGGCCTCTTCGTCGAAGTAAGCACCGCGCGGAGCGTGCAGCGAGAGCTCAATGCGGTTGTGGACAATCTGCGCGCTGCCGGGGTCGCCCAGTTGCAAGCCGGTGCAATCGTCGCCGCCGTGANACTGGTTGCCGTAGGGGATCAGTATCCGATTGTTGGCGATCAGGTGTCCCTGGCCGCCGCCATCGCTGAGGTGCAGGCCGGTGCCNCGGGCGTTGAATTCCTCGGCGCGGATGAGATTGTTGACGATGAGTCCGGCGCGCGAGTCGAGCAGGATCGAGGTGCCCTGCGGGTGCGAGGAGCAGACCGCGGAGAAATCGAAGCAGGAGGCCGTGATGACCGAGAAGTCGTCCGGTCCCGCCGTCGCGGGGCCGAAGCAGACGGCGGCCTCGGGCGCCGCCGAGCTGATGAGGCCGAATTTGTAGCGGCAGTTCATCTGGCTNTCGATGTGGACGGCGTGTCCGCGCTCGCCGCGATAGGCGAAAACGGCGTTGCCGCCGTCGAGGCGGAAGTCCTGGCTCCAGGGAATGCGCAGCGGTTCGTCGAGAGCGTAAATATTGCCGGGCAGGCCCTCGCCNCGATGCAAGCCGCCGCGCCCGCCCCAGATATAGACATCGCGTCCCTGGTCGTGGGCGCAGTCGATGGCTTCCTGCAGGCCGGCAGTGCGGGTATCGGGGGTCAGGGGACCGAAGTCGCCGCCGTCTGCCGGGCCCTGCAGTGTAACCTGGATCTGGGGTCTGGTGGNGGGCATGCGCGGATCAGAGTCGCGAGACCACGTCGCGCAGGTGGTCGGCGGCCAGGCGCATGACTGTCTTGTCGTCGCAGTCGTTGATGTCCTTGCCCTCAAAGACTACCGACAACGGGCCGTTGTAGCCGGCTTCGGCTAAGGTCGGCACGATGCGCTCGTAGTCGATCCACTCCTCCCGTCCGCTGTCGATCTTGTAGAACTTGGCGCGGACGTGGCTGGCGAGGTGGGCGGTTTGGCGCATGTACTCGTAGATGTCGTGGTCGGGGTCGGGCGCGCCCTGGTTGCGCGCGGGCGAGCCGCACCACTGACCGGTGTCGAGCAGGAAACTGAAGTTGGGCCGGTCGGTCTGCTCAATAATGCGGACGACATCGTCGCCGGTCGAGGGGTGGTTCTGCAGCCCNACGGCGATGCCGACCTGCATGCCGTAGTCGCAAACCTCCTGGAAGCACTGGATCTCGCGCTTTTGCTCCTCGGGGTCTTCTAAGGGNTGGCCGCAAAACAGGCGGATCATCGGCGCACCCAGAATCAGCGCGATATCCATGTCGGTTTTGGNGCGGCTGACCTTGTCGCGCAGTTCGTCGTCGGTGCCGACGAAGTGGCCGCCGGAGGCGAGGTAGCCGATGGCGAGGCCCTTTTCGATGCAGGAGAGCTTGGTGTGGATGAGGTAGTCGGGTTCGGAGGAGGAGAAGCCGCGGTCGCTGCGGAAGTCGATGAGGTCTAAGCGCAGGTCGTAGGCGTGCTCGATGTAGCTTTCGATGCTCTGCAGGGTCGGGGGGTCGTCTTTGCCGAACATGCTGGCGTAGAGGCCGATTTTCACGAGAGAGGCTCCTTGAGATGGCGTGGTAATGGCGATTTGGGAGGAGTTTACGGAATGGGAGGGGGTGCGGCAAGGCAGGTGAGGTGCNTTTTGCCGGAGGGTTTGGGGAGACGCTGGAACAAGATGTCGCCCTCTGGGATTTGGTGAGGGAAGGAGGATGTCTTATATGTTGGAAGAGGAGGACTGGTTATGGAGACGATTATTATCGCCGAAATCGGCGAGAATCACTACGGGCGCTGGGACGTGTGTCGCGGGATGGTGGAGGAAGTCGCGCAAGGCGGGGCGCATTACGCCAAGTTCCAGACCTATACGGCGGAGCAGTTTGGGGAGGATCACGTCTGGTACGGTGAGTTTAAGAAGGTGGAGATGCCCGAGGCGGTGCACTTTGAGATGCAGGCGCTTTGTCGCGAGCGCGGAGTCGGCTTTTTGTGCTCCACTTTTACACAGCGATCGACGGCTTTTCTGGTCGATCGCATGGGGTGTGGAGANNTGAAGCTGGCTTCGAGTCGGGTNACAGACCTNGCGCTTTTGGATTATGTCAACAGCCGGAGCGACCAGGTGCGGCGGGTTTATCTATCGACGGGGATGTCGACGCTGGAGGAGGTGNGAGAAGCGGTGGCAAGACTGGGTGCGATAGAAGAATTGTACCTGTTGCACTGTACCAGCCAGTATCCNACCGAAGACGAGAATGTCAACTTGCGGGCGATGGTGACCTTGCAGGAGGCATTTCCCGATTATCCAGTCGGCTACAGCGATCACAGCCGCGGGATCGANGCCTGTCTGGCGGCGGTGGCGCTGGGGGCCGCGGTGCTGGAGAAGCATTTCACCTATCACCAGCGGATGCCGGGAGACGACCACGAGGGGGCGCTGACGCCCGAGACGTTGGCGGAGCTGGTGCGGGGGGTGCAGCGAGTGGAGCAGATGCTGGGATCGGCCGAGAAGAGGCCGGTGGAGGCGGAGGAGAAGGCGTTGCGGGCGCTGCGGGTAGAGATGCGCGAGGTGGGGTTTGATTGATGCGGTGCGNGGGCCGCGCCCGACTCCCGACCCTGAGGCGACGAGCTCGGCGGTAGATATTCCTATGGGTCGAGGTGGTGGGGGTCGNTGCGTTCTAAGATCAGGCGCTGGGAGCGGTCGGCCTCGAAGAGGCAGAGGAGGTGGGTGTCGGTGTTGACTAGGTCGGAGTAGGCGGCGGGACCATGGTANACGATGGTGGGGGCGGANAAGGTCTGGGCGCCGTCCCGGNTATGGTACAGGGCCAGGTGGGTGCGNTCGTCCGGGTTGGAGGGATGGATGAGGTAGAGGGTGTTGTCGATGCGGAGGATGCTGCCCTGGCAGGACGGCTCGGGGAGCTCGGGGACGTATTCGGCGGGGGTCCAGGTCTGGCCGCCGTCCTGGCTGCGGGCGCGGGCGCGGCAGCGTTTGCCCTGCCGGCTGCGCATGTCCATGTAGAGGCTGCCGTCGGGNAGTTCGGCGGCCGCGCATTCGTCGGAGGCGTCCCGGGTGATGTTTTGGGAGTGGTGCCAGGTCTGGCCGTGATCATCGCTCATGAGGGCGTAGGAGGATTGGATCTTGCCCCAGTTGGGCGGATCCGGGGCCCAGGTGGCGGGGCCGGGGCTCTCGTCGGACCAACAGGGTGCGAGCAGGCGACCCGATNCGAGCTGAATGCCGTGGCAGGGGCCGGTGCCGACGTAGGACCAGGCGGGGTCTTTGGCCTGGGCGGTGATTTCAGTGGGTTCGGCCCAGGTGTCGCCTTCGTCGTCGCTGTGGGTGGTGAAGATCTGCTGGTTGTCTTTGCAGAACAGCAGCCAGATACGGCCGGTGTCGCGGTCGGTNATGGGACACGGGTTGCCGCAAGTGCGGCCGCCAGAGGGGACGGCTATCTGCAAATCGGTCCAGGTGCGGCCGCCGTCCTGNCTGCGGCGGCAGAGGAGGTCGATTTCGTCGTCGTCGCGGCCGGTGTGTTTGCGGCCTTCGCAAAAGGCGAGGACGGCGCCGGCGGGGGTGGTGACCAGCGCCGGGATGCGATAGGTGTGGTAGCCGTTGCGGCCGGAGGTGAAGAGGTCCATACGTTCCATAAAATCCCCAGAGAATAGTAGCGAATCGGTGGGCAGCGGCGCTTATAACTGTTGGTCGGCTATGAACTTGTATATGCTCTCGGCGATGATCCTGTTGCCGTTGGCGGTGTGGTGGCAGTGGTCGAGAAACAGATCTTCGCCCGCGCGGTGCGCATCGTCTAAAGATGCATACATGGCCTAGCCCTTAAAGAAAAAATCCTCGGCCGTCTTGACCAGGATCTGCTCCTTGTCGCCCGCGCTCAGGAAGTTGGCGTGGTCGCGGATCAGGGCGATGGCAGCGGCGTAGTCGCGTTTGGGNTGTTTCATTTTGATCGGACCGCCGCTGTCGCTTTCCCACATTACCCGTTCGGGGCCGAAGGCGGCAACCACCCGCTCGATCAGAGGCAAGAGATCNGTATAGGGCGCCGTGCCGGCGCCGAGGGCCTGGAAGGGGCCGAGTTTGACCATCACTCTGGGGTAGCGGGCCATCCGGCACAGCGCGCGGACCTCGTTTTCGGGCCAGACGCCGTCGCGGAGGCGGACGCCGCATAGGTGGTCGAGTATTACGGGCGTCTGGGGGAAGCGACGGCACATGCGGATCAGGTCGGGCAAATCCTGGATGCCCATCAGAAAGCTGAGCGCCAGGTCGTGTTCGGCCCCGGTTCTGAACATCGACTCATAGCCGGGGTAGTCGAGCCAGCGGCTCTGGCGGCCCAGGGCCGTCGGCCGGGCGTGGGCGCCGCGCACGCGGAAGGCGCGAATGCCCCCGTCCGCCAGGGTCAGCATGCTCTTGCCCGGATCGGCCAGCGACACGTCGCAGATGCCGGGGACGATGCCGGTGCCGGTGTAGGTGTCGGGATCGGAGGCGATGAGGTCGAGTATATAGCTNTGGTCGAGGCCGTACCAGGTCATCTGCACCAGGTTGAGCCGGACCTTGCCGACTCTACGGCTGTAAGCGAAGTGATCGTCGGGAGTGAAGGAGGGTAGCCAGAAGTCGTCGGGGGTGAAGCCGGGGGCCAGNGGGTAGCGCTCGGTGTCGGGGGTCCAGACGTGGATATGGGCGTCGATGATGCGGTCTTTGAGATTCANTGTTCCCCGGCCTGCTGCTGGGTCGCGCGATAGGCCTGCCGCGCCCGGTCGAGGGCGGCTAGCGCTGCGGCGGGAAGCTCGAGGCGGGTGCCGGCGAGGTTGGCATCGACGTGTGCGGGGCTCTCGGAGCCGGCGAGCACGCAGGTCAGGCCTTGGTGCAGGACCCAGGCGACGCAGACGCTGGCGCGGATGGTGCCAAGGTCGTCGGCAACCTGGTCGATAGAGGCCGCGAGCGCGGCGAGTGCGGGGTCTTCGGGCACCGCGGGTGCCAAAAGGCCGGTGTCCATCGGGCTGAAGGCCAGGCAGCCGAGGTTTTCGCGTTTGAGCAGCGGNATCATCTCTTCCTCGTAGATGGCCACGCGCGGGCGCCCGTCTGCGTCGCAGTGGCTGCCGGCGATATTGTANTAGTCCTCGACGCCGGCGATGCGGGCTTCTTTGAGAAAGGCTNCGGTTTCGGCGGCGCTGTGATTGGAAAGGCCCCAGTAGCGGGTTTTGCCGGCTGCGACCAGGTCTTGCATGACCTCGGCGATGGCCGCGGGCGGCGTGCCCTCGTCGCGGTGGTGCAATAGATAGAGATCGACATAATCGGTGCCGAGGCGGCGCAGGCTTTCTTCGAGGCGATCGGTCAGGTGCGCGCGGGTGTAGTTGGCATGTTGGCCGGGTTGGGCCTCGCCCGAGGGCGCGAGCGAGGCCGGGACCTTGGTGCAGATCACGACCTGGTCGCGGCGGCCGACGATGGCACGGCCGAGCACTTCTTCGGCGCCACCCCAGCCGTAGGCCTGCGCCGAGTCGAAGAAATTGATGCCCTGGTCGAAGCAGTGGTGCAGCACGGCCAGGCCCTCGGGGCTATCGGCGCGCGGCAGGTGGCGGAAGGCTGTGCCCTGGCACAGGCGCGAGACCTGAAGGTCGGTGTGGCCAAAGGGGACGCGATCGGTCATGGCGGCTCCGGTTGCAGTGCGGTGCGAAAGGGGCTATATAATACGAAAACCGGACCTGGGTCCACAAAGGGATATAACGACATGGAAAAATTGCGACTCACACCACAGCAGTTGGCCTTTATGGAGACTTTTGGCTATCTGAGTTTTCCGGGCCTGCTCGACGACTGTATCGACGAGGTGATCGAAGCCTTCGAAGCCGTTTGGGCCGCGCGTGGCGGCGGCCACGACGGCACCGCGCGCTCGTGTATCGTGCCCTTTATCGGCCAGAGCGACTATCTGTCGAGCCTGCTCGACGACCCGCGCGTCAACGGGATTTTCTCGGGTCTGCTCGGCGACGACTTTCAGTACTTAGGCAGCGACGGCAACTACTATGTCGGCGACACCGGCTGGCACTCGGACGGAGGCTGGCCGCGGCCGATTATCTACTACAAGATGGCGCTCTACCTCGACCCGCTGACGCGTGAGACGGGCGCGCTGCGGGTGATACCCGGCAGTCATCGCTACGGCGAGGGCTATGCCGAGGCGGTGCAGGAGAGCGTGCGCGAGTCGGAAGTGCAATGGGGCATTGGCGGGGCGGATGTGCCGGCAATGGCGCTGGAGACGAATCCGGGCGATGTGGTGATCTTCAACCAGGGCACCAAGCACAGCGCCTGGGGCGGGGGGAAACGGCGGCGGATGTTTACGATCAACTGCACCTTGCGGCACGAAGAGGATCAATTGCCGCTGATGCGCGAGGAGGTGAGTCACTTCGCGCGCTTTCAGGTGGATTCGGTATATGGTGCGGCGATGGTCGATAGCGCCGGTCCGGGGCGGATGCAGCACCTGGAGCAGGCGCTGGCCAATCAGGACCACCTGCCGGCGCTGGCGCAGAAAGAGCGCGAGGAGCGGGGCGAGCCCTCGCGGGGATAGGCTTAGTGGGGGTCTGGTCACATCCCTGAGGCGATGCGCCAGTCGATGCCATTGGGGCCTTTGCAGCCTTTTGAGTCCTCTCTAGTAAGCCGGCGCGGCAGTGCCGGTAGTAACCCTCGTATTCGCGGTGTTCCATTATCGCGTCGGCGGTCTCCGTGACGGCGGCGATGGTTTCGGCCGCGCGCGCCGGGGACGATGAGATAGCCATTGGCGTCGAAGAAGCCGCGTTGGTCGGCGGTGAGTTCCACATAAACCATGAATATGTTTCTAACGGTCCTGCACCGATCCATCGAAGCCGATGGGGGTGTCGAGGATTTTGTCCTCTACGGGGTATTTTTCCAGGGCCTCTTCGTCGAGCTCAATGCCGAGGCCGGGTTCGTCGGGGACGGTGAGATAGCCGTCGATTAGCTCTAAAGGTTTGACCAGCAGGTCGCTCTTGGGCGGCGCGGCCTCGCCGGTGTATTCCTGCAGCGCGAAGTTGGGGATACAGGCATCGAGCTGGATGCAGGCGGCGGTGCTGATCGGGCTCAGCGGGTTGTGCGGAATGACTTTGACGTGACGCGCCTCGGCCATGGCGGCGACCTTCTTCGAGCCAGACAGGCCGCCGCAGAGGCAGACATCGGGGCGGATGTACGAAGTGGCTCTGGCGTCGAGTAGCTGCTGGTACTCGAAGATGCTGGCGAAGCGCTCGCCGGTGGCGATGGGGATATTGCACTGGGCCTGGACTTCGCCCATGATGGCGGGGCTGTCGGGGAGCATGGGGTCTTCGTAGAAGTAGGGGTGGAATTGTTCTAAGCGGCGGCCGAGCCAGATCGACTCGGCGGGATTCATCTGGCGGTGGATTTCGACACAGAGGTCAATCGCGTTGCCGACGGCTTCGCGCAGTGCGCCGACGCGACGCACGGCTTCGTCGGCCCACTCGGCGTAGGATTTATGCAGGTGGTAGTCGGGGGCAAAGGGCGAGAAGCGAATGGCAGTGAAGCCCTGCGCTACTTTGGCCCGTCCGTCGGCGACGAGTTCGTCGAGGGTATGGCCACCGACGTGCATGTAGCAGCGGACTCTGTCGCGGGTTTTGCCGCCCATCAAGTCGTAGATGGGGGTGTCGAAGCGCTTGGCCTTGATGTCCCAGAGGGCGATGTCGATGGCGGAGAGGGCGCCCTGAACGACGGAGCCCATAAAGTGCGAGGAGCGGTAGAGCCACTGGTAGTGGTGCTCGATTGTGGAGGGATCTTTGCCGAGTAAAGCGGGGGCCATGGTTTCGAGCATGGTTTTGGTGGGGCGTTGCCAGCCGTGAACGCCGCCTTCGCCTATGCCGGTGGTGCCGTCTTCGCAGTGGATTTTGAGGAGGAGCCAGCGGTCCCAGAGGATGGGTTCTAATTTTGCTATTTTCGTGGGTTTCATCGAGGGTGTGCTCTGGTTTGTTGGGTGCGTTTCACGCAGCGGGCCGGTGATGCGGCGATGGACGGAACAGCCGGATTATTAGTAGGGTTTATTGGATGTGGGCGCAACTGTGAGTGATGCGCGGAGCATGAGGACTTCCTGGCGCAGGGCTTCCATGCCTTTTATCGGCTTTGAGCTGTTGTGGGGGACCGGCTTTAGCATGGGGTTTAACGGGCCTATTCTGATGGGCTTCGTGGTCGCGGTGGGTGGGGTTTCGGCGATTGCGCAGATGGTGGGGATTGTGGCGCCTCTAGTGTGGGGGTATTTGTTGGACGGGGGGATGGGTTTGTCGGGCCAGGTGGTGTGGGCGGTGGCGGGCGGATTGGGGCTGCTGGGTCTTATCTATGTGCGGCCGCTGGTGCCACGGGGCTGATTACGAAGCGGCCGGCTCGCCGACGCCGGGCTGGTCGAAATAGCCGATTTCCTCTAAGCGGTCGATCCACCGCTGGCGCGCAGGATTGACGTTGGGATTGTCGAGCCAGTTGCGGGAGTAATTGTATTGGCGCCTATGTCCGAAGCCCTTGATCGAGCCGGCGTGGCCCAGACCGAGCCGGCGGATGCTCTCGATCTGCTCGGGCGTTTGCGGATTGGCGAAGTAGTCGAGATTGAGGGCACGGCGGTTGTCGCTGCCGCCGTGCGAGGCGTGCCAGGTGCGAATGTCGAAGATGATCACGTCGCCCGGCTCGGTGGCCACGGCCTGGCAGGGTACGTCGGTGAGCGGCGTTTGGCTGACGGCCTTGGCAAAGGCGTCGCGCTCGGCGCCGCGCAAGAGATGCGAACCGGGAATTACGCGCAGGGCGCCGGTGTCGCCGTCGACGGGGTCGAGGTAGAAGATGTACTTGCAGGCGATCTGGTTTTCGTCGCCGGTGTCGGGGTGCCAGCCGGTGGGGCCGACGTAGCGGTTGATGTCGACGCCGATGCCCAGGACGTCGTCGCCGCAGATCTGCTGGGCGGGAATGAGGAAGAGCGGGTCTTCCATCAGCGCGGCAGTGAAGGGTGTGGACTCGTCGGTCATGCGGGTCCACAGCCGCTCAGTGCCATTGTTGCGCTCGGGCGGGTACTGGGCGGCGATGGCAGTGTCGAGGTCGCGGATGAGCTGGTCGCGGTAGTGCGCAGCGAAGAACTGGCGCAGGACGACATAGCCGAAGGATTTGAAGAAGTGGAGCTCGTCTGTAGTGAGGCCGGTGGTCATGGATTGTTAACCTGGTCTAACGCTCGGGCCGATGGCAATCGCAGGCACGCGCAGGCGACGAGCGGCGGAAGCCGACTCTGCTGGTTAATATAACCAAATCCGATCCGCTGTCCCGGCCGCCCGGGGAAGGCATCGCAGCCGTTGCCATTTCGATACAGATCTCGGCTGGTGTTTTCTCAATTTGCCCACGGCTGCATCTGCGATGTATATCAGCAGCACGTCAGTTGATCGAAATATATTAAGATCGAGATTGCTGAAGGCATATTCTCTGCGAAGGAAAAAGGTATGAAAATCGCCATTGCTGCGCTGCATCACGAGACGAATACATTTGCTGTCGAGCAGAATGATTCGCTTGACACAGTGCATCGTACTCGAGGAGAGGGACTGCTCAATCCACATCCGAAGAGTTTTATGGGTGGTTTTTTGGCAGCGGTAGAACCTGCGGATGCAGAGATTGTGCCGACATGCGGGTTTGGGTTTCGGTATGGCGGAACAATCAGCACAAAAGTTTTCGAGCATTGTCGGGAT
Source organism: Gemmatimonadota bacterium (assembly GCA_002724215.1). GTDB lineage: Bacteria > Latescibacterota > UBA2968 > UBA8231 > UBA8231. The sequence goes on along the minus strand of PBOD01000104.1, from coordinate 6,450 downwards.
GAAATCGTCAATCGCATTCTGGATGCGATGCCTTTGGACGGTGTTTTTCTTGCCTTGCATGGGGCGATGGTTGCCGCAGCGCCGTATGCGGATGCCGAAGGCGATTTGATCCGTGCGATTCGCAGGGTTGTGGGTGAAATCCCGATTGCGGCGACATATGATTTTCACGCGATCACAAGTGAATGGGAAGCACAAAACGCAGTGGGTTTTCCAAACGACACCAATCCGCACATCGATGGATACGAGCGGGGCCGAGAAGCGGCTGAAACTCTGCTGCGCATGATCAAGGGGGAAATCCGTCCTGTCACGCATCGTGTTTTTGTGCCGATCATCGGACCGAATATTGGGCAAAGCACGTGGTCACATAGCCCGGAACAAGAACAGCGCCTGCTGCTCTATCAGTTGAACCTGAGGCGTGAAGAGCTGGAGCGAACGCCCGGTGTAATCAACGTTGCGATACTGGGTGGCTATGGCTATGGCGATTCGCCGGATGCGGGTATGTCGGTGATTGCGACGACGGATAATGATCCGGAGTTGGCCCAGCGGTCGGCAAAGGATCTCTCGCGCGCGCTATGGCAGCGGCGAGAGGAACTATTGCAGGTGCGGCCGATCGCCGATATTGACGATGGGATAAGGGAGGCGATGGCTCATCCCGAAAAGCCCGTGGTGCTCGTCGATCTGGGCGATGATCCGGGAAGCGCCTGTCCTGCGGATAGTCCCGCGGTGCTCGAGCGATTGCTTGCGCTCGATGCCAGGGATTGTGCGCTGACGATCCGCGATGCAGATGTTGTTGATGCAGGTATAAAAGCGGGGGTTGGCGCGACATTGGAAATCGAGGTAGGGGCGGGAATCGACCAGCGATTTTACAAACCGGTGCCCGTGCAAGGAACCGTGAGGTCAATCGACGACGGGCACTATGCGGTCTGTGGTCCGACGCATGGCGGTTGGGGACGCGAGGTCGATGGTGGTGCGATAAGATACGCAGACGCTGGTCTGCGCGTTGTGCTGCGCATTGGCAACCGCATCGATGTAATTTTTTCCAAGCGCCGCACGGGCAAGGATCGCGACTTCTTTAAGAGCGCAGGTATCTTGATGGAAGAAAAGCAGATTCTGGTGGTGAAATCCAATCAAGCACATCGGGCGTCGTTTGACCCCGTGGTTGCACACACGATTGAGTTGAATACGCCAGGTGTGAGCACGATAAGGTATGAGGAGCTCCCCTATCGGTACCTGCGCCGTCCAATATGGCCGATCGATAGAGATATGGAATGGGATGTGTGATGTGCAGGCCGCCGATTTGCGACTATAGTACCCCCGCGGGATTTCGCGTGGCAGGGAGTCTACATGCCCCGCGTCGACGAAGGGTATGCTCTTATTCGAGTGCCCCCGCCGCCCGCCGCTCGGCGCCATAGGTCTCGAGCGCGTACTGCTCCTCTCGCGAGAGCGTGACGCGCTCGCACAATCCAGCCGCAACTTCTTCGAATAAATCCCCATTGCGCAAGCCCATGACCGTAGTCGCCACGACGCCGTGGTTGAGGACGTAGCGGTAGAATTGCACGGGTGCGGGCGCGTCGGGACCTTTGAGCAGTCTCTCGTTGCGCGAGGCGTTCATGATGACCACGCCGGTATTATGGGCTTGCGCGGCGGGGAAGACCGTTGCTTCTGGCTCTTTCATCGCACAATTGTACCAGCAGAGCACGGTGTCGAAGTGACCGCTGAGCACGGCTTGCTCGATCTGTGGCCAATCGTGGCCGGTGACCCCGACATAGCGGATCAGACCCTCTGCGCGGGCGCGCAGGACAGCTTCCAGAGCACCGCCGGGCGCCAGCGCCTGGGTGCGTTCCGCTTCGGTGTTCAGGTGGTGGAGCTGGTAGATGTCGAGGTAGTCGGTTTGCAGAGCGCGCAGCGAGGTTTCGAGCTCCCCGCGCGCGCCCTCAGCATCGCGGCGGCTGGTTTTGCTGGCGAGGACCAGCTCATGGCGCCGGCCCTGGAGGGCCTGGCCGATGACCTTTTCGTCTTCGCCTTCGCGATAGGCGCGCGCGGTGTCGATGTAGTTGACGCCGCAGTCGAGCGCCGCCCGATAGCCGTCGGCCGTTTCGCAATAGCAGCCGCCGATGCCGAAGCGGGTGATTTCGAGGCCGGTGCGGCCGAGGGTGGCACGAGGCAGGTCGTAGGGCATGGAATGGCGTTCAGGTGGGCTCTTCCATAAAGCCCCAGTACCGCAGTTTCTCGAGCCAGGCTGCGCGCCTGGCGCTGCCTTCGGGATTGGCGGCCCAATGAGGGTTGACAAAGGGTCTGGGGGCAGTGGCCTGGACGCAGTTATCGGCGCGCCAGCGCATGCCCGGCTCTTCTTCAGGGGAGTGCGGGTTTTTGTAGTAGACCACTGTGCACATGCGGCGGCCGGTGGCCCCGCCACAGCTGGCGTGCCACAACCGCACGTCGAAGGCGACCAGGTCGCCCGGCGCGGATTGGCATATGTGACAGGGCTGGTCGCGGATGGGTAGGTCCAGCTCTTTAATCCGGTCCTGGATGTCCGTGTGCAGCGGATCGCGGTGTGAGCCGGGGATCACCCGCAGTGCACCGGTGTCGGCATCGACCGGATCGAGATAGTAGGCGAACTTTATCCCGTAGCAATCTCGCTGTACATCGTTGTGGTGGTCGGGGTGCCAGCGGGTGTCGCCGACGTAGCGGTTGGCGTCGCTGGTGATGGTGAAGCAGTCCTCGCCGTAGAGCTGCTCGGCGATCTCGTAGAAGCGCGGGTCTTCGGGCAGGTGCGCGAAGAAAGGCGTGTCCGCGCCGGTGAGAATGGCGCCGTGGCGCTCCGTGCCGTCGAAGGGTTTGTCGGCGTGGGCGGCGTTGAGGCCGGCTTCGAACTCGCGGTCGATGGTCAGCAATTCGCTTTTCGTGAAGACCTGGCGCAGGACGACGAAGCCGAAGGTCTGGAAGAACTGGTATTGTGCTTGCGTGAGCATGGAGACTCCGTTTTCAGGCGGCGTCGACGAAGCCGAGTTCGGTGAGGCGGGTGATCCACTGCTGGCGCAAGGGGTGGTTGTGGCGATTGGCGAGCCATTCGGTATCGAAGAGCTGGTTGGCCTGGTGTTTGTATTGCGCCGGGGTGTTGCGGCTGCTCTCAGCGCGCTTGCGCGCGGCGGCTTCCTCTTCCGGGCCTTCGGGGTTTTTGTAGTAGACGCAGGTGCTCATGCGGCGGCCTTCGGCCCCGCCGAAGCTGGCGTGCCAGCAGCGCATGTCGAAGGCGAAGACATCGCCTGGCTCGGAGACGCAGACATAGTCGGGGATTTGCTCCAGCTCCTGGCCTTCGACATAGGCGCGGACATCGTCGTGCAACGGTCGCTTGTGCGAGCCGGGCACCAGGCGCAGGGCGCCGGTGTCGGCATCAACCGGATCGAGGTAGAAGGCGAATTTGACGCCGTAGCAATCTTCGTGGGGATCGATGCGATGGTCGGGGTGCCAGCGGGTGTCGCCGACGTAGCGGTTGGCGTCGGTGCCGACGGCAAGGGCGTCGTTGCCATAGAGCTGGGCGGTGATCGACCAGAAGCGCTCGTCCTCGAGCAGGTTGGCGTAGAAGGGCGTTTCGGGGCCCATCTGTTTTGCCCAGTGGCGCTCGGAGCCGTCGAAGGGGCGGTGCTGGTAGGCGAGGTCGAGACCTTTTTCGAATTCGCCGCGCAGGGTTTCGACCTCGTCGGGGGTAAAGAGCTGGCGCAGGGCGACAAAGCCGAAGGTCTGGAAGTGCCGGTATTGGCGATCGTCGAGCATGGAGTCTCTCCCGGTAAGTGCTGCCGGGAAAATATCGAATTTGCCGCAGGGTTACAACCGCGCCGCAGCGATGAGCAAGCCGCCGATTTCGCATAGGGGTTGGCATAGCTCGACGTCGGCATTGGCGTAGCCGCCGGACTTGTTGGCCATGGCGCAGGCGCCGACGAGCTGGTCGTCGACGAGGAAGGGCAGGCCGAGGAAGGACTGGATCGGCCTATGGCCGGCCGGGACGCCGCCGGAACGGGGGTCGCTGGCGGGCTCATTGGCGATGACGGGGGCACGCGAGGTCATAATCGCGCCGTTGAGGGTGTCGAGGTTGTGGAAGTTGAGATTGGTGACGATATCGCGAATGGTGTAGTTAGGCTTGTAGATATCGACGACAGCGTGCGAGTGCAGATAGGGCCTTTGCGGTGTGGCGTAGATGACCTCGGCGAGGAAGCCGAAGGTGCTGCCGGTGCATTCGAGGACGGGCGGGAGCAGGTCGACGAAGGCGGGGGTGAGGCCGCCGGCGCAGTCGAGTGCATCAGACAGAGGTGCATGGAGGGGGTGGTCGGTCGCAAGGACATCGAGATGGGTTGCAGCGCGTTTGCGGGCGGGATGCATGGTGACGTCTCCTCAGACTACGGCGTTATCGCGCAAGATCTGCCGGGCGTCTTCTGGCATCTACGCTCACACTTTTGCGAGCAGGTCGAGTTTTCCGCATAAGTCGTAGTAGCGGCGGTAATAGACTACGGCCAGCACGGTGCGGATGCTCCGGGTGCAATCGGGCAGGCCGCGGTGGCAGCCAGGCAGTCGCGGGCGTCTGGCGCGCTGAATTTGGGTCTGACGCCGGGTCGACTCTGATCAGCATGGCTACTGAAAGCGGTGGCGCTCGGCGGCGATGTGGTCCTGGGGTTTATAGCCGAATTCCTCCATGCCGGGCGTGATATCGAGAAAGCCGCGGAAGTCGCCGTCGATATTGTTGGAGGCGCCGTAGGTAATAAAGAATTTGTGCGGCCCCTCGTATTCGATAGCGAGGCCGAAGAGCTGGACGCCGTCACGGGGAGTGAGCAGGGTGCTGCACAGTCGCAGGCTGTCGACCTCGTCCTTGCCGGTGAAGGTGCCGATGCGAATGGCGATAAAACGGATGCCCTCGGTGTTGACCAGGCTGCGGCCGGCGACCTCAGCCATGCCTTTCATCGCGCCGTACCAGCCGTCGGGCATGATCTGGTCGGTTGTGGAAAAGACCGGCGGGTCGCTGAGGCGCTCGTTCCAGCCGGTGACGTGATTGGTGCTGGCGAGGACGATCTTTTTGACACCGGCCTGGACGGCGTGGTGGAAGAGCTGCATGGTGAGGCCAATATCGGTCATTTCGCCGCTGCCCTGGCCGACATTGGCCGGAGGGCGGTAGGCCAGGTGGACCAGCACGTCCTGGTCGACGCAGATTTTTTGCACTAGGCCCAAATCGTCGAGCGGGCCGATCTCGCAGCGCGAGCGGGCGCCCTCTATGGGGTTGATGTCGGTGAGGGTGAGGTCGAAGCGGTCTTCGGCCTCCCAACCCTGCCAGAAGGCGTTGCCGACGCGGCCGGCGGCGCCGGTGAGCAGGACGCGGGGCTTGGTCATGGGGGGGTCTCCGGGGTGGTGAGTTGGTCCAGGGCCTGGCGGATGTCGGCCTGGGCTGGGTCGAGTGCCAGCGAGCGCTGCCACAGGGTGTGGGCGCGGCTATAATCTCTGGCAAAATAGGCGCTGCGGGCAAGGGCGTTATAGGCGGCGGGTTTGGCGAAGATTTGGATCGATAGCTCGAGGGCCTGTCGCATGGGGTCGAGATGACCGCGGGCGAGGAGGATTTGGGCGACGGCGATATAGGTGTCGGCCATGTCGGGCATCGCGCCTACGGGATAGAAGACGCTCTCGTCGATGCCGTCCCGGAGTTGCTTGAGCGCCAGGGCTGCGATCGGCACCAGCAGCAGGGCGGTGCGGACCATTTAGTCGCCGGCGAGGATTTCGCGGCGGCGGAAGCAGTCGAGCGCGTGGTCGTTGACCATGCCGCAAGCTTGCATGTGGGCGTAGATGATGGTCGAGCCGACGAATTTGAAACCGCGCTTTTTGAGGTCTTTGTTCATGGCGTCGGATTCGGGGCTGGTGGTGGGGTAGTCGGCCAGGGTGCGCAGCTCGTTGACGATGGGCGCGCCCTCGACAAAGCGCCAGCTGTAGGCGTCGAACGATCCGAATTTGTCCTGGACTTCGAGGAAGCGCCGGGCGTTGTTGACTGCGGCATGGACTTTGAGGCGATTGCGGATGATGCCGGGGTTTTGCAAAAGTTTTTCTATTTTGGCATCGGTGAAGCGGGCGACTTTTGCAGGGTCGAATTGGGCGAAGGCTTTGCGGTAATTTTGGCGTTTGCGCAAGACGGTGTACCAGCTGAGGCCGGCCTGGGCGGATTCGAGGGAGAGGCATTCAAAGAGGGTGCGGTCGTCGTGGATAGGGACGCCCCATTCTGCGTCGTGGTAGGCAATGTAGTCGGGTTTGTCGAGGTCGAGCCAGGGGCAGCGTTTGGGCATGATCGTCTAGCTTCCGGGGTGGGAGGCCAGAGGCAATACCTCCAAGTGGTCCCTTAGATGACCGGTATGTCGCCTGCGGGATGATTTAGTATATATAGGGTCTCGACCATCGACAATAGGATTTTATAGGAGGGTA
>PBOD01000103.1 GCA_002724215.1 Gemmatimonadota bacterium | reverse complement strand
TTAGATCTTGCCCGTAGTGTAAGGCGTCAGAAAAGGGCTGAGCGGCTCGCTAATATGTCCACCGCCGAACGTGCCCAAATAGCATCAAAGGGGAAAACAAAACGCTTTGGTAGGCGTTGACTCAAGTTCTTCCGGTGCGTTTTACCTTGGAACATTTCCAAGACCAGACATCCTTCTGACGCAAATACGGCTGAATCTGCATATATCGGCGGACAGATGCCACCGCCGTTATGATCGGGATCGTCAAAGACATCGTGGACAAAGTTCAGAGCCGTAAGCTCGATGTGACGGCAGTGGCTGGGCTTGCTGTGGGCACGGGTGCGGTCGATATTACCTGGCCGATTGCCGCCATTGCCATGGCCTATATCCTGGGCCAGGCATACGTGGATGGACGAGGCTGAGTTTTACCAAAGTTTTACCACTAGTATCGAAAACGCCCCATCCCTCACGGCAATACGGTGCAACGTGGGGATGGGGCGTAAGTTGTTCCTCGCACAAAATTTTAGGGTACGTCTTTCCTATAGATTCCTNTAAACGCCTGTAGGGGGAGTTTATGGAACGCATTGCGGCCATCGTCCCGGCCGGCGGCCGGGGTCAGCGGATGGGAGCCGACCTCCCCAAGCANTATCTCGCCCTGGGTGGGCGACCGGTGCTGGCACACGTGCTCGCGCGCCTTGAAGCCTGTCCCCTGATAGACGAGATCGTTCTCGTGGTACGGGCGGAGGATATAGAATATTGTCGCCGGCATGTGCTTGCGGTCGGAGCCTTCGCCAAAATCGGCGCGGTAGTGCCCGGGGGGGCCGAGCGACGCCAGTCGGTATACCGGGGATTGCGCGAGACCGACGCCGACATCGTGCTGGTGCACGACGCGGTACGGCCCTTTATCGACGACGAACTCATCGAGCGGGTGGTCGCGGCGGTGCGCGCGCACGGCGCCGCGCTGCCGGCGGTCGAAGTCGCGGAGACAATCAAGGAAGTCGAAGAAAACCGCATTGTCGCGACACCTGCGCGCGACCGCTTGTGGCGGGCGCAGACGCCGCAGGGCTTTGTCCGGGCGCTATTGCAGCGGGCTCACGACGCGGTCGCTGCGGATGCGGCCACCGATGACGCGATGCTGGTCGAGCGTTTAGGACACCCGGTCCACATCGTGCCGGGAGCGCCGGACAATATAAAAATTACTACGCCCGAGGATCTGGCCTGGGCCGAGTTTCGCGAAGGGAGGGCCGCTGCTATGGCAAAGGCCGACGGCAGTCTGCGCATAGGACAGGGGTATGATGTGCATCGTCTGGAGAAGGGGCGGGCGCTCGTGCTCGGTGGCGTCACCGTGCCTTTCGAATTGGGGTTGGCGGGACATTCGGACGCGGATGTGTTGACCCACGCGATTATCGATGCCGTACTGGGCGCGTTGGCGGTGGGTGATATCGGTCAGCTCTTCCCCGATACCGATGCGCAATACGCNGGTATCTCGAGCNTGATGCTGCTCGAGCGGGTGCGCGATCTGGCCGCCGCCCGCGGGGCGCAAATACACCACATCGACGCGGTAGTCATGGCGCAACGCCCGAAACTGGCGCCCCATATAGAGGCGATGCGCAAGGTGCTGGCGGAAACTATGGATATTGCAGAGGGGCAGATCTCGATTAAGGCCACNACGACCGAGCGCCTGGGTTTTGTCGGGCGCGAAGAGGGGATGGCCGCCCAGGCTGTGGCCCTGGTGGAATGTTGAGATATGGAAGCGTATCTGGAGGCGCTGATCGAGCATTTGTCGGACGCCGACCCGGTTTGGGCCTATGCGATTCTGGCCTTGAGTGCCTTTCTGGAGAATGTGGTTCCGCCGATACCCGGCGATACGGTCGTGGTTTTCAGTGCCTATCTGGTGGGGCGCGGGGCGCTGGCGCTGTGGCCGGTTTTTATCGCGACCTGCGCCGGGGGGCTGATCGGCTTTCTCACCATGTATTATATAGGGTTTAGCCGCGGTCGGGCCTTTTTCTCGGGTCGCGGCGGCCGCTTTTTTTCGGCTGATAGTCTGGGCGTAGCCGAGCGCTGGCTCGCGCGTTACGGNATCTTGCTGATCCTCGGCAACCGCTTTTTGAGCGGCATCCGCTCGGTCATCGCCCTGGGCGCCGGTCTGGGTGGGATGCCCTGGNGCAANGTGGTCGCGTGCGGANTGGTCAGCATGGTGGCGTGGAACGGGCTGCTATTTTACGCCGGATTGCTGGTCGGACAGAATTGGGAACAGGTCACCGGCTTACTGGCGCAATACAATCGGATTCTGCTGGGATTGCTGGCCTTGCTGGGCGCCGGATTGGGCTGGCGTTGGTGGCGTGCCCGGGCGGCGGAGCGGTCTTGACAACCTGTGCAGCAGGGCTTAATTTCTGACATTTACTCGAGATATGCGATTTTGTTATAAGTGAACGGAATGCGGTTACGCATCCCGTCCGGCCCACGGAATAGACGATGAGCAATACTACCTACTCGCCCAAACCCGGTGATGTCGAGCGCAAGTGGTACGTGGTCGACGCCACCGACAAAGTCCTGGGGCGCCTGGCCTCGGAGATCGCCCAGATCCTGCGCGGCAAGCGTAAGCCCGAATACGCCCCGCATGCCGATGTCGGCGACCACGTTATCGTGATTAACGCCGAAAAGATCAAAGTCACCGGCGCCAAGGCCGAGAACAAGGTCTACCACCGCCACACTGGCTATGCCGGCGGCTTGCGCACCACGCCCTATAGCCGCATGATCGAGCGGCATCCCGACCGCGTGATCCGCAAGGCAGTGCAGGGCATGTTGCCCCACACTAGACTTGGCCGTACCCAGATCAAGAAACTCCGCGTCTATGCNGGGGCCGAGCACCGCCATCAGGCGCAAAGCCCCGAGCTGTTAGACCTTTAATCTGAGATAAGGCACCATGCCCGAAGAGAGATACGAAGCCACCGGCCGCAGGAAGACCTCGGTTGCCCGCGTGCGCCTGCACCCGGGTGACGGCACGATTTACATGAATGGCCGTGCCGTCGCTGAGTACCTGCGGCGCGATTCATTGGAGATGATCCTGGTCCAGCCGCTCGAACTGACCGAGACCAGGACGACCTTCGATATTCANATTTCCACCCGCGGTGGCGGTTTGCGCGGCCAGGCCGGCGCCGCCAGCCTGGGGATCGCCCGCGCGCTGACCGTGTACAACCCGGAGTTGCGGGGCGCGCTGAAAAAGGGCGGCTTCCTCACCCGCGACGCGCGCGAAAAAGAGCGCAAGAAGTACGGTCTGGCCGGGGCGCGCAAGCGCTTCCAGTTTTCCAAGCGCTAGACCGAACAAATACGCACGCTTCCCGATATGCGCAGAGAGTGTCCCGTGGGTGTTTAGGCGTCCACGGGGCTTCTGTGTATAGGCGAGGGGGGCGGAGGCCCAACTAAAGGAGAGCATTAGCATGGCAGATTTTACTATCCGCGACCTGTTGGAGGCGGGGACCCACTTCGGGCACCAGACCCGGCGCTGGAATCCCAAGATGCGCCCGTATATCTTTACCGAGCGCAATGGTATCCACATCATAGACCTGCAGAAGACCGTCGGCAAGATCGAGGCTGCCTGCGAGACCGTCCGCAAGACGGTGCGCGCGGGTAAGTCGGTGCTCTTTGTCGGCACCAAAAAACAGGCCGCTGAAATAGTCCGCGAAGAGGCCGAGCGCTGCGGCATGTCCTTTGTCACNGAGCGCTGGCTCGGCGGGATGCTGACCAACTGGCAGACCATCCGCCAGAGTATCCGCCATCTCGAGCACCTCGACCGCATCTCGACCGACGGCACCTACGAGAAACTCAAGAAGAAGGAAGTTTTGCTGCTCGAAAAAGAGCGGGCCCGTTTGCAGCGGACCCTGGCCGGCATCCGCAATATGGGCGGGTTGCCGGGTCTGGTTTTTATCATCGACATCAAGAAGGAACATATCGCGGTGCGCGAGGCGGCCAAGCTAGGGGTTCCCTCGGTTGCCATCGTCGATACCAATTGCGATCCCGACCTGGTGAGTTTCCCCATCCCCGGCAACGATGATGCTATCCGCTCGATCGGCCTGATTACCAAACTGGTCGCCGACGCTGCGATCGAGGGGAAATCCGAGGCTGAAGCCGAGAAAGCGGCGAGCGAAGATAAGCGGGAAGTGGTCGAGGAAGCCCCGGCCGCTGCGCCCGCTGCGGGCGAGTAGTTATTTTCCACTTTGATTCAACTATTTTCGAGAGTGAATAGCGATGGCTGAAATTACCGCGAAGGCAGTACAGGAACTCCGCAAGAAGACCGGATTGGGCATGATGGATTGCAAGAAGGCCCTGCAAGAGACCGATGGTGACTTAGAAAAGGCGGTTGAACACCTGCGCAAGCAGGGCATGTCAGCGGTCGAGAAGCGCGCTGGCCGCGACGCCAGCGATGGCCTGATCGAATCCTATATCCATCAGGGTAGCCGCCTCGGGGTGCTGGTCGAGGTCAACTGCGAAACCGACTTCGTCGCGCGCACCGACGACTTCCAGATTTTCGCCAAGGATATCGCGATGCACATCGCCGCTTCGCAGCCTCTGGCCGTCGACCGCGAGAGNATTCCCGCCGAGGCCGTCGAGAANGAGAAGGCCATTTTCCTCGANCAGGCCAAAAACGAGGGCAAACCCGAAAATATCGCCGNGAAGATCGTCGAAGGGCGCCTCGAGAAGTACTACCAGGAGAATTGCCTGCTAGAACAGGTTTTCGTCAAGAACCCCGACCAGACCATCGACGAACTGATTACCGAGCTGACGGCTAAGATCGGCGAGAAGATTTCCGTGCGCCGCTTCGAGCGCTTCGTCCTTGGGGGCGAAGAATAGACCGAGCCGCGCCAGCACCGACAAGGGGGAGCAACCGCCATGTTGGAAGAGATNCTCGAGGAAGTAAAGGACGGGATGGAAAAGGCCATTGAGGCCCTGCGTCGCGACCTGGCCAGTATTCGCACGGGACGTGCCTCCACCGCGATGCTCGACAACGTGCGGGTCGAATATTACGGCAACTTAACTCCGCTCAATCAGATGGCGACCATCAGCGTTCCCGAACCGCGACTGCTGGTGATAAAGCCCTGGGAAGCCAATATAATCCCCGAGATCGAGAAGGCATTGCTCGCGGACAAGAGCCTGGGGCTCAATCCGTCCAATGACGGGGCGGTGATTCGCCTGCCGATCCCCGAGTTGACCGAGGAGCGGCGGATCGAGATTACCAAGGTCGCCCGCAGTCGTGCGGAAGAAGGGCGGGTGGCTGTTCGCCANNCCCGCCGCGATGGCATCGACCTNCTGCAGGAAGCGCAAAAGGATGGGGAAGTGTCCGAAGACGAGTCGCGCANCGCCCAGGAGCAGGTTCAGAAGATGACCGACGAATACGTGGCGCGCGTTGATGAGATCGTCGAGCACAAGGAAGAGGAGATCATGGAGGTCTGAACGCCTCCGTGGTCCCGATTGTCAGGCGGTCTGTCTCTGCGGAGGCAGACCGCTTTATTTTTTGGTTTTTTTACCGCCCTGGAGTTGGCTGATTTTGTTCAGCAGGTCGCTTTCGATGGTCGAGCGGTCGCGCTCTTCTTCGCGCCTGGGTTGTGTCGCCGGGCGGGGCGGCCGCTTTTCAGCGGGCGGCTCCTCGGCTTCCAGTGCGGGGTCCGGCGCGGCGGGCGGGGTGGCTAGGAGGTCGATTTTGCACTGCTGCAGATGGGCCATGTCCTCGTAGTTGAGCAGATGGGCCTGGCGCTCGACGAGGGTGACGTGGAGCTGGTTGAGTGCGGCCTCGGCCTCCTGGCGCCGGGTTGCGATAGCGCCCTCGTCGAGCGCGTCCAGCTCGGCGAAGCAGGCGTCCAATTCGCGGCTGAGGAGCTGGCGGCGGCCGGTGAGTAGCCTGAGTTTGGTGCGCTCATTTTTGCGCTGACGCGCCAGCAATAGCAGGCCGCACCCCAGGATTAGGGCGAGGACCAGCAGCGTAGTTATGACGATCCAGTCGGGCATGGGATCAGGGCTTGCGGGGGTGTGTAGGTGTACATAATTTAAGATCCCTCTCCCCGTGTCCGCAAGCGATTGCCAACGCCGCATACCGTCCGCAACGGCAGCGATATTGAGAAATTATGGCAGATAGTGCAGATATTGACCAACTGCAAGCGGAAATAACCCGCCTCAAGCAGGAAAACGAAAAATTGCGCGCCAGCAACCGGCGCTGGATGCGGATTGCAGGTACGGACGACCTGACGGGATTGCCCAACAAGGTGTTTTTCAGCACCGCCCTGCTGCCCCAGGTAATTACCCAGCACAACGCCGAGGGGCGGAGTTTCGCCGGTGTTATGGTCGCCCCCGATAATTTGGGCGACATAAACAAGAGGTACGGTCGTGAAGGCGGCGATCGGATCGTCGTCGGGCTTGCTGAGTATCTCAAGGAGAATATCGAGCCCGGCGAGAAGCTGATCCACATCGATGGGGCCAACTTTGTCATCATCGTCGCCAATGGCGATGCCGCATCCGCCAAGCGGCGCACCCGCCAGATTCGCGCCAGGGTCGTGTCGCGGCATTTCCAGTGCGGCGGCGACGCGGTTTCGCTGACTTTGAGCATGGGCGTCACCATACAGGCACCCGAGCCGGCGGGCACCGAAACCAAAGTCAAAGCAGTGGCGGAAGACCTCCTCAAGCGGATGGGCATTGCCCTCGACGAGGCCAAGAAGCAGGGCGGGGATACGGTCGTAGAGGACTTCGAGGAAGAGTAGTCGCATTTTGGCGCTTTGGTATTTGCTGCTGTCGATGCGGCCCCGGCAGTGGGTCAAAAACGCCTTCGTGCTGCCCGCCCTGATCTTCTCTAGACACCTCTTTGAATTTCCCTATCTCTGGCGCAGCGCCGCCGCCGTCGCTTGTTTCGTCCTGCTCAGCGGGGTCGTCTACCTCTGCAACGATATATTCGACCGCGATCAGGACCGCCAGCACCCGGAGAAGCGCCATAGGCCACTTGCCGCGGGCAAAGTGTCGGTGGCGCTGGCGTGGGCGGCGGCGCTGGTGCTGCTGGTCGTCGCCCTCATGGCGGCTTTCTCGCTGCAGCGCGACTTCGGGGTGGTCGCAGCGATCTACGTCGCGCTCAACGTCGGCTATTCGCTCAAGTTCAAACACGTGGTGCTGGTCGATGTGTTGATCGTGGCGGCTGGTTTCCTGCTGCGCGCGCTGGGCGGCGCCCTGGCTATTGAGGTTTTTATCTCCACCTGGTTTATCATCTGTACCTTCATGCTGGCGCTTTTCCTCGCCGTGGTCAAACGACGTCAGGAGATCGTCGCGCTGGAGGAAGCCGCCGGCGACCACCGGGCCATTCTCAAGGAATACAGTCTGCCCTTTCTCGACCAGGTGATCTCGGCCCTGACGGCGGCGACGCTGGTCTGCTATGCGCTCTACGCTATGGGGGTAGGAGACGGCAAGGGGGCGCAAATGCAGTGGACCATCCCCTTTGTCCTCTACGGCCTGTTGCGCTATCTCTACCTGGTCTACCATCGCGGTCACGGCGACGACCCGACGGCGGTGGTCTGGCGGGATCGCCCCCTGCAAATCAATACGCTATTATGGCTCGGTGCCTGCGCGCTGGGGCTCTACAGCACACCCTAGCCGCCTCGCGCGGCCGGACCATGCCCGAGCACGCCCCAATGCAATGCGGACGCCGTAGGAAGGCCACGGTCGCTTGGCGCCAGGGGTTGCTCTGTGTCCTATTCATGGGGGCGTGCGCCGACACGCCGCCCGCCGCTTTGGGTCCGGGGCATCTCGAGCAAGCAGTCGAGCGATTGCGCCAGCGCGATTATCCCGCCGCGCTGGCAGCGGCCGAGCGGGCGGTGGGCGCCGATTCCAACTCGGTTGCCGCCCGGCGCGTATTGGGATATTTGATGATGCGCGCCGGGCAGACCGATCGCGCCCTGATTCATTACAATCGTGCCCTCGCCGTCGATAGCCTCAGCGCGGCGGTGCACAATGACCTAGCCTGCATTTACGCTGATCGCAAGCAATACAACCGGGCGCTGATCCACCTCGACCGCGCCATCGCGCTGGCCTCCGACCTGGCTTTTCTGCACTACAATCTGGCGTCTTTGCGGCAGTATATGGGCCAGTTTCGCGCCAGCGAAGACGCTTACAACCGCGCCCTGGAACTAGCCCCGGACGACGGCAAAATGCATCGGGGCTTGGGGAGATTGCAACTGCAGGAGGGGCGCTATGACGAGGCCGAGCGTCACTTCACCCACGCCCGCACCGCCAACCCGCGCGACAAAGGGGCACGGTTGGGCCTGGCCCAGGTCCATGTGGCGCGCGGTGCCCACGCGACGGCAGTCGAGCACTACCGGGCAGCACTCGCGTTAGATCCTGAATACATAGAGGCACAGTACGGTCTGGTACTCGCCTATGCGGCGCTGGGCGAGCGCGAAAAAAGCGAGGCGGCCCAACGCACTTTTGCGGCATTGGGGCCTCTGCCTCACGCTAAAGTGCGGCTGGTGCTCAGCGATCCCAAGCGGCAATACGCCCGTGGGGCAGGAGCGCGGCAAACGCGGCAAGGACGCGCTGCGGATGCCGATGGTGCGAGCGCGAACGCGGTGTTTTTCGTCGATGCGGCGGTTGCGGCAGGCATCGATTTTCGCCATACCAATGGCGCGGCGGGCGACTTCTATCTGGTTGAGACTATGGGGGCGGGGGCCTGTTTTATCGATCGCGATGGCGACGGCTGGCTCGATCTGTACTTCGCGGATGGACACGCGCTGCCCACGCCCGCCGCGGAGCAGCCCGAAAATCGGCTCTATCGCAATCGTGGCGGTGCTTTCGCACCAGAGCCCGACCAGGCTGCCGACCGCGGCTACGGTATGGGCTGTGCGATCGCCGACTACGACAGCGACGGCCGCGTAGACCTCTATGTGACCAACTTCGGTGCCAATGCGCTCTATCGCAATCACGAGGAGCGATTGACGCATGTGGCGGGGGGGGGGGATGACGAGCGGTGGAGGAGCAGTGCTGCCTTCTTCGACTACGACAACGACGGCGATGTCGATCTCTACGTCGCCAACTATCTTGGCTTCGCCCTCGCGCGCAACCGGCCCTGTGGCAATGCGCAAATCCGTGATTATTGCGACCCAAAGCAATTCCGGGGCGCGCCCGACGCGCTCTACCGTAATGACGGCGCTGGCTTTGCCGATGTGACGCGGGATGCGGGCGTATACGACGCAGGGGGCAAGGGGCTGGGGGTGGCGGTGGCGGACTACGACGACAATGGCGCTATTGACCTCTATGTCGCCAACGACGGCACGCCGAATTTTCTCTATCGCAACCGCGGTGACGGCACTTTCGCCGAGGAGGGTTTGGTTTCGGGCACGGCCTATAACCTGGAGGGATTGGCCGAGGCCGGGATGGGCACGGCCTTTGGCGATTACGACGGCGATGGCCGGGCCGATGTCTTTGTGACTAACTACGCGCACGAGACCAATACACTCTACCGCAACCGCGGCGGCGGTCGCTTCAGCGATGAAACGGCGTCGGTGGGTTTGGGGCGTCCGAGCCTGCCCTATGTGGGTTTCGGCGCGCACTTCTTCGACTACGACAACGATGGCGACGACGATCTCTTCGTTGCCAACGGCCACATCATGAAGAATATCGAGCTCTTGGACGACTTGATAACCTATGGCCAATCCGACCAAATCTACGCCAACGAGGCGGGTGTCTACCGCGATGTATCGAAGAGGGCAGGGCTGGCGCGGTTGCCCAAGCGGGTCGGGCGCGGCAGCGCCTATGGCGACTACGACCAGGACGGAGATCTGGATGTGGTCGTTACCAACAACAATGGACCGGCTGCCCTATTGCGCAACGAGGGCGGTAATCGCAACCACTGGCTGCATATCCATCTGGCCGGATGGGCGTTGGGCGCAAAAGTAACCGTGCGTGCCGGTGGGCTCACCCAGGCCAGGGCGGTCAACGCGGGGATGAGTTATCTGTCGAGTAGTGCAGCGGGGGCTTTTTTTGGTTTGGGCCGGGCCGATAGTGCTGAGGTCGTGGTGCGCTGGCCGGATGGCAGCACCAGCGACCTCGGCTGGGTCGCGGCCAATACCCGGCTGGTCGCAACAAAAGCAGACGAGCGCTAAATCACCAGGCGGTCCAGCCCCCGTCCACCGGGATGACGGTGCCATTGACATAGCTGCTGGCCGGCGAAGCCAAAAAGAGCAGCGCCGGCCCCAACTCTTCGGGCCGACCGAAGCGGTCCTGCGGCGTAAAGGCGCGCAGGCGGGTGTTCATGTTGTCGTTTTCAAGGGCCGATTCGGTCAATTCGGTGGGGAAGTAACCCGGGGCGATGGCATTGGCGGTGATGCCGTGTTTGGCCCATTCGGCCGCCTGCGAGCGGGTCAGGCCGATCAGCCCGTGTTTGCTAATGGTATAGGCCCCCAGCCCGTTGATTACCGAAGCTCCGAGGCCGTAGATCGAGGCGATATTGACCACGCGTCCGGCCGTGGAGTCGCGCAGCAGCGGGAAGAGGGCTTTGGCCAGTTGCCACTGCACTTTGAGGTTGAGATCGACGACCGCGTCGAAATTCTCTTCGGGCATCTCCTCGAGGCGGACGCGGTCGGCGGTGCCGGCGTTGGCGACGAGTATGTCGCAGCCGCCCAAGGTGCTGCGGGCGCGGTCGGCGATGCCGACGAGAGCCGCTGGGTCGGCGAGATCGGCCGGGTGGGCGTGGACGCTGCCTTCGCAAGCGGCCAATTCGGCGACCAGCGCTGCGAGCCGCTCTTGGCGTCGGGCGACGACGAGCAGGTCGGCGCCGGCTGAGGCGAGTACGCGGGCCATGGCTGCGCCGAGGCCGCTGGAGGCACCGGTGACGATCGCTTTGCGCCCCTGGCATCCGAAGAGTTGGTGCAGGTAGTCCTTGCTATCCATCAAATAAATTCCTTTCAAGTAGATTGTTAACGCGCCTGGCTCGGGGCGGCGTAGTCTCGACCTAGTGTGGTGCTGCCAGGTCACTCTCTGCAAGGCGCAGCAGGTCGAGGTCGAAGATCGATAGATCTTCGTAATCAGCAACGGCGCTCTCGAGCCACTCGTCGAGGTGCTCGTCGGGCAGGGGCAATAAGCCCCGTATGACGCTGACGCAGGCGAGAGAAATCGGTTATGTCATCGGCTTCCTTGGCCATGGAATGAGTGGAAATATAGTATTGCACAGTAGTGCGCGCGGTCAACGGGAGAGCAGCAGTTTACTTGACCGCTCAGGAGTAAGAATCTACCTTAGCCGCCAATTATCCGAAACAAAGGATCACCATGTCCGACGACATCCGCCCGAATCTGCTCTATATCCACTCCGACCAGCACAGCCCCTACGTCACTGGTTGTTACGGCGACTCCCTGGTCGAAACGCCGCACCTCGATGCCCTGGCCGCCCGCGGCGTAATCCTCGACAACACCTACTGCCCCTCGCCTATCTGCGTGCCCTCGCGCATGTCGATGCTCTCGGGCCGCTACCCGCACGAAAATGAGGTCTGGACCAATTCGCATATGCTCGATTCGGGCATACCGACCTTCGCTCATGCGATGGGGGCGGGCGGTTACCGACCGGTGCTGGTGGGCCGCATGCACTCGGTTGGCTCTGATCAACTGCACGGCTATGCCGAGCGCCTGGTCGGCGACCACGGCGCCAATCGCCCGGGTGGCAAAGGCAATGGGGGACACGGGGTCGGTGGGGCCGGGCCGACGCGGAGTTCGCTGCAGCAGTCGGGGCACGGTCAGAGCGCCTATCAGGTGCACGACGAAGATGTCACCGCCGCGACCGTGCACTATCTCGACCGGCTCGGCGTGCAAAAGCGCGCTGGCCAGTCCGCGGAGCCTTTTTCGCTGTCGGTGGGTTTTATGCTGCCGCATCAGCCTTTTATCGCGCGCAAGGAAGACTACGAGCGCTACTACGATAAGATCACTCCACCGCAAACCCTCGAGCCCTTCGGCGACCACCTGCACCCACATATTAAAAACTGGCGGGAAATGTGCGATATCACCGAGGTCAGCGAGGCAGAAATCAAGCGCAGTCGCGCCGCCTACTGGGCGCTGGTCTATCGCATGGACGTGATGATCGGCCAGATCCTGACGGCCCTACGCGAAAACGACCTGGAAGACAACACTTTGGTGATCTATTCCTCCGATCACGGCGAGCAGGTCGGCGAGCACGGGCTGTGGTGGAAGCAGACATTTTACGAGGATTCGGTGAAAGTTCCGGCGATCCTATCCTGGCCGGGGCGCTTGCCCGAGGGCACGAGCTGCGACAAGGTGATCTCGTCCGTGGATCTCAACGCGACGATGATCGACGCGCTCGAATGTCCGGCTCTGCCGCACTCGCGCGGACGCAGCTTGTTGCCGCTTTTGACCGATCCAGACAATGTCGAGTGGGACAATGTTGCCTTCTCCGAGTTCTGCCAAAACAAAAGCGGTGGCGGGGGACCCTTCTCCGAAGAAGGCGTCTATCAGCGCATGATCCGCCGCGACAATTTCAAGCTCAATTACTACCACGGCCTGCCTTGCCAACTCTTCGATCTCGACGCCGACCCGCGCGAGCTGAATGACTTAGTCGGCGATCCGGCCTATGCCGAGACGGTAGCAAAGCTCAAGGCCGAAGTACTGGACGGCTGGGATCCGGATGCAATCCGCGCCAAGATGCAGGCGCTGGGTAGAGATCTGGCGATCCAAACGGCCTGGACCCGGAACGTGCAGCCGCCCGATTCGATTCGCTGGACGATGAAGCCCGAGATGTCCTATCTCGACGACGAGCAGATATAAAGGAGTCCTTATGGTAACCGTCGAAATTCCGCGCATGCCCAAGGTCACGGCCACTACCATCACCGCGCCGCCGGCCTGGGCGCTTTTGGAGCGCGACTTAATCGCGCTGATGGAGGACTCGGGGCGCTTGTACGCCCGCAAGTATTTCGAGCGCGGCGGCGGTACTTTGCTGGCCGAGGACGTCGACGATCTCTACGAGCAGATATACAACTTCGGTCTGTTCTACGCCATCGGCGCCGACGAGGATCTGCTCGACATCCACTTCCGCAACTGGAACGCGGTTACCCGCATCAGCGACGACAGCTTTGACCACCGCCCGGTCCACAACGACCACAAGAAGGTCTTTCGCCCCTCGATCCACAACGAGTTCTGGAATATGGACCAGGCGATGGAGTGGCACCACCTAAGCGAGGGCAATATGGCGCTCTACGACTTCGGGGTGGCCGATCCGACGGTGACGGAGAATTTGCGCCGTTCGAAGCGCTTTGCCGCGATGTTTATCGGCGAAGATCCAGAGGCACCTAATTGGGACGCGGAGCACCGCATTTTGCGCTCACCCTATATGTCGAGTCAGGGGCCGAAGCTGCACGGCGACGCCGAGTGGGCCAATACCATGCTACTGGCCGGCCGCGGTCTCGGTGGACAGGCCAATTATTACGGGGTGCGCGCCAGCCTCTATCCGGTCGTCAAAGACCTGGAGCCGCGGTGGTTTGAAAACCCGCAGCGGCGACAGCAAATCATCGACCTCTTTGATCGGATCGTGCTGCAGGCCGATACGCCCAACAGCCTGGCGGCGACCGCGCTGGTGACCAATGCCTATCTCTACACTGGCGATAATAAATACAAACAATGGGTGCTCGATTATACTGAGGCCTGGATGGAGCGGACGCAGCAAAATGGCGGGATTTGTCCAGATAATGTCGATCACAATGGCGTTATCGGCGGCCAGCGCGAAGGCGTGTTTTGGGGCGGTCAGTACGGCTGGCAGCACTATCAGGGCTACAACATCATGTACCACGGCATCAATATCGCCGTCGAGTGCGCGCAACTACTTACCGGTGACAGCGGCTATCTCGACTTTTTGCGCTCGCAGGTGAAACTACAGGTCGACAATGGCCGCAAGGCCGAGAGCGGGCAGTTGCTGGTGCCGGTGCGATACGGTCCAGACGGTTGGGATTGGAATCCGGCGCCGGGTCTGCACGAGCGCGACGGCATCGAGATGCGCGGCTACTGGCTGGAACCGACGCCCCTGCGCGGGCAGGATATCATGCACCTCTACCACGCATCGATGGCCAGGGAAGACTACGAGATGGCCACCTATGTGCGCGCGGAGGACAAGGAGCGCGATTGGAACGAACTGGGGACGGCGTTGAGCGAGAAAAATTGGGGCAATACGGAGTTGGCGCGCTTTCAATACTACGACGGCAAAAATCCGGGCTGGCCCGAGCAGATTTTGCGAGCTGAATATCAGGAGGCGCTGCAAAAATACGAGGAGATGCGCACCGACGAGCGGACGCATTTGGAGATGATACAGACCAATCGAATGCCGTTTCATCCAGTACTGACCAAGGGACTGACCCAGGTCGCACTGGGAGCGCCGCAATCGGTGTACAATGGCGGCTTGTTGCGGGCGACGGTGCGCTATTTCGATACGGATCGCGAACGGCCTGGGTTGCCGCTGGATGTGGCGGCTTTGGTCGATGAGTTGGGGCCGTCGCGGGTCGGCTTACAACTGGTCAATACTAATCGCAACGAGTCGCGCCATCTGATCGTGCAGGCGGGGGCTTTTGGCGAGCACGATTTTACGCAAATTAAATATCGCGAGGAGGGGAAGGATGGCGAAACAGTGGCAGCGGCGGATGGGAGGTATTTTGCGGTGGAGTTGCCGCCGTCGACTGGGGTGCGCGTCGAGGCGGGGTTAAAGCGGTTTTGCAATGCGCCGAGTTATGCTTTCCCGTGGCATCAGGCAGGGATTCCAGTGCCATTTGCGCCAGAGTGAGGAATGCTGGCCAAGCGCAAATAAACAAGCCCAGCCGGTGCGCCGTCTCAAAACTGCTTCGAGCAGAAATAACAGCAGCAGGATTCCTGACGCCGTCGCAGGAGCCGGTAATGCTGCAGCGCCTCGCGCAGAAAATCAGGATCATTCAGTAGCCGCTCTTAATCGGCGGTCGGCGACGGCGTAGCTTGAGAGGGGATCCTTGTGGCCTCCAAGCTGAAGTGCGATAAGGAGTTGTGGCAATTCCTAAAATGCACTCCACGTGGGGCCGCAATGATCATGCACATTTTACAGAAAGCTACGGACTCAACCCGAGTGACCCCCATCAAACTTTTCTGCCCGGCCCCGCCGCTTGGATGCGACGGGGGCTTTCGCTTGTGCGGCGGCGGTGGTTTGCATTGTGTACGGGTCACATCGTCGCTCACGCCTTCCTTTC
>PBOD01000013.1 GCA_002724215.1 Gemmatimonadota bacterium | reverse complement strand
TGAGTTCGCGTTCTGCCAGCATATGCACTGCACTGCCGACGACGCCCTTGGTGGCACTGTAGATGGTGAAGAGCGTGTCATCGGCAACGAGTGCATCGCGCGCCTGTGAGCGCCAGCCGGCGACACAATCTACCACTAGTTTCCCATCGACGTAGACGGCGGCCTGGAGTCCTACTTCCTCGCCGGATTCTACCAGTTCATCCAATAATGCCTGTACCGCGCTTTGCAATTCGGCCATCTTAGCCTCCTCCTGAGTGGGTTACTGATTATGTGTGAGAAATAGGGCCTTTTATCGATCAGATTGCCTTTGCGAGGTGGGTGAAGCACCTGGAGCGAAAGCACAGGATAACCGGTGCGATCTTAGGGTGCATGACATAGTTATTCTTGCGGGATTTTTGACCACTTAGGTGCAGCAAGTCGCTCTCCGTCGCTTACGCTTGCCTGGAGAGGAGCTACTGCGCTCGCTCACAGAGCCTGCTGATCAGGTTATAACGAGCAAGTTCCGTACTTGAAATGCGTTATAGCCTCCAAAATATGCGAAACATTCTGACGACTCAATACCGCTGACGAATTGCGCTCGCGACCCAGGGGCTGTTGCCCGATCGGCTGCCGCAAGCGCGAAGCCTCGTCAAAGATAATCTGCTAGCGAGCAGAGCCTGGTTGGACACACGGGTGAGAATCCCGCATGTCCCATTTAAACGGATCGTAGGTAATGCTCCGGGCCTTTTTGCCACCGCGTAAACGGTTGCATCGGTTGGTATGGATTCGCCGGACGCTGCTGGGATGGTAGGGAAAGAGAATCTGTGGCGTGGGTGCTTGATTGCGTCGCACATCGAGCAAGGGCACGCGATGCACCAGGCCCCCCCCTAATGACTGTGCAATAGCAGGTGGGACGGACAGGGTTCGGAGATTAGTCCTGGTCGGTGGTAGTTCCCGAGCCCGCTCGCCGCGCGTGCAATAACACCATGATAGACGACACGTCCGCTGGCGACACGCCCGAGATCCGCGACGCCTGGCCCAGGGTTTGCGGCTGGATTGCGTCGAGTTTCTGCCGCGCCTCGGTCGACAGGTTGAGCTCGGGGACGGCGAAGTCGAAGTCTTGCGGGATCGCCAGCGATTCGAGGCGCTGCAGTTTCAGCACCTCGTTTTCCTGACGCTTGATATAGCCGGCGTATTTGACCTCGGCCTCGACGTGCTCGGCTGCGTCGGGCGCGAGCGCGGTTGCCGGCGGGGCGAATTCGAGCAGGTCCCGGTAGCCGACTTCGGGCCGGCGCAAGAGGTCGGCGAGCGCGGTGGCTTCTTTGAGCTCGTTCGTGCCTAAGCGGCGCAGGACTTCCTGGACCTTTTCGACAGGCCTGGCGCGCTCTGTAGCGAGGCGCTCCAACTCGCTGGTGACCGCTTGTTGCTTATTGAGGTGCTTGTGCCAGAGGGCATCGTCGACCAGCCCGAGGTCGCGGCCGCGTTCCATCAAGCGATAGTCGGCGTTGTCCTCGCGCAGCAGCAGGCGGTGTTCGGCGCGTGAGGTAAAAATGCGGTAGGGCTCCTGGGTACCTTTGGTGACCAAGTCGTCGATCAGCACTCCGATATAGGCTTCGGCGCGCGACAGTACCAGCGGTTCTTCTCCGCGGACCTTGAGTACGGCATTGATGCCGGCTAATAGGCCCTGCGCGCCAGCTTCCTCGTAGCCGGTGGTGCCGTTGATCTGGCCGGCGAAGAATAGATGCGAGACGCGCTTGGTCTCCAGAGAGGGCAAGAGCTGGGTCGGCGGTGCGTAGTCGTATTCGACCGCGTAGGCCGGGCGCATGATCTCGGCCCGTTCGAGGCCGGGCAGCGAGCGCACGATTTGGTGTTGTAGCTCTTCGGGCAGGCTCATCGACAGGCCGTTGATATAGAACTCGAGCGTGCGGCGTCCTTCCGGCTCGACGAAGATCTGGTGGCGGTCCCTATCGGCGAAGCGCACCACTTTGTCCTCGATTGAGGGGCAGTAGCGCGGGCCGATGCCCTCGATCTGGCCGCTGTACATAGCCGAACGATCGAGGTGTTCGTGAATGAGTTGGTGCGTGTCGTCGTTGGTGTATGTGACCCAGCAGGGCATTTGCGGCTGGGTAATCTGATCGACGGCGTAGGAGAAGGGGCGCGGCGGATCGTCCCCGGGCTGTTCCTCCATGGCGGCGAAGTCCAGGGTGCGGCCATTCACGCGCGGAGGCGTGCCGGTTTTCAGACGGCCGATTTCGAAACCGAGTGCGGCCAGGCCCGCAGCGGCTTTGTCGGCGGCGGTCTCGCCGGCGCGGCCGGCGCTGTAGGAGAAATCGCCGACGTGAATCTTGCCCTTGAGAAAGGTGCCGGTGGTCAGGATGACCGCGCGGCCGCAATAGGCGATGCCGCCCTTGACGCCGACGCCTGTAATCTGCCCGCAGTCGATCAGCAGACTCTCCATCATGCCCTGGCGGATGTCGAGATGGGCCTGCTGTTCGCAGGCGAACTTCATCTCGAACTGGTAGTCCTTCTTGTCGGCCTGGGCGCGCGACGCGCGCACTGCCGGTCCGCGCGAGGTGTTGAGGCGGCGAAACTGGATGCCGGTGCGGTCGATATTCACTGCCATCTGGCCGCCCAGGGCGTCGATCTCCTTGACCATGTGCCCCTTGCCGATGCCGCCAATGGCCGGGTTGCAGGACATCTGGCCGATGGTGTCGAGATTCATTGTCAAGAGCAGGGTCTCGCCGCCCATGCGCGCAGCGGCCAGGGCGGCCTCGGTGCCGGCGTGACCGCCGCCGACGACGATGACGTCGTAGCGTTTGTCGTAGGGGATCATTGCGCTTTGGCGGCGGCGATGAGTTGGTCGCCGCCGGCTTCGATTTCGGCGATCAGCGCGGGCAGGGCCTCGTCGGGCTCGCCCTCGCGCTCGATCTTGTCGGACCACTGCCACAGGTCGAGATATTCGTCCGTGCCGGTCAGGCCCTCGGCCATGGCCACGCGGTCGATCCAGACCTGGAAGCGGTCGGCGAGCGGGTGCGATTTGGGGCGCTTGCCGACGTAGATTTTGATCTGTGCCGGAATGTCGCGCCAGTAGAGAACTTGGTATTCGAACATCAGTTGGGGTCGACGGCCCGACGAAAGGCGCGGATGTGATCGGGGGTGGTGCCGCAGCAACCGCCGATGATATGCGCCCCGGCCGCGGCGAGGTCGGGCACCAGCTGGGCCATATCCGCCGGGCTTTGCGAGTAGATCGTGCGATGGGCGCTGTTGAGCTGGGGCATGCCGGCGTTGGGATAGGTCATCAGCTTCTTGGCTACGCCGCGGTCGGCCATTGCGGCTTTGAGTTGCTCGACGCCGCTGATGGCGTAGGGCATGCCGGTGTGCTCGCTGCGGCGGGTCTCGGCGCCGCAGTTGAGGCCGAGGACCTGGACGTGGTCGAGCAGGTTGTCGCCGTCGGAGTATTCGCCCCCGGCGAGGATGTCGAGAAGGTCGGCGGGGGAATGGCCCCAGTCGGTCTTGTAGACGACCGCGCCGCTCTTGCGGTCCTTGGTATACTTGAGGGTGAGATTAATCGCGATGGGCAGACCGGTCTGACGCGCGATCTGGCAG
Organism: Gemmatimonadota bacterium; assembly: GCA_002724215.1. Taxonomy (GTDB): domain Bacteria; phylum Latescibacterota; class UBA2968; order UBA8231; family UBA8231. The sequence goes on along the minus strand of PBOD01000013.1, from coordinate 40,565 downwards.
GCCATCGCCGCCTCGGTGGCCGAGAATTGGGTCTCGATGGAAAAGAAGTCGATGCCGCCCTCGTAGAGGGCCTCGACGATGCGCTGATGCGCGGTTTTGACCCGGTCATTGGCGATGCCGAAATCGGTGCTGCCGGCGTCGGCTTCGATGGCGCCGGGCGAGGGGCCGATCGACCCGCCGACGAGTACGTCGCGTCCGCTCTCGGCGATGGCGCGGCGGGCTAAATCAGTGGCGGTGCGGGTCAGTGCTCCGGCCTGGTCGGGGTCTTTGCCGGCCATTTCGAGGTGGAGCTCGGAGGCGACGAAGGTGTTGGTGCCGATGAGGTCGGCGCCGGCGGCGATGTAGGCCTTGTGGATATCGACGACGGCGTCGGGATGCGCTTCGTTGGCGAGGGTGGAGTTGGTCAGTTCGATACCGCGGGCGAAGAGCTCGGAGCCGAAACCGCCATCGTAAATGAGGGGGCGGTCTGCGGCGAGGCGATCGAGAAACTTGGACATGCAATTCCTTTGCAGGCGAATAATGGGACGGAGCGATGCAGTGATATTAGCATAAATATCACTGCATGTCAATATCAAGATTTATTGATATATGACATTGGTCCATCCGAAACTGCACTTCCTGTCTCGCGATAAGTCAGTTATTGAGTTCGCCTTTGCGATAGGCGCGGAGGAAAGCCGCGCAGTATTCGTCCTTGCCCAGCAGCATATCCTCGGTCAGTTGATAACGGCGGGAGTCGCGGTCCATACGGAAGATTTCTGCCAGCGACGCGGTCGTGGGGTCGATAATCGCGCTGTCGGCGCCGGCTTCGACGGCCAGGAGCAGGAAGACATCGTTGATAAGGTGGCGGCAGGGCAGGCCGAAGGAGACATTGGAAAAGCCGCCGGAGATGTAGATCTCGGGACCGTATTTCTCGCGAATCTGACGGATCGCCTCGAAGGCATGATTGCCGAAGTCCTTATCGACCGAGATCGGGAAGTAGAGCGGATCGACGTAGAGGTCGGACAGCGGCAGTCCGAGGGCGATGGCCCTGTCGATCATCTGGCTGGCGTGATCGACGCGCTCCTCAGGGCTGGCGGGCATACCGGACTCGCCGGCAGAAGTGACCACGACCTGTGCATTGTGCGCCTTGGCCATTTCGACGACTTCGGGCCGCTCGAGTGAGGCCGAGTTGAGCAGCAGGCGCTTGGGGTGGTCGGCGCCTGCTTCGAGCCCTGCTTCGAGAATTTCGAACTTGGATGAGTCGATCGACAGCGGCGTTGCGGACAGTGCGCCGACCTTCTTCACCAGCCAACGCATGGCCTCCTTCTGCTCTTCTTCCTTAAGCGAAATCTCGTCGACATTGAGGTCGAGAAAGTCGCTCTCGGCGTCCTCCTGGCGCTGGATCTGGCGCTTGAGGTAGTCGAGGCCGTCCTCGCTATCCTGCATCGCCTGCTGGATGGCGATCTTGAGGTGCTTGACCCGGCCCTCTTCGTAGTCCTGGGTCTTTTTGACGTCCTCGGGGATGTTGAGGAAGCGGCGGTTGTTGTCGCCGTCGCGGAAGCGGATCGACTCCACGCCGTTGGGATCGTCGCCGACGAGTTTGCCCTTGCGCAGCAGCACGCGGGTGGTGTGGATATTTTCGCCGATGACGACAAAGGCGCGTTCGGTGCCGGGGATATTCATTTTTGCTCTTTTCTCTTGCCGTGGTGGTCTTTGTGGGAAAAGGTGTTGAGCCAGGCGCTGGTGCCCTTGAGGCCGGCGTTCTTGATCACCGCTGGTCCGTCGAGCATGTGCTCCTCCTCGCCATAGGCCTTGAGCCGATCGTAGGCGCGGGCCCAGATGCACTCCTTTTCGCCGATTTCGCACTTGCCCTGGCGGGTGCCGCCGCAGGGGCCATTGCGCTGATTTTTGACGCATTGCGATTCGGGGCACAAATAGGCGATATCGGGCAGTGAGCAATCGCCGCAGTCGCGGCAGTCGAACGAGACGATTTTCATCGCGTGCTCAGCGCGGTGGAACATCTTTTCGGCTTTGGGGCGCTGCGCTAAAGCTGCGGCGAGGCGGGCGCCGAGGCGGAAACCGGCGCTCTCTTCGGCGAATACCCNGTCGTGGACCAGGCGATTGAATTTATAGCTGAGCGGCAGATCGGCACGGGCCTCGCGCCGGGCGGCCTTTTCCCTGGAGGCGACATAGGCGCGGTTGACCTCGGTCGAACTCAACCCGGTGCCCTCTTCGGGCTCGAAATAGTAGAATTCGTCGGCGAAAGAGAAGTGCAACTCTTTGGCGAAGTCGCGCCAGTCGTCGGCGCCGTAGGATGTCGAGAGCTCGANNACCTTTTCGTAGTCGCCGTATTGCAGGTGCCCGCCCAGATAGGCGCCGCGGTAGCCCAGTCCGCGNGCGATGGCGCATTGCCGGGCGGCCAGTTCGATAAAGAAGGCCTTGCCTTTATCGTCGGCTTTGGCTCGCTCTTCAACCACGGCCATCAATTCGTCGGTGACCTCGACGCCGGGGATATTGCCCTTGTGGAAAAAGCGTGCGGCCGGGGCCGATAGCACGTAGACNTTGGCGATGGCCGGGACCGCGAGATCGTGCAGGGCCATGTACTTGAGCAACTCGTCCTGCTTGCGCGCNTCGTAGCCGATTTGACTGACGGCGAAGTGGGCGCCNGCGCGGATTTTCTTGGCGAGCTTGAAGTATTGCGGCATGACCTCGCGCTCGTAGCGCTTGTGATTGTTGATGGCGACGCCTAAGTAGAAAGCGGTCTTGGCCATGCGCCGNGTTTTCTTGCCGCGNTTGACCTTGAGGCCTGAGTTCATATCGGTAAACATTTCGATCAGGCCGACCGAATCGAGGTCGAAGACCGCGCCGGCGGTGCCCTCGTAGCCGCTGATGGGATAGTCACCTGACAGCGCGAGGATATTGTCGAAGCCCTCGCTGGCCAACTGCCAGGCGCGGCCCTGGATGGCGTTGCGGTTCCAGTCCTTGCAGGCGATGTGGATAATGCAGTCTTGGCCGCGCGAGATCAGATCGGTGCCGAGGATGTCGGGGCTGATCATTGCGTTGCCGCCGGGGTTGTCGGTTATCGACAGCGCGTGAAAGGCCGGGTGCTCGGCCAGCCTTCGAGCTANACCCATGACCTTGCGGCCGTCGCTTTCGGTNATCAGCCCGCGCGAGGTCACCAACTCGACGATATGGACGAATTCGTCGGTTTCTTCCAGCAGGTGGCGNAGCGGCTTTTTCNGCCAGGCNTCCGAATAGCGCTGCGGCTGATGTGGNGTCGTCAGCGACATGGCTTAGAGACTCGATGGCATGGGTTTGAACTGGCAGCCCTCGACGAAGAGCTCAAAGAAGTCGGGGGTGGTCTCGAGTTCGATATGGTCGATTTTTAGGACCAGATCCTCAATGTGTGCTCGCGCNGNGCGGGAGAGCAGAACCTCGCGCGCGCCTTGGGCGGCGGCGTTGCCGACCTTGGCGATGCGCTGGCGTGGCACNGGGGCCAAAAAGCCGATCTCGATGGCGGCGTCGACATCGACGTAGTTGGCAAAGCCGCCGGCCAGATGCAGTGTCTGCACCTGCTCGGGGTGCAGGCCGAGNGCGCGNAGCACGATATACTGGCCGCAGTAGTTGGCGGCTTTGGCCTGCGCCAGGTTGGAGGCGTCGAGCCGCGAAAAGGTGATGTTGGCCTCGGGCACCAGATCGAGCTGGCGCTGTTTGTCGGCGAATACGCCTTTGGGGGTCATCATGTCGTGGCGGCGCAACTCGGCCAAAAGCTCAATCANGCCCGAGCCGCACAGGCCTGCGGGGGCGAGGTCGCCGATGGTCGAATAGCGCCAGGAGTCGTTTTGCCAGCGGATGGATTCGATGGCGCCGCGATAACCGGGCATACCGTAGGTGATGCCGCCGCCCTCGAAGGCCGGNCCGGCGGGGCAGGACGCGGCGACCAGGCGCCCCTCGTGGGCGATNACGACTTCCGTGTTGGTGCCGACATCGACGAGCATCGCGCTCTCGCTTTGCTGGTCCATACCGACGGCGACGAGGTCGGCGGCGACATCGGCGCCGACGTGACTGGCGANCAGCGGCAGCGAGTAGATCCTGGCCCTGGGGTTAGCGCGNAGCCCGATGCGGCGTGGCCTTTCTGTGAGGCTGGTGCTCTCGCGCAAACCCTCGAGAAACTCGTTTTCAATCTGCGACTTGTAGGGCTTCTGGCCGATGCCCTGCACGTCGATGCGGAAGAGGATATCGCGCATGGTCGAATTGCCGGCGACGACGATCTCGTAGATCTCCTGGCGGACGAAATCGTAGCGATTGCACAGTTGCTGGATTTCGTGATTGAGGGCCTTGACTAGGGTGCGCCGCAATTCATTGGGATGCTGGCCATCGTAGGAGATGCGATTCATCACGTCGCTGCCGCCGAAGCGCTGCGGATTTTCCAGCGAGCTCATGTGCACGCTGGCCCCGGTCTCGAGGTCGATCAGTTCGAGCACGATCGTGGTCGTGCCGAGGTCTATGGCCAGGCCGTAAAGGTGGCCGCGGTAGTCGTCGATATGCTCATCGNCGTAGAAGACCGCGTTGCCGTGCCGGGTCACGACCGGGTCGATCGCAACNGGCGGCGCGGCGGTGGTCGTCAGGATNCGGGGCGTGCGGTTGAGCGGTGNAAATTCGATATCGATATCGGCATTTTCGACCCTGGCCTGGCAGGCGAGGCGGAACTCGTCGCGCAGAAAATTTTCCGCCTCGGTTGGCGGGTTGAGCGCTTNGGCACCGTCTTTGATTTCGATGATGCACTCGTGGCAGCGACCGCTGCGGCCGCAGGAGGTGGGTACGCGGGCGCCGAGTTGGTCGGCGTAGTCGAACAGGGTGTACCCATTCGCCAGCGGGTGCGACGCCCCATCGCAGCACACCTGGCCGCTGCCCGAGTCAGCGCCGGGCAGGAGCGGTCGCTGGTCCTGCTCCCAGGCGAAGCGATAATCGAGCTTGTCGTCGCCGCCGCAGGTCAGCGGGTCGCCCTGCNGCTCGGGTTTGCGCTGATTGCGGCAGCCAAACTGAGCGGTGCACTGGTCGAAGCGGTTCTTGTACGGGCAGCGGAAGGTCGCCTGCTCGTCGGCGTGGACGGCGATATCCTCGAGGATTCCCGACAGACGGTCGAGTCGCTTCTGGTAATCGGCGGGGTCGATGCGCTGCAATGGGCTACGANCCCTCCGCCGCCAGCTCTTCCAGCATTTCCTTGGCTTTGGACACGCATGACAGCGCGTCCTTNCCNTAGCCGTCGGCGCCCATATCGTCGGCGAAATCCTGGGTTACCGGCGCGCCGCCGACCATGATCTTGACATCGTCGCGCAGGTCGGCGTCGATAAAGGCCTCGATGGTCTTGCCCATATTGGGCATGGTGGTGGTCAATAGCGCCGACATGCCCATCAACTTGGCCTCGTGCTCCTCGACTGCGTCAATGAANTCGTCCTCCGAAGTGTCGACGCCGAGGTCGTGGACGACGAAACCGGCACCGCGCAGCATCATGATGCACAGGTTTTTGCCGATATCGTGGAGGTCGCCCTTGACCGTGCCCATAATGACCGTGCCGATCGGCTCGACGCCNGAGGCCGAGAGGATCGGCTCGATATGCGACATGCCGGCNTTCATTGCACGNGCACAGGAAAGCACCTCCGGCACAAANATAAANTTCTCGCGAAATTTGATNCCGACGATGGCCATGGCGAGGATGAGCCCGTTGTCCATGACCTCCAGGGCCTCGACGCCGTCTGCGATGGCCTGGCCGGTCTGCTCGTCAACGGCTTCATGATCGCCATCGATGAGAGCGGCGGAAATATTCTGCATTCTCTCGCTGGCCTGGGCAAACAGATCGACAATGTGCCCGCGTTCGTCGTCGCGNTCGATGAACTCCTCGATCTCGTCGCGGATGAATTCATTGGCGATATCGGTAATCTCTGCCATGTCGTTTTGCCTGTCTCCTAATTTGCGGTCTGGTCCCGGTGCCACTCGCGCACGGTGCGGTTGATTTCCTTGAGGTTCTCGATCGAAGTCTGCAGCGGAATCGCGCATTCGGGGCCGATGAGTTGCACGCCGGCNTCGAGGTTGCGCGTGACTTCGGCGTTGACGACTTCGGGCCCTTTGGAAAATAGGGTCTCGGGGTTATTTATATTGCCCACTAGCGAAATTCGCCCGCGTACGATATCCATCGACTCCTCAGGCGTGTTCTTGGAGTCGTAGTGGAAGGCCGCCATGCCCGTCTGTGCGATATACTCCATGCGATCGACGGTGCGGCCGCAGATATGGAGGATNATCGGCACCTTGAGCCGTTCGGCGAATTCGATGTGCATGTCGCGCAGGTAGCGCTCGTAGTACTCGCCGCTGACGAGGTCACCGGTGGCGTGGTCGGGCAGGCANAGGGCGTCGGCGCCGGCATCGATCTGGGCCTGGCCANATTCGATGGTGATCTCTTTGAGGCGGTCGAGGCAGAGCTTGGTCTTGCCCGGGTCGTCCAGCGACATCAGCAGGAAGGGCTCGACGCCGAAGCAGTGGTAGCCCTGNGACCAGGGGCCCATGGTCTTGCCGACGATGGCGACCTCNTCGCCGTATTCCCTGCGCAAAATTTTGATCGCCTCGGTGACGCAAGAGGTGTCGGGGTGGGTGCAGAGGTCGGCGGGCACTTTGATATCGTCGGGGTCNTGCCAGATCGGCTCGCTCNTGCNNACGGTCGGCCAGTTGTCCTTCTGCTCCCACTGGATCTTGCAACCCAGGGCCGATGATTCCTGAATAATGGTGAAGACCGGCATGATGGTGTCGAAGCCCAGCTCGGTATAGCCGGTAGCCGCCAGCCGCGCCATGAGTTCGGGCTTGCGGTTGGCGTCGGGGAAGGGGGCATCGACCAGATCCATCAGTTCGACGGTGGCGACGGAGGTGGGGTTGCACAGCGGCGTGCGGTCTACGGGCTCGCGGCGCAGGGCGGCGAGGACGCGTTCGCGGCTGGTCATNGAGAGNAGTCATCNAANTCTCCTTTATTCCTGGGCGCTGGGGGCNGAGAGCACGCCGCGCGAGGCCATATCCTCGGCTTCGCGCATGGCGGCGCGCACATTGGGGGCGCGCACGAGCAGCAGGCCGATCAATTCATCGTGGGACTGGCCGCAGGCGAAGCGGGCCTGGGTCGTATAGTCGGCGACCTCTTCCATTTCGCCGAGTTTGATCAGGCCGCGGGCGATGGTGGTGACGCGGCGGTCCTGACCCTGGGCATCCTCCTCGGGGCGGGCTTCGTANAGGCCGTCGCCGAGGTTGGCGATGGCGATGGTGCCATTGGCCTTNTTGTCGAAGACGCGCAAGGGGCGGACCTCGNCAGGGGTTGNGGGGTCGATTTTGCACGNATCGAGGAAGAGGCGTTTGGCGGCTTGCAGGTGGGCGTGACCGCAGGGAAAGCGCAANAGGCCATCCGGGGTTTGCTCCATGCCGCCCAGGGTTTGCATGATTTTTGCGACTTCGGCAATGCGCGCTGNTGCGCTNGGCAGGTTGCTGTAGGTGTGAACCTTGTAGACGGGGCCNTGATCGCTTTCGGGCNTATACAGTGCGATGGTGATATCGTCGCAATGGCNATCCATCGACACCAGCTCTGCGCGNGGGCCTAGATCCAGCGTTTGTGACATGAGCATTATCCTCTTGACAGCAAAGAGCAAGGTTGGTTACNGTTATGAAAATAGCTAATGGTCAGACCATCAGCAAATAGAATCTTGAGCCCTTTTTAAATTATATCACAAGTAATTGCTAATTAAAGAGATGTGATATATGGNAAGCGAGCCNAAAAAGGTGCCACCCGCGGCGGGCGAGGCCATGCGTCCCGTGCACCGCACCTCGGTGAGCGATGAAATCGTCGCTCAGATCACCGAGTTGATCGCCCGCAATGTGCTCAAACCGGGGGATCGCTTGCCGCCTGAGCGCGAGTTGTGCAAGCGCTTTGGGGTCGGGCGATCGTCGCTGCGCGAGGCCCTGCGCTCTCTGGCGGTCATGGGCGTGCTCGACGGCCGGGTTGGCGAGGGGACTTTCGTTTGTGACAATAGTCNGTATCTCGAAAAGGCTCTGCAGTGGGGNTTCGCNCTCGATGGCAAGAAAATACAGGATTTGGCCGAGACGCGAATGATGCTNGANTCGCAGAATGCGCAACTGGCGGCTGGGCGTGCGACGGGCGAAGATCTGGCGGCGATCNCCGCNGCGCTGGAGGGGATGAAGGGGGCNCTGGACGATGGGGATCGCTTTCTNGAGAGCGATCTNCAATTCCACCTGCTGGTGGCGCGGGCGACGCACAATTCGATTCTCTACAACCTGCTCGAAACTACCCGAAGCCACCTACAGGCCTGGATCAAAGGGAGCTTATCCGAGCCCGCCTTGGCCGGCCGGCGGGCCGAACTGTCGCTCCGCGAACACGGCCGGATTCTCGCCGCGCTCAAAGGCCGGGACGCCGACGGTGCCCGCCGGGCGATGGCTGACCACATCCGCTCCAGCGGCGAGGATTTGCAGGGACAGGTAGGTTAGCCGTCGATCAGTGTGCGGTTGATGAATTCGGTGATATCCTCGATTTTTTCCAACTTGGTGAAAAGCAGGCTCTGGGCGATGCGCCGCGATAGTCCGGCGACGTGTTCGTCCTCGATATTAGCGGGCTGGCGGCCGTCGGTTGCACTCAACAGCAGGCAGCCCAAATCGTGTACGGCCTGTTTTTCGACTTCTCTTACACCCTTATAACTGGCCAGTTGGAAGTAGCCGTTCCAAAATACGTTGACGGCTTCTAAGTAAGCGGCCTTCTGGGTGCTGTTCTGCATCGCTTTGACCACCATGTCGGCCGAGTAGAAAGCCAAGTCGAAGGTCGGGTAGCCGTAGTGGGCGGTGGCGAAGTCGACGAGGTAGAGCTGACCGTTGTTGATCCAGACATTGCGCGGGCGCAAATCGGCGAGGACCAGGCAGTTGGCTTCTTTGAGCAGGCGGCTGGAGCGGGCGCCAATGGCTTTTTTGAGATCGGGGAAGGCATTGACAATATAGTTGTAGTGCGGCTCGATGCGCAGCTGCTCGAAGGCCTTGGTTTCCCTGAACATCTTTTTGATCTCGGGCACGCCGGCGGTCTCGTTGTGGACCGTGGCCAACAACTCGCCGCACTGGACTGCAATCTGCAGATCGATGCGGCCGTCGGCCAGTTCGTTTTCCCATAGCACCGACTGGTGCGGCGGCGGCGTCGTCACCAGAATGAAATCGGTGCGGTCTTCCAACACGACCTCGGGAATGATCTCAGGGGCGAGGAATTGCGCGAGGATCTCGATACAGCTTTTTTCGGCGAAGATACGCTTGCGGTCGATCCACCAGCGCTCCTTGAGCTGGGCGCGCGAGTGCGCCTGTTTGACGATCCAGGCCTTGCCGGCGCCCGATACGTAGTAGACCCTGTTTTTGAGGCCGTCGCTCAGGCTCATGACGCGGATCGGAGTGCCGCGGGTGAGTAGCTTCTTGCGCTGCAAATAACCGGATATGGCCTTCTTCTCTAAGTTCATTGGCTCCTCTTAGCGAGCGGTGTCAATGGATAGCAGGGGGCTGGCCGCGTGGTCGAGCTGGTCGGCGGCGTGGTACGAGCTGCGCACCAGTGGACCGGATTCGACGTGGCGGAAGCCCAGTTCCAGGGCGAAGTGGCGCCATGCCGCGAATTCATCGGGATCGACGAAGCGCTCGACGGGCACGTGGTTGGGCGAGGGACTCAAATACTGGCCGAGGGTGAGAATGGCGCATTCGGCTGCGGCTAAATCGCGGATGCTCTGCGCGATCTCGTCGCGGGTCTCACCCGCGCCTAACATCATGCCCGACTTGGTTGGTGCCGGACCCATCTCGTGCGCGCGGCGCAACAGCTCCAGCGAGCGGTCGTATTGGGCCTGGGGCCGCATTTTGTAGTAGAGGCTGGGCGGGCATTCGATATTGTGGTTGAGAATGTCGGGCCCGGCGGCCATGACGGTGGCGAGGGCGTCCCAATCGCCCTTAAAGTCGGGAATTAGCACCTCGACGGATGTCTGCGGACAACGCTGGTGTACGGCTGCAATCGTCCGGGCGAAGATCTCCGCGCCGCCGTCGGGCAATTCGTCGCGATTGACCGAGGTGATGACCGCGTGGCGCAAATCGAGGTGAGCGATGGCGGCGGCAACGCGCTCGGGTTCGCCCTCGTCCAGGCCCACGGGGCGGCCCGTCTTGATGGCGCAAAAACCGCAGCTGCGGGTGCAGATATCGCCCAGAATCATAAAGGTCGCGGTGCGCTGGCCCCAGCACTCGCCGATATTGGGGCACTGGGCGCTCTCGCACACCGTATTGAGGCGCAGATCGGCGATCAGATGCTTGATATCTAGATAGTTGGGATGCCCCGGCGCTTTGGCCTTGAGCCACGGAGGCAGTCGTCTGCGCTGGGGGTTAGTTGGCATAAGTGCAGGGTAGCAAATGCTTTAAGGGCAATGAGATTNGTTGTAATTGCCAGGGGCAAAGCATATAAACTAAGCTTCTGCCATACCAAGAGCAAGGCTTGGCGCTTAGAATTGCTCTGTATCTAAAATATAAATATAAGTTTAGGATTCAGGAAGCAGNATTGGGGAAGCGCTGGCGGCACAACGCGAACCACAAATAAGCCAGGGGAATCAGCTTGCTGCTGCGATAGCAGAGCGAGGTGGCGATCGACCAGGTGCGTTCCGGGTCAATCGCGCCATAGGTGCCCGATTGGATATCGAAGAATACAAAGGGCGTTGGTAGTGCTATAAAGCTAAATATCCACAGTAATTTAGAGTTGTTTGAGTAAAGGTACAGGGATACGAATACGGGCAGCAGGAAGACGTAGTGGTGCTCCCACACGTCTTTGTAGATGAGGAAAAANGTGCACAGCCACAGCGCCAGCAGTGGGACGGGTTCATGTTGGGGCTGGCGGCGGCTGGCGAGGAGGGCGACAAGGAGAATGGCCGCTTGCGAGATATAGATGGCGGCGCGGCCGAGAGCGGGCAGGTCGGCTAGCGTAGAAAGTTCGGCCAGAGGGCGGTCGGCGAGTNTGGCGACCAGGCTGGTGAGGGCGCCCTGGAGGCCGAGATTGCCGGCGTGGGTCAGGGCGCCTTTGACGTGCGCGCCCTGGGTATTGCTNTGGATGAAGGAATCCAGGCCTTCGGGATAGAGCAGGAAATAGGGCAGCGAGGAGAGCAGGGCCAGGCCCAGGCCGATAATGGCCATGCGCAGGGCGCGGAGGCGCACCAGGGCGGGGATCAGGATCAGGGCGTTGGGTTTAATCAGTATGGCGCCCGCCCAGTAGAGCCCCGTCCAGCGGCCCTGGCCGCGCTGGCAGGCCGCCAGCAGCCAGAATAGCAGCGAGGCGGCCCAGAAGCTTACCTGGCCCATGTAGAGTTCGAGGAAATAGGGGCTGAAGGCCAGCCACATAAAGAGCGCGGGTCCCCGCCGCGGTGCATCGCTNAAGCGCCAGGTCAACCACAAATTGGCGGCGAGAAATAGTTCGGTGATGCCGAGGTGCAGGAAGTAGGCCGTCAGCGGTTGGAACAGCGCGAAGAAGCGCCCGGCGGTGAGCGCGAAGGCCGGCAGGTAGCGGAAGCCGAAAGCGCCCTCTACCGCATAGATGTCGCGCCCCTCGGCGAGGGCCTGNCCCGCCAGGTAGAACACGGCGAAATCGAAGCCGCGTCGGGTGTGCGAGGCGTCGTTGAAAAAGGGGCGCAACGCATCGCCTGAGAGCGCGGCAAGAAAAAAGGCGTGGACCAGCAGACCGGCACCGAGCCACAGCTCCGGTCTGCTGGTCCACGCCTTGGGGGCGGGATCGGCCATGGGCTTACTGGACGTCGTCCNCGTCGTCCTCCTGGGCGATCGAGTCTTCCTCGCTGACGCCGATTTCTCGCTTCTGNAACCACATCTCGTATTCGCCGTCGTCGGCGATGATGCGGCGGGCTTCNAGCACCTGGGGATCGACGGTGATATTGTAGGCTTCGGCCGCATTGAGGCCAAAGGCCTTTTCCAGTACGTCAAAGGTCAGCCGCCAGGCGATGAGATCTTCGTTGTCTTCCCAGTGCTGCTCCTCGATTTTGTCTATTTCGTCGATCAGCCGGTTGAGGGGTTTTTCGAGCTTTTTGTACTCCTCCCCCTCGGCGATCTTATCCAGTTCTTTGATGTGGGCCTCGGCTTCGCTCATATACTCGAAGCCGCGGTCTTCGGCGAAGGCGCGGAAGGCCTTTAAATCTTCATCGTCGGCGACGAANTCCTCGCCCAGGTCGGGCTTGTGAAAGGGCAGTTGCCTGGCGTAGTAGAAGAACTGGTTGTTGAGGCTGAAAAAGCCGTTGAGCTGGCTGTAGAGGCGGTTGCCCTTGCGACCGGCTATTTCGANNTCGGGATTGACGCCGCCGCCGCCGCGGACCAAGCGCTCGAGCAAGCGGGTCTTGAATTCGCTCGTTCCGGCTTCGACGAGGGTAGAGTCTTTGCGCATGCGCTTGTCGATCGAGCGGCCCGACGGGGTGTGCCAGGCGGCCATGGTCAACTTGAGTTCGGCCTTGTCGTCGATGTNGACCACCTGCTGTACGGAGCCTTTGCCGACAGTAGTCGCCCCCAGTATCAGGCCGCGGTCCCAGTCCTGTACCGCCCCGACAATGATCTCCGAGGCCGAAGCCGATTGGCCATTGACCAAGACGATGAGCGGNTCGTCGGAGAGCAGGGCGTCGTCGCGGGTAAAATACTTGGAGGTATCTTCGAAGGCNCGCCCGGCGGTGAAGACCACCAGTCGGTCTTTGGGCAGGAAGAGGTCGGCGATTTGCACGGCCTCCTGCAGGTAGCCGCCGCCATTGCCGCGCAGGTCGAAGACCAGCCGCTGCATGCCCTGGTCCTTGAGNTCGACGATGGCGTTGTGCATTTCGCGGCTCGAGCCCTGCTGGAAACGCTCGAGCTTTATATAGCCGGTGCCGTCGGGGAACAACGTGCTCAGCGAGACGCTGGTCATNTGGACCTGCTCGCGCACGATGGTCAGGTCGAAGGGGGCCTTGCGGTCGGCGCGCTCGAGGGTCAGGGTGACGGCGGTACCCGGATCGCCGCGCATGCTGTCGGCGGCGACCCCGGCCGACATGCCGACGGTAGAGGTGCCGTTGATCGCGGTGATCAGGTCGCCGGAACGGACCCCGGCGCGGGCGGCGGGGGTCTGGTCGTGCAGGAGATTCNACACGGCGATGGCGCTGTCGGGATAGACCACCTGGATGCGGAAGCCGAGTCCGCCGTACTTGCCNTGTGTCTGGATGTTGAAATTGTCGAGATTGCGCTTTTCCAAAAAGACCGAATAGGGGTCGAGAATCTCCATCATGCCGGCGACGCCGAAGCGGATCAGCGTATCTGGCGCGACCTGGTAGAAGGCATTTTCGTCCATAGTCTGGGCGACCTGCATCAGGGTGCTGAAGCGGTTGCGCAGCATTTGGTCGCGGTTGTCGATGGCGGACAGGGCGGCGGGTGTGAAGGTGTATTCGGAGGCCGGGTCCATCGCGGCGAAGAGNCCGCGGGCGGCTGCCTGCATCAAAGTGTCGGGGTGGACTTCCTCGAAGTAGAGTTGGTGGACACGCAGGGCGATGGTCCAGAGGACGGAGCGGTACTCTTCCTGAACGCTGCGTTCAGCGCGGGCGTTGGCCACCGGCAAGAGCAGGCTAAATAGCAGCAGGAACCGGACAAAAAGCAAGCGGAACTCCTTTGTCGGTGAGGGCTTAAATCCCCGTGGGAGCGTCGTTTGAGTATACGACCGGCCTCCGTCAGAGTCAAGGAGCGCGCCGCTGGAAGGCCAGGGCCAAACCGCGCAAAACCAGAGCCGGATCGCAGGTGGTTGGCANCGCGATNTGCGGGTGCAAAAGCGGGCTGTCGCCACCGGTGAGAAAGACCGCCGTAGGGCTTGCGAGTTCCGCGGCGATACGGGTGCAGAGGCCCTCTATCAGCGCGGTCGAACCGTGCAGGGCACCCGCGCGCAGGCCGTCCGGAGTATTCTTGCCCAGGAGNGGTGCGGCGGCGTCCACCTCGATTTGCGGCAGCAGGCTGGTNTTGGCGCCGAGTGCTTCGAGGCCGATGCGCAAACCCGGGGCGATGGCGCCACCCAGGAAGGTGCCCCGGGCATCGACGGCGTCGACGGTGATGGCGGTGCCGGCATCGGCGACGATTACCGCGTGTCCGTCTGGCGCGCGGCGATAGGCGGCAGCGGCGGCGGCGAGGCGGTCGACGCCGACGCGGTTGGGGTCGTCGTAGTCTAGCGCCAGCCCCCAGTCCCATGCGCCGACAATCTCGCCGCTGGGACCGCGGCAATGGGGGCTGCAGGCGGCGAGATAGGCTCCGGCCAAATCCGCGACTACCGAACCAACGGCGACCCCTGCGAGCGGCTTGTCGAGTTCGGCGAGCAGGCGGGGCAGTCCCGTTGTTGCGGGTGGTCCTAGCGGATGTTTCTCGCAGCGGACCAAATCGGGCCCGTCAAAAAGGCCGAGGTCGATGCAGGTATTGCCGATATCGATAGCTAAGAGCATGGCCGCCGAGTATTGACTTCCAATTGGGCATTCNGTAAATTNGCAGGGTTTAAGTTGAGCAAACTCTTGCACATAGGCATTGTAAAGAGGGTGTCGAGTAGCGTGGGTAGAGGGCCGGAGGAATAATAACCAATATGCCGAAGAAACGCATTACTTTCATCGTCATCCCCGCCAACGACGGCCAGGTTCGCGAGTATCGCTTCGCCCCCACTCTTTTGCGGTTGGGCGTGCTGGCCGCCTTCTTTTTTTTCGCCGCTTTCGGGTATTACACCAAGGGCTACTACCAGAAAGTCGACCAGGAACAGGCGTTGGAGGCACTGCAAGACGAAAATGGCGACCTCTTGCGCAGCCTCGAACTATCGCGTAAAGGCGTCGAGCAGTTGGAAAATGCGATGGAGCAGTTGGTCGCCGACGACGACTTGCTGCGCGCCTACCACCAGATGGAGCCGCTGTCGGCGGATATGCGCCAGGTCGGCGTCGGCGGGTCGGAGGATTTGCCCGAGGCCTTTACCGCTCTGTCGGCGCAAAAGCGCGAGATGGTGCGCGACCTGAGCGCCCGCATCGACGCCTTGAAGCGTTTAGCTAGTCTGCAGGAGGAAAGTTTCGAGCAGATCGAGCGCAAGTATCTCGAAACCCAGGGCAATGTCAAACACCTGCCCACCATATCGCCAGTCCGCAAGGGCACGGCCTGGATGACATCGCGCTTCGGGGAGCGCATCGATCCCTTTACCGGGCTCAAGGCCTTTCACGCCGGCGTCGATTTCGCCGGCCGCACGGGCACGCCGATCTACGCGACGGCCGATGGGGTCGTCTCGCATGCGACCACCGTCAAGCGGTTGGGCAAGGTGGTGGTGATCGAGCACGATATACACGAAGTCAACGACCAGGGCGAAAAGTATTTTCGCGAGGGCGAATTCCGCACCGAGTACGGCCATCTGGACGAGATCATGGTCGAGAAGGGGGATGAGGTTGTGCGCGGCCAGCAGATCGGGACCATGGGCAGTACCGGCCGTTCGACCGGTCCGCACCTGCACTACGCGGTGCGTTACCAGGACCGCCGCCGCGGTGGACACCGCGGCTATCGGAATCCGGTGAAATTCATCCTCGACCAGACGCCTGACGCCGAGGTCGCCAATGGGTGGTCCGCGGACGACTAAGTGTCGCGGATACTGCGCAAGTAAGTAGACCGACCGGCCCGCGGCGCAAGCGGGCCGGTTTCTCTTTTTGAGGAGCACGACAGATGAGCGCGCAAATTGCAGGCAAGGTAGCAGCTATTATCGACGATACGACCCTGGTGCTCAATATCGGTGCCGACCACGGCGTCGTGGAGGGCATGGCCTTCGCCATCTTCGCGTCGCACGGGGAGATCGTCGACCCCGACAGCGGCGAATCACTGGGCAGTTGGGAGATGGTCAAGGCGCGGGTGGTTGCCACCCACGTACAGCCGCGGATGTGCACGGTGCGGGCGCCGGCCGTGGGAGAGGCGCCCGTAGTTGGCGATACGCGCCCGTTGAGCGCGATGATGGTCGAGCATTCGGTGTCCTCGGCTAAAGGGGAAGGCGAATGGGAGCGATTGGAAGTGCGGGGTGCCGATATCAGCGGTCGGCCGCAGGCCCAGCCGATCGCCGTTGGAGATGGAGCGCGAGTGCTGGCCGAAACGCCGCCCGATGCCGGAGACAGGGAGGATGCCGGGGATGCGCCCGAGGCTTGAATGGGCGCTGGTCGCGTTGGTCCTGGGCGGCTGTGCCTATTATTCGACGTCGGGCGGACTGATCGGGGGCATCCGCACCGTCGGCATTCCGGTGGCCGAAAACCAGTCGGCGGAATTCGCGGTAGCCGAGCGGCTGACCGAACGCGCGGTCGACGCCTATGCCGAGGACGGGCGCCTGCGGGTGGTCGATGAGGAGAGCGCCGACGCGCTAATGCAATTGGAGGTTCTATCTGTCGATGACCGGCCTTTTACTTATACGGCGGCGGAGCAGACCGAGCAGTATCGCTTCGCAGTGCGGGTGGCGGCGGAGTTGGTGCGAGTAGCGGATGGGGAGGTGTTGTTGGAATTGGTGGGGTTGGAGGGGTGGGGAACATACGATGCGGCGTTGGGGGAGGAGGAGGGGCGGGAGCCGGCGGTGGATCGGGCGCTGGATATGGTGATTGAGGAGTTGGTGGATCGGACGACGGCGGGGNGGTAGCTGCGCAGAGAGGTGCCCGGTCCCTGCAATGGGGCCTCCATCCCGTAGGAGGCATCGACGACTGGGCACAATCAGTTGTTCACGGTCGCAATCATTTGCCTCCTNGATCGGTCCCCCTTACGGTCCTTGGTTAGTACACAATCCCTGTTAAAAAGAGCATAGAGGAAGGCCGGGTGTTAGTCTTCGTCTGTCTTTTTGCCTATGAGCAGGAGGACGGCGACGATGACCGCCAGGCCTAGGCCCAGGCCAACCAGCGGCGACCAGAATAGCGTGCTGCCGAGATAGCCGCACAAGCCGGCGGCNGCCATCGTGGTCAGGGCGTAGGGGGCCTGGGTGCGGACGTGGGCGATGTGGTCGCAGGCGGCGGCGATGGAAGAGAGGACGGTGGTATCGCTGATGGGGGAGCAATGGTCGCCGAAGATGGCGCCGTCGAGGACGGCGGCGGCGGCGAGGACCGTCAGGGGCAAGCCGCCCATGTCGTAGGCGACGGGGATCATGGTCGGCAGCAGGATGTCCATGGTGGTCCAGGAGGTGCCGATCGAGAAGGCGACCAGGGCGGCGAGCAGGAAGATCAGCAGAGGCAGGTAGCTGGGATCCAAAAAGCCGGACAGCGCGCCGATGATATAGGCGGAGGTGCCAACGGCCTCGCAGGTTTCCTTGATCGCCCAGGCCAGGACCAGAATGATCAGCGCGTAGGAAAAACCGGTGATGCCGGTGGTCCAGGTCTTGAGGATTTGGGGCAGTTTGAGCGGGCGTTGGTCGCCGGCTTCCTCGCGGCGGGTGAGCGCCAGTATCATGGCCAGGAGCGAGCCGGCCAGGGCAGAGAGAAACATCACCTTGGCGCCGTCGGCGTTGGCGAAGACATGGGTCCAGTAGAGGCGGCTGAAGAAGCCGTGGGCCNGGTGAGCGGNGACCACGTCGGGGGCGAGGCGGGCGTCGTAGTGCATGCCGNCGAGTACGCCGCAGACGACCAGCAGGACCGGTGCNGCGGCCACGCCCCAATGNGCTTTCAGGCCGGGGTGGTCGGGGATTTGCGATTCGCCGCCGGTCAGCGGGTCGGCGTCTGNAGCCAGAACCTGGCCTGTGCGGCGGGCGCGGCGCTCGGCTTTGAGCATCGGGCCGTAGTCGCGGCCCAGCGCGATGGAGAGCACGACGAAGGCCAGGGTCAGCAGGCAGTAGAAGCGGGCCGGCAGCGCGCGGAAGAACAGCTCGTAGCCCGACACGCCCGAGTTGACCTGCTCCATCGCGCTGTCGAAGAGGCCAACCTCGAAGCCGATCCAGGTACTGACGATGGCGACGCCGGCGATTGGGGCTGAGGTCGAGTCGACGAGATAGGCGAGTTTTTCGCGCGAAATGCGGAAGCGGTCGGTAATCGGNCGCATGGTGGTGCCGACGACGAGGGTGTTGGCGTAGTCGTCGAAGAAGATGGCCAGGCCCAATAGCGCGGTGGCCATGCGGGTCGAGCGGGCGCCGGCGGCGCGGGCCACCAGCAATTCGGCGATGCCGCGGGTGCCGCCGGCCAGTGCGACTACGCGCACCATGCCGATGAGCGACGCGGTAAAGCCGAGGATGAAAAGCTGGAAGGACTCGCGCAGCGGCGACCAGACGAAGTCGACAACTGCGCGTTGCAACCCGCGCAAGGGCAGCATGTAGAGGGGCACGTCAGCAGGCAGCGAGATCAGCGCGCCGCCGAGTATGGCCAGGCCAAGCCCCAGGATNAGGCGNCCGGTGGCCACGGCGACGAGAATGGCTGCGGCGGGNGGNAAGAGNCTCAGGCCGCTGGTGCCGTCCTGGTCGGGGATGAACAGGGTGAACAGCAGCGCTCCGGCCAGGGCCAGCAGCAGACGAATATAGCGTTTGACATCCACGGGCCGGTCTCGCGGCCGTTACTCTTCCTGAGATAGCGACTCGATCTCGCGTTCGGGCACGGTCGACATCTCAAGCTTGAATGCCAGCAAGTACATCATAATGCAGCCGATGATCCACCAGGCTATTTGCCAGATCCACAGCGAGGGGATGCCGAAGGACCACAGGGCCGGGTCGGTCTCGTTGCCGAGTATGGCGAAGGGACCGATGGCGCAGAGGAACCAGACGATCGTCAGCACCCAGATCGGGGTCTTCCAGTGCTTCTTGTCCTCGGGCAGGCCAGTNTACTCTTTGAGGAAGTCGTGGTAGCGGTTGCGGTGAGACCGGGACTCGTCGTCCCGAGGCTGGGTGAACAAACTGACCAGCGTCGCAATGCCGAGGTTGAAGATGATGCCCCAGCCGGCGCTGTGCAGAGTGAGCGGGTAGCGGCCGATGCCGATGAGACCGCCCAATTCGGTGATATAGGTGAAGGTCACCGCGAGCAGCCCGGCGACGAGGCCGTAGACGATGCCCCTGGGCGTAAAGAAGCGGATATAGCAGATGCCCAGAAGCGCCGGCCACATCTGGAAGCCGTAGGACACGGCCAGGCCGCCTAGCAGGACCAGCAAATCGCCTGAGGCCAGGCCGACCAATAGCGCCATGGTAACCACGATGGCGACGGATATGCGGCCGACGAGGACCTGTGCGGCGTGCGAGGCCTCGCGGTTGAAAAAGTGGCGGTAGAGATCGCGGGTGATAATGCCGCTGGCGGTGGACATATAGGCGGCGCCAGTCGATTGCATCGCCGCCAGGGCGCAGACGGCCAGCAGACCGAGCAGAAAGGGGAAGCTGGTGGCCAGGGTGTCGATCAGGTAGGGGACCAGATAGTCGGACGCGGGTAGGTTGAGCGCCTGGGTGCCGGGGATCAGGCCGTCGTCGAGCAGGCGCACGCCCAGGCCTTGAAAGGCGGTAAAGAAGAACATGATGCCGCCGATGATCAGCGACGAGGCGAAGACCTGCTGCCAGGGAAAGGGCTTGGGGTCTTTGTTGGCGAAGGCCCACATCGAAAAGGCCGGCGCCGACTGAATGCCCATCAGCGCGAACATATACGTCAGGATCATCAAACAGGTCCAGGGGCCACCGGCAACATCAAAAAAGAGAGTGCCGGCGCGTTCGAGGAAGGATGATGATTCGGGGCGCGTCGGAATGGCGACCATGTCGGGCTTGGTCTGGGCGAGCGCGGCCAGACCGCCCTTGAAGGCGGCCCAACCACCGACGAGGTCGAGGGCGATAAAGCCGAGGATGACGATGCCGAGGGCGAGCAGGATGCACTGGGCGCAGTCGACATAGGCGACGGAGCGCAGACCGCCGGAGGCGACGTAAATAAAGACCACGATCGAGAGCATGATTGCGCCACCCTCGACGGAGTGGATGAAGGTACCCTCGAGCGGTGTGCCGCTGGTCAGGCGGTTGAAGAGCAGGCCGGAGGCCTTGAGCTGGATGCCGAGATAGGGTACGCTGAACACCAGGGCGACGATCACGGTCAGAAAGCGCATCGCGTCGGTGCGGTAGTAGTCGCTAAACATCTCGCCCGGAGTGACGTAGCCGAAGCGCTTGCCCAGCAGCCACTGGCGCTTGAGAAACATCACCCCGGTGAAGGGGATGGTGATGGCGTAGAAGGAGGCGAAGGCGTAGGGTAGGCCGACGTTGTAGATGGTGCCGGGGTGGCCGACGAAGGTCCAGCCGCTGAAGGAGGTGGCGGTGGCGGCCAGTACGAAGACCCACAGGCCGATGCCGCGTCCGGCGATAAAGTAGTCGGAGGCCGTTTTGGTCTGGCGCGCGCCCTTGATGCCCCAGAAGATGCAATAAGACCAATAGCCTATGGTGAAGACCAGCAGCCAGACCAGTTTTTCCATAGTTCCCGTCCCTTAGAGGCCGCCGCGGATGCGCTCGGCCTCGGCGACGCGCGAGATGGCGATGCTGAACGCGGCGGTGCGCATATTCACCTGGCGATCGCGCATGATATTGCGCACCGTCTGGTAAGCCGGCAGCATGTACTTTTCGATTTCGTCGTTGACCTTGTCTTCATCCCAGGTGAATACCTGGATGTTTTGCACCCACTCGAAGTAGGACGCGGTGACGCCGCCGGCGTTGGCGAGGATATCGGGCACCACGTGGATGCCGCGCTCACCGAGAATTTCGTCGGCGATGGTGGTTATCGGCGAATTAGCCGCTTCGACGACCATCTTGGCCTTGACATCGGCGGCATTTTCGCGCGTGATGACTCCGCCCAGAGCGGCGGGAATAAGGACATCGCACTCCATGGTTAGGAGTTCCTCATTGGTGATCTGGTCGCCGGGAAAACCCGCGACACCGCGGTGCTGGCGCACGTGCTCAAAGAGCGCCTCGGCGTCGAGGCCGGCTTCGTTCTGAATACCGCCGGTGTGGTCGCTGACGGCGATTATTTTGGCGCCGGCCCGTTGCAGCAGCAGCCCGGCGAAAGAGCCGACATTGCCAAAGCCTTGAATGGCG
The DNA here is from genome assembly GCA_002724215.1 of Gemmatimonadota bacterium. Classification (GTDB taxonomy): domain Bacteria; phylum Latescibacterota; class UBA2968; order UBA8231; family UBA8231. The sequence continues at coordinate 19,486 of PBOD01000013.1, read as the reverse complement.
ATGCGGGCGCCCGCGATCGGAATCTGGAAGTCGCTAGCGGCGGCCTGGGTGATCAGCGAGACTCCGCGCCCGGTAGCCGCCTCGCGCCCGGGTGAGCCGCCCAACTCGAGCGGCTTGCCGGTGACGATGCCGGTGGTATAGCCGTTCTGGATGGCGTATTGGTCCATGATCCAGGCCATGACCTTGGCATTGGTGTTGACATCGGGGGCCGGGATATCCAGGTGCAGGCCGAAGGCGAAGCCGATGCGCTCGATAAACTTGCGGGTCAGGCGCTCCAGTTCGTTCTCGGAGAGCTGGCGGGGGTCGCAGGTGATGCCGCCCTTGGCGCCGCCGAAGGGGACGTTGACCAGCGCGGTCTTCCAGGTCATCAGCGAGGCGAGTGAGCGGACCTCGTCGAAGTCGACCTCCGGGTGGTAGCGCAGACCGCCCTTCATCGGGCCGCGCGCGGCGGAGTGCTGGACGCGATAGCCGACGAAGACATCGAGCTCTTCTGCATCGGTGCGGATCGGGACCTCGACCTGTATTTCGCGGAAGGGCGTTTTGAGCAGCAGCCGCGTCTCCTCGTCAAGCTCGATCAGGTCGGCGGCTTTGTCGAAGAGGCGGTTGGTATTTTCGTAGTTGTTGATCTTTTCAGCCATGGCGCGTCCTCGCTGGCTAGTCGGCGATCCCCAGATCGTAGAGCATATTGGTGATTTTCCAGGACCCCGAACGGCGGCTCAGCGTCCACAGCACGTAGCGCTCCTTGCTGTGTTTAGCCGGGCCCTTGGCATGGGTTATGGCGACGGTCTCACGGGTGACAGCCAGGGCTTCGGAGCCCTTGGCACCAATGGCGGCGTGGAGTACTTCGCGGTCGAGATCGTACTGGACGTAGGGCAGTCGTTTGTCGAGCCACTTTTCCATTTCCTCGGCGCCGCTGAAGGTGATTTTCCAGGTGGTCGGCGCGAAGGTCGAACGGCCGTCGTAGCCGGTGAAGTGCTCGTCGAAGAGACCGATGATGCCCGAGGTGCTGCCCTCTTCCCAGGCTTGTTCTTCGCTCTGCAGTACTTCGATTATAGCCGCGTCGGAGCCCGGTGTCGCCGGCAGCAGCGTATCGCCCAGGTCTTCGACCACGGCGGTGGCGTGCCAGTCGTTCTCGGTCTTGCGGAAAGTCCACAGGCGCTGGGTGTAAACGGGGGTCGCCGCACCGCTCTGGCGATCTACGACCTGGCCCGAGTCGATGCTGGTGGCGATGGCATGGGTGGCGCGGACCAGGATATGGGGCACGGTGCGCGTAACTTCGTAGCGGCTGGCCTGGATGTCGGCTGCCATCTGGCCCGCCAGGGCGTCGCGGCTCTCGTGCCGGATGGTCCAGGCTCGCGGGTCGCCGTTTTGGTGGCCGAGATAGGAGACGAAGTGTTCGCCATAACCTCCCAGGGCTAGCTCGGCGTTGCCACGGCGGTAGCCGGAGATATCGTTGGACAGCATCTGGCGGATGAGGATGGTCTCAGGCGTTTCGCCGGCTTCGGCCAGAGATGGCAGGGCGAAGAGGGCGAGCAAGATGAGGTACATGGCGTTTTTCATAGCGATAAGGGACAAAGGATCAGCCCGAGCCGAGCTGGCGGAGGGCCCATTCTGCGTAGTAGGAAACGGTGGCGTCGCGGTCGTCGAGTAATTGCTCAAGGCGTTCGCGGCCCTGGGCGGAGCCGATGCGGCCGAGGGCCATTGCGGCGTTGGCGCGCACTTCGGCGACTTCGTCGGCGGTGGCGGTGATCAATGCCGTCACTGCTGAGGCCACGGCGGCCTGGCCCAGAACCTGAGCGGCGCCGGCCCGCGCCAACGGATCGGTCGCATCGAGGGCGGCCACCAGCTGGTCTTCGACCGATCCGGATTGCGCCTGGACATCGATGAGGAATTTTACCGCGTTGGCGCGGAGGATGGAATCGGTATTGCGCAGGGCCTCAAAGAGGAAGTCGGTGCCCTGGGGCTGGCCCATTTCGGCCAGGGCGGCGGCGGCGCTGAAGCGCACCTGGTTGCTGGCGTCTTCGAGCAAATTGGCCAGTGCCGGGGCAGTACTCGGGTCGCCGATTTGGCCCAGGGCCAGGGCGGCGCGCTGGCGGTGACTGGGTTCTTCCGCTTTGAGTTGGGCGACGAGTTTGTCTTTGACTTTGGCGACGACCGCGCCCAGCGCCGATTGATTGGGACCTGCGCGCGCGCCCAATGTCATAAGCAGGGGGGCGCCGAAATATCCGGCTTCTTCCAGCCCCTGCATCGCGGTCTGGGCCAGAGTGTCGTCGGCACTGGCGAGGGCCCCCTCTATTTCGCCGGCTCCGAGGTCGTCGTCCATTTTGAGCATGGCGATGGCCGCGTGGATGCGGATGGCGGGGTCCTGGTCCTCGAGCTGGGCTTTGGCCGCGTCTAGCGCCGCCTGCGAATAGCCTATTTCGCCCATGGACCACAGGCAGGCGATGCGCTCGCTATCGGTATAGGCGTCACTGATGCGGCTCTGGAGCGCGCCGGCGGCTCCGCGCGGTTTGATCCGGCCCAGGGCCAGTGCGCAGCCGGTGCGGAGTTTTTCGTGTTCGTCGCGGAATTCGCGGTAGTCCTCACCCGTGTAGAGATCGGGGTTGAGGCGGGCGACGAGTTGGCGGGCAGCCGGGCGACCGATCGCCGCCAATTGATCGACGGCGTCTTGCCAGCCGGGTGAGTCGATGGGGTGGGCGGCCATTTGCTCGAGCAATTCGACGACCTGCTCTTCGGTCGTGCTGCAAGCACTGAGTCCTAAGAGCAGGAGCCAGGCCAATCGCTTGACGATCATGGGCTATCTCGGCGGGTTTTGTGTGTTAGTTGCTGAACGGCCGTAATTTAAGCGGTGTCAGGGTATAAATCAACTAGAAGTACATCAGGATACGTGGGCCTGCAAAAAGACTTGCGTCGTGGTCCAGGGCACCGTGCGGTGGGCCAGTTCGCGCTCAAAGAGCTTGCGCACCTGCTGCAGTTCGCCCTCGTCGAGGTGCTGCGACAGGTAGTTGGCATAGGTGTGGCGCTTTTCGCCGCCGGGGTTGAACCAGTGATTGAGCTGGCGGGGGTCGATATGGCGTTGGGAGGGTTGGCTATCGACGCGGGTGTGGACCTGGCTTAAGCCGGCGTCGGCGCAGAGTTTTACGATATCTTCGACATCCCAGTTGACCTGGGGATTGTCGGCGTTGGCGTAGATGGCTTCCTCGGCGGCGACTAGGCGCTCGGCGAGATCGGCGTCGAGGCGGTCGAGATCGATCAACACGTGCAGGCGCTGCGAGCGGCGCGAGAGCGTCTCGACCAGGCTGAGGTGACCGCCGGGGGCCAGGTGCTGGCACAGGGTCGCGGCGATGTCGGCTTTGGCAGTGAGCGGGCCGAGGGCATTGCGACCGACAATGACATTGAAGCGGATGTCGGTCGCTGCCGTCTCCAGTTCTGCCGCGCGGGCGGCGATTTGCTCCTCGAGCTGGAGCAGCGGTCCCTGTAGCACGACGGGCCTTTCCAACTCGGGCAGGTGGGTGGCGATTTCCGCCAGCGCCACGGCGGAGGTCTTGTCGGTGGCGTGGGCCCATACGCCCCCTTCGGGCACGCGGCGCAGTGCTTCCCAGGTTAGCAGGCCGGTGCCGGCTTCGAGGTCTAGAATCAGGTGGTGGCGCTCGATCTCGAGCGGGGCGAAGAGTTGCTCGCGCACCCGGGCGAGTTGGGTGCTCGCTTCGCCGGCGGCGCGTTTGAGCCACTGGTCGCGGGCTTCGTCGGGGGGCGAGAAGGAGAGGACTTCGTGTGGGGCGTGTTCTCCTTCGAGCATTGCCGCCAACTGCAGTTCGCGGCGGCGGTGTACCAAAGTGCCCGTGTCTTTCTCGCGGCCCTGGTCCGAGGGCTGGTAGAAGGCCCGGCCCTGCAGGCTCTGCGGCAGGTACTGCTGGGCGACCCAGTGCTCGCGGTAGGCGTGGGGATAGAGATAGCCAGCGCCGTGGCCGAAGCCTTCGGAGTCGCGGCTGGCGTCCTTGAGGTGGTTGGGTACTTCCTCCTCCTGTTCTTTTTCGACCGCTTCCAGCGCGTCGAAAAAGGCCAGGGTCGAGTTGCTCTTGGGCGCGGTCGCCANGTAGAGCGCGGCATGGGCTAGGGGGAAGCGCCCTTCCGGTAGGCCGATGCGGTCGAAGGATTCGGCGGCGGCGANNACCACCTGTAGTGCTTCGGGGTCGGCCAGGCCGACATCCTCGCTGGCGAAGATGAGCATGCGGCGGAAGAGGAAGCGNGGGTCTTCGCCGGCGTAGACCATGCGNCCGAGCCAGTAGAGCGCGGCGTCGGGATCGGAGCCGCGCAGCGACTTGATAAAGGCGCTGATGGTGTCGAAGTGATAGTCGCCTTCCTTGTCGTAGAGCAGCGCGCGGCGCTGGATCGATTCCTCGGCGACTTCGAGGTCAATGACAATGTGGCCCTGGGTGTCGGTCTCCGTCGTTTCGACGGCCAGTTCTAGGGCGTTGAGCAGTGCGCGGGCGTCGCCATTGGCCACATCGACCAGGTGCGCCAGCGCTTCGGGTTGGAGATCGATGGGGCGGTTGGCGTAGCCGCGCGGATCGGTTAGCGCGGCCTGGGCGATGCGTTCGAGGTCGGCGGGTTCGAGAGTTTTGAGCTGGAAGACCCGGCTGCGCGAGAGCAGGGGGCGGTTGACCGAGAAATAGGGGTTTTCGGTGGTGGCGCCGATGAGGATGATGGTNCCGTTTTCGACCCAGGGCAGCAGCGCGTCCTGCTGGGCTTTGTTAAAGCGGTGAACTTCGTCTATAAATAGTATCGTCTTGCGCCCATGCAATTTGCGCAATTCGCCGGCTTCATCGACGGCCTGGCGGATATCGGCGACGCCGGCNAGGACGGCGTTTATTGAGATGAAGTGCGATTGGGTGGTGTTGGCGATGACNGCGGCNAGGGTCGTCTTGCCGGTGCCGGGCGGGCCGTAGAANACCAGCGANGCCAGTTGGTCGGCCCGGATTGCACGGTGNAGCAGGCGGCCCGGGCCGAGGATGTGGTCCTGGCCGANATATTCGTCGAGGTTGCGCGGCCGNAGGCGCGCGGCNAGAGGCTGNTCCTGCGCCTGGCGGGCCTGCAGCCCGGCTTCGAAGAGATCCATATCTCACCTCCGGGGAAAGAGGGCGANGGCCGAGAACATAAAGACTTTGGCGAATCTTGGAAACACCTATATTTATGAAAGTTATGCTCAATACTCAACAGGGGGCTGAGCTTGGTAAAAAGGGACGATAGCGCCGTGGTCTGGGGGCGCGACAAAGTGGCCGAAGCGCTCGAATTAGGCCATCCAATCCAGCGCATCTACTTNGCGCGTGAAGCNCGGGGCGAGCANGTTGAGCGCATCAAAGAGNTGGCTCGCGACAAGGGGGTGCGCTACGATTTCGTCGAAGTGGGCAAATTGGGCAAACTGGCCGGGACGCGCGCCCACCAGGATGTGGTCGCGCGATTGAGTCCGGTGCAGTTGGCGAATCTGGATCAGGTNCTGGCCGATCTCGACGAGCAGTGCACTATCGCGGTATTGGACCAGGTGCGGCACGTGCGCAATGTGGGGATGGTCGCGCGCACNGCCGCAGCCGCNGGTGCGGCGGCGCTGGTTTTTTCCAACCGCGGCGGGCATCCGCTCAACGACGAGGTAGTGCGGGCGTCATCGGGGGCGATTTTCAGGCTGCCGGTGGTGCAGAGTGCNCATATCGGGCGCGATCTGGTCAGGATGCAAGAAGCGGGTTGTTGGATCTACGGCTTGGCGGCGGCAGAGGGCGAGGATTTGTTTGCGGTGGATTGGCCCAAGCGGCGGGTCCTGGTCGCGGGCAACGAAAGCACGGGTTTGCGGCCGGGGGTGCGCAAGGCGCTGGATGCGGTGTTGCGCATACCGATGGCGCGGGAGGTAGAGTCTTTGAACGTGGCGGTGGCAGTGGGGGTGGCGCTATTTGCGGCCCGAGTGTCGTAGCGGATTTTGGGGGCGTGGATTATGTTCTTAGGTCGCGTGCGANGAATGATAAGCGAGCTTTTTGCGGAGAGTTGATGTGCAAATAACGGGATTGGAAATTCACCAGGTCGATGCCTCGCCGCGCGGCAATTGGATCTTCGTGCAATTGNATACCGACGCCGGGCTAAGTGGTCTGGGGGAGGCGAGCCAGAGCGGCAACGACGGGCTGGTGGTGGCGGCGCTGCAACAGCTGGGGGAAAAACTCCAGGGCGCGGATCCGACGCAGGTCGAGGTGCTGTGGGAGCAGATGGCGCGGGGCGGCGGCATTTTTTCGGGCGACGCCGGCCGTATCGGGGCCACGGCGTTGAGCGCAGTGGACCAGGCTTTGTGGGATCTGGCCGGCAAGGCGCTGGACGTGCCTTGCTGGATGCTGATGGGGGGCAAGCGCCGCGACAGGGTGCGGGTCTACGCCAATTTGAATCGCGGCACGCGCGACCGCAGCCCGCAGGGTTTTGCCGACGCGGCCCGGCGAGCGGTCGATGCGGGGTTTAGTGCGGTCAAGAGCACGCCCTTCGACGAGGTCCACTGGCGGCGGATGGACCGGCCGGGAATAGCCGCGGACGCGGGCATCGGCGTCGAGNGATTGGAAAAGACGCGCGCGGCCATCGGCGACGAGATTGAACTGCTGGTCGATTGCCACCAACGCTTCGATCTGGCGCTGGCCTTTGCGGTGGCGGAGCAGGTCAAACCGCTGGATCTCTACTGGTTTGAGGAGCCGGTACCGCGCGACAATATCGACGCGCTGCGCCAGTTGCGGCTGCACGCGGGGCACACCATCGCCGGGGGCGAGGNGCAGGTCGGTCGCGAGGGCTTTTGGGANTATATCGCAGCGGGNGCNGTCGACGTGCTNATGCCCGATGTCAAGCACGCCGGTGGGATTACCGAGTGCCGGCGCATCGCTGCCTTGGCCGAGGCAGCGCAGATGCCCATCGCCCCNCACAGCCCAGCCGGGCCGGTATCGACGATGGCCGGGGTGCACCTNGCGGCGACGGTGGCCAATTTCACGGTGCTTGAATTCGCCTTCGGCGAGGTCGATTGGCGCGGCGGGTTGATCCGGCCGGCCGAAGAGATCGTCGATGGCTATATAACGGTCCCGGACGCGCCCGGGTTGGGCATTGAATTGGACGCGGNGGTGCTCGCTGCGCACCGGCTGGGCTGAGCGATGTTCTGTTCTTTGGATGAGGCGATCGCAGATTTTCGCGCCGGGCAGTTCCTAGTACTGGTCGATGCGGCNGAGCGCGAGGACGAGGGCGATTTGATCGTCGCGGCTGAGCATGTTACCGGTGCCAAGATCAACCGCATGCTCAAGGACGCGCGCGGCATGCTGCACCTGGCCACGACCGAAGACCATCTCGCCCGGTTGGGGATTGGACTGATCGAGCCGCACAACGCCGATCCCAACACCCCGCGCTTCGGCCTGCCCTTCGATGCGGTTGCCGGCGTCACCACGGGTGTTTCGGCGGCGGATCGAGCCGCGTCGATCTTGCGGGTGCTGGACCCTGAGGCCGGTCCCGGCGATTTCGTCATTCCCGGGCATGTCTTGCCGCTGGCCGCCCGACCGGAGGGTCTGTTGGGGCGGCAGGGACACACCGAGGGCTCGGTCGAGTTGGCGCGGCGGGCGGGCTTGTTCCCGGCGGCGGTGATGTCGGAAGTCATGGCGGCCGATGGATCTATGGCCAGGGGCCAGCAACTGGTCGATTTCGCGCGCGAATTTGGCTGCCGGCTCATCGACGTCGAACAATTGCACCGGGCGGCACGGGCGGTCTGAAACGTAGCTCGGCCCGCGCGGATATGTAAAAACGGCACTCGCATTCATCCGAGGAGGGGCCGTGCGCAAGCTCTACATCGCCATTTACTGTCTGGCTCTGTGCGGCCGGCTCGACGCCATGGCCGGCGACCATCCTGTGCAGGCCCGATTGCGCGCCGACGCCGCAGCTGTCGCCCCCGGCGGTGCCTTGCGTCTGGGCGTTTATTTGACGATGGATGATGGCTGGCACACCTACTGGCAATACAGCGGCGACGCCGGCTTGCCGATACAGGTCGACTGGCAGCTGCCCGCCGGCGCCGAATCCGGCCCGCTGCAATGGCCTCTGCCCGGCAAGTATCGCGAAGAGGGCGATCTAACGGTTTACGGCTACGCTGAGGAAGTCATGCTCATCGCCGCGGCTACGGTGCCGTCGGCGCTGGCACCGGGCGACACCCTCCACCTGGCCGCCGAAGTGTCCTGGTTGGTATGTCGCGAGCTGTGCATTCCGGGCGCGGCATCNCTAAAGTTGGCGCTGCCGGTGGCCGCCGTGCCCACAGCCTCTGTTGACGCGCCGCTCTTCGACCNCTATGCGGCGCTGGTGCCCGNCCCCCTGGACGAGCTCGTGGTGGTCGATCTGAAGGTCCACGAGGCAGAAGCGATTGCAGTTGATGTGCGTTTGCAGAGGGCAGGCGCGACCTTCACCCAGACGGGGCGGGCGCCCGATTTTTATCCGCTGGTGGCAGATAATTTCGCCTTTTTTGCCCGCAGTTCCGCCGCCGATCACATCGCGCTNCGCCTCGAACCTTATAGCACCGCACCGATCGAGCGCCTGAGCGGCGTACTCGTCTACGCTATCGACGGCGTTGAGCNCGCCGGGCTGCTGGAGTTGGATCTGGCGGCGGCTCCGCGCAGCGTGGGGCCGGGCCTTTTGCAGCGCGACTACCGGTCCGTCAGNGGCGACCGCGATCGCGCGCTATGGGTCTANATCGCGTTTGCGGCACTGGGCGGACTAATTCTCAATTTGATGCCCTGCGTGCTGCCGGTCATCTCGCTCAAGATACTCGGCTTCGTTGGCCAGGCCGGCGCAGAGGCCGGGCGGGTGCGGCAATTGGGTTGGGCCTTTTGCGCGGGCATCGTCGCGACCTTCCTGGCGCTGGCGCTGGTGGTATTGGCGCTCAAGAGCGGCGGCGAGCAGATTGGCTGGGGCTTCCAGTTCCAATATCCCGGTTTTGTCATGGCGATGAGCGCGCTGGTCTTCGCCCTNGCTTTGAGCCTGTTCGGGGTCTACGAGATTCTGCTGCCGGGTAGCGGCGGCAATCTGGGCGGCTTGGCCGGGCGCGAGGGCTTGNTGGGTTCCTTTCTCAATGGCGTGCTGGCGACGATACTCGCCACGCCGTGCACCGCGCCCTTTTTGGGCACCGCGCTCGGTTTCGCCTTTGCGCAGACTGCTGTTGTCGTCATTGCGATCTTCGCGGCGATTGGCGTCGGCATGGCGCTGCCCTATGCCGTGTTGGCGCTCAAGCCCGAGTGGATGGAACTAGTGCCCAAACCCGGTCCCTGGATGGTGCGCTTCAAGCAGTTGATGGGCTTTTTACTGGTGGCCACGGTATTGTGGTTATTGTGGGTGCTGGGCAATCAGGTCGGTGTCGAAGGCGTGATCTGGACGGGTGCCTTTTTGCTGGGATTGAGCGTGGCTTGCTGGGTGTGGGGGCAATGGGGGGGCGTGCAGCACAACCTTCGCTCTCGGTGGATCGCCAGGCTGGTAGTACTGACACTATTGGTNGGGGGCTATGGCGCGTTCCTCCATCCGGTGCTATCGACCGAGCGCGCGCTGGCGGTCGAGCCGGCCGCGGGTGCACTGGCCTGGCGGNCCTTCAGCGTTGCGGGCGTCGAAGAGTTGGTCGCTGGCGGGCGCATGGTCTTCATCGACTTCACCGCCGAGTGGTGCTGGACCTGTAAGGTCAACGAGCGCGCGGTGCTGGCGCAGGACGTGGTGCGCGACAAATTCGCCGAGCACGACGTGGCGCTGGTCAAGGCCGACTGGACCAACCGCAATCCCGAGATCACTCAGTTATTGCAGGCCTTCGGTCGTTCGGGCGTGCCGCTCTACGTNATCTTCCCACCGNGCCGGCCCGATCATCCCCTGGTCTTGCCCGAAGTCATCACCGCCGACCTNGTCACTGCCAAGCTCGACGAGGCCGCCGGAGTCGANTAGGGCGCNGNGATGTTCTCGGTCATTATTCCGGTTTNCAACAGGAGGGAATTGGTCGGGCGGGCAATTCGCTCGGTTTTGGCACAACGGGATGCCGAATACGAGGNGATCGTCGTCGACGACGCCTCCACCGACGGCACCCCGGAAGCCGTCCGCGCGCAATTTGGCGCGGCCGTGGAACTTGTGGTCATGGAGCGCAACGGCGGAGTCTCGTCGGCGCGCAATCGCGGGTTGGAGCACGCCCGCGGCGAGTGGATCGCCCTGCTCGATTCGGACGATGAGTGGCTGCCGGGCAAGTTGGCGCGCCAGGCCGCGGCGCTCGCCGCGAGCGGGTTGCTGGTTTGCCATACCGACGAGATCTGGATCCGCAACGGCGTGCGGGTTAATCCTCACAAACACCACCGCAAATACGGCGGCGATATATTTTTGCGGGCTTTGCCGCTGTGCGTGATGTCTCCCTCGTCGATTGCGATCCACCGCGAGGTCTTCGCNGCGGTCGGTCCCTTCGACGAAGAATTGCCCGCCTGTGAGGACTACGAGTTGTGGTTGCGCATCGCCTGCCGCTATGAGGTCGAATACTTGGCAGAGCAGTTGATCCGCAAATACGGCGGGCACGACGATCAGTTGTCGCAGGCTCACTACGCGATGGACCGCTTCCGGGTTTACGCCCTCGATAAATTACTGCGCGAAGGGCCCGCATTGTCACCGGAGCGACGCGAGGTCGCACAGGCGATGCTGGTGNGCAAGGCGCGGATCGTCCACAAGGGGGCGATTAAGAGGGACAATCTGGAATTGCAAGTCTCGATGCGACAGTATATGGACCGCTGGCAATAAAAAAACCCGGTCCGCGCGGGACCGGGTCGTTGGCACTGCTGCGGGATAAGCTAATCCCCTAACATCTTCTTTACTTCGCGCACGCCCATGGTGCGTAGTTGCGCAATGCCGNGTCGGTAGGCTGCGCGCGGCTTTGAAGTGCCGGCTTCCCAGCGCACGATGGTATTGGTGCTGACGTTGAGCAGTTTGCCCAGTTCGGTCTGTGAGAGTTTGAGGCGCTTGCGGTGCTTCTTGATCGAGCTAGCCGAGAGCCTGATTTGGGCGCTGTCGCCCACATCGGGGGCGGAGAGNATTTTCTNCGAGGGCTTGGCCGATATGGCCNTGAGTTGGCCGATTGCCTTTTCGAGACGGGAGATGGTGTCGCGTTGCTGGCGCACCGTTTTNTTGAGGTCGCGCAACTGGTCTTGTAGNGGCCCGCAGGAGGTGCGGACTTCCTTGCGTGCGAGTCGACCAATTTCATCTTTCAACAGGACGGCGAGGTTGGGCATCGGAAGGTGGTCCTTTCGCTATTATTGATTCCTGAATGCACAGAGCAAACCTTTGAATAACTGGAAAAAATCGAAAAAGCGAAAGGCTTGAAAAAGNTAAAGTTAGAACCTTCAAAACCAGCGNGCGAGGAAAAGGCCGAGCAAAGCGGCTCCAAGCCCCAGGGCGATATGCGCGAAGATATTCAGTGCCGCCAGCGTCAGTCCTATGTCCCGGCCCAACATCAAAGTATCGTAACCAAAGGTGGAAAAGGTGGTGAATCCGCCGAGCATGCCGGTAAAGACAAACAAGCGCGCCGAAGCGTTGAATAAGTCTCGCTGTTGCGCCAGGCCCGCGAGGAAGCCGATGAGCAGGCAACCCAGGACATTGACCGCCAGCGTGCCATAGGGAAAGGCGCTATGGCGCGCCAGATGCTGGGCGCCCAGTCCGACGAGATAGCGCAGTGCGGAGCCGATGAAACCACCGCTGCCGACTAACAGAAGATTTAACATTGTTCGTTTCTATCCATTTGTGATGAATATGAACATAGCCAAAATATAGCAAAAGGAGAAAAGGAGGCTCTCGCATTGGCTAGAGGCTTTTCCCTTTGCCTAATAGTTCCAGGCCATATCCACCAGGCTCTCGCAGAGCACGCCATAATCGCCGCGCGCGCACCGGTGATTAAGTGGCTGCAACTAGCGCCGCCAGTGGCGAAGAATATGCTGGTCCCGATCGGTGCTTCAGTGTAGAGGTGAAATTGCAACATAAGAATAATTAATATACTATAAATAGAACATAATTATTGCCAATCAAAGGATCGCCGATGGACCTCTATCAACTGCGCGGTTTCTACGAGATTGTGCGCGAGCAGAGTTTTACCCGCGCCGCCGACAAGCTCTTCCTCACCCAGCCGGCGATCAGCTTGCAGGTCAAGGCGCTCGAGCGCGAGCTCGACGAAATTCTCTTGGAGCGTAACCGCCGCCAGATCCGCCTGACTCCGGCGGGCGAGATTCTCTTCGCTCACGCTCGGGAAGTCTTCGCGCGGCTGGCGTCTGCGCGCGACGAGATCGCGGCGCTGAAGAAGGTGTTGCGCGGGCGGCTGGCGATCGGGACCAGCGATACCAACTGCACCTATATCCTGCCCGGCCTGCTGGCCGAATTCCGCGCGCGCTATCCCGAGGTCCAGCTCGATATACGCAATCGCATGTCGCCCGAAGTTGGCAATTTGGTGCTCAACGACGAGGTGGAGTTCGGCCTGGCTACCCTGCCGGTCAAGCATCGCGATCTGGTCGGCGAGGTGCTCTTCGCTCGGCGCGACGTGCTGATTTGCCCGCCCGATCACGCGCTGGCAGCGCGACGGCGCATCGGTCTTAAGCAAATCGTAGCACATCCCTTTTTGGCGTTGGAGCGCGGCAGCACCAGTCGGCAGTTGCTCGACGAGGTGTGCCGGCGCGAGGGGCTGGAGTTGCAGGTGGAGATGAACCTGGGCGGGATCGAGATTATCAAGCGCTATGTCGAGATCGGGTTGGGGATCGCGTTGGTGCCAGAGGTGGCGGTGGAGGAAGAGGTGGCGGCGGGGCGGTTGTGTACGGTGCGGGTTATGGGCTTGGGGAAGCGGGAGATTGGGTTGGTGGAGCATCGGGGCCGGCGGCGGTCGCAGGCGACGGGGGCGTTTTTGGGGTTGTTGCGGGAGTTTGTGGGGGAGGGGAGGATTTAGGGTTGTTCGGTTGCGTCTCACGCTGCGGTCTTGGGGGTCGGGCGCAAGGCCAAACAGGGCCGGCCTGGGGCTAGCTTTGAGCGTCGCTTGGGCGCAGTGCCCTAGGCGGGCACCTAGATGGGCAACGGGAGCGGGGCGCTCTGCTATCGAGCAGGGCCTTGACAGAATTTGGCCCGGCGCCCGACCCCCAAGACCTCCGCTCCAGGGAGGGTAAATCTCTCTTTCAAGGACAAAAGTGATAGCTGGGTTGTACCTTCGGTCGCGTTAGTGGAGGGGGTGTGTGGTGGTCTGAAAAGTTGGGGGGAGAGCGCAGGTCGGTGTGATGTGGCTTGCATTGAGACCTGCGCGCCTACCTTGCGGTTCACCACTGTCTACTACCAGCTAGCATATTCATTCGCCCACAACTACCCCCGATGCCTTTACGCGTTATACGATGTCGACGCCGTTGTGCCGCCTCGGCCGGTCCAGTTGGTGTGGAAGAATTCGCCCCTGGGCTTGTCGATTCGCTCGTAGGTATGGGCGCCGAAGTAATCGCGCTGAGCCTGGAGCAGGTTGGCGGGCAGGCGTTCGGAGCGGTAGCCGTCGTAGTAGGCCAGAGCCGACGAAAAGGTCGGTACCGGTACGCCGAGGGTTACGGCTGTGGCGACGATACGGCGCCAGGCGGCCTGGGCGTTTTCGATCTGCTCGCTGAAGTAGGGGGCCAAGAGCAGGTTGGCCAGCGTCGGGTCGGCGTCGAAGGCCTCCTTGATGCGGCCGAGAAACTGGGCGCGGATAATGCAGCCGCCGCGCCACATCAGGGCGATGCTGCCGTAGTTGAGATCCCAGCCATATTCGACTGCGGCCAGATGCAAGAGTTGGTAGCCCTGGGCGTAGGAGCAGATCTTGGCCGCGTAGAGGGCCTGGCGGACGTCCTCGACAAAAGCCTCTCTGTCGCCGTCGAAGGTGGCGTCGGGGCCCTTGAGTACTTTGGCGGCGGCGACTCTTTCGTCTTTGAGAAAGGACAGCGCGCGGGCGAAGACCGCCTCGGTAATAGCGGTGACCGGGGCGCCCAGTTGCAGGGAGTCGATGCCGGTCCACTTGCCGGTGCCCTTCTGGCCAGCGGTATCGAGGATCAAATCGACCATCGGTCGGCCGGTTTCCTCATCGGTCTTGGCGAGTATATCGCCGGTGATTTCGATGAGGTAGCTGTCGAGTTCGCCCGCGTTCCAATTCTTGAAGATCTCGCTCATTGCCTGCGGCTCGATGCCCAGTACCTGCCGCAGTAGCGCGTAGGACTCGGCGATCATCTGCATATCGCCGTATTCGATGCCATTGTGGACCATTTTGACATAGTGCCCGGCGCCGTCCTCGCCGACCCAGTCGCAACAGGGACTGCCGTCGTCGACCTTGGCGGCGATGGCCTGGAAGATATCCTTGACGTGGGGCCAGGCTGCCGGGTTGCCGCCGGGCATGATGCTCGGGCCGGTAAGTGCGCCTTCCTCGCCGCCCGAGACGCCGGTGCCGATATAGAGCAAGCCCTTTGCGGTAAGCTCCCTGGTGCGGCGCACGGTATCCTGGAAGTTGGAGTTGCCGCCGTCGATGAGGATATCGCCTTCCTGCAAAAGCGGCAGCAGGCTTTCGATGACCCGATCGACAGCAGCTCCGGCCTGGACCATCAGCATAACCCGGCGCGGCCTTTTGAGTTGGGCCAGCAATTCTTCGGGCGAATGGGTGCCGATAATCGACTTGCCCTGGGCGCGGCCGCCGATAAAGTCGTCGACCCTGGCGGTGGTGCGGTTGTAGACGGCAACGGTGAAGCCGTGGTTGGCCATATTGAGGACGAGGTTTTCCCCCATAACGGCCAGCCCGATAAGGCCGATATCTGCTTGACTCATTCTATCTCTCCCGTGAGTGGACCGGTTTAGTTAAGGGCCTGGAGCAGTTGCTCGAGGCCCCGCCCGGTGTCGGAACCTAAGTGGATGCGGAGTACTTTGCGCCCGGCGTCGCTGAGTGCCTGGCGATCGCCCGAGGCCTGGGCTTGGATCAGGACGCCAAAGCCCATGCCCGACGACGGGGCGCCGGCCTCGTCGGGGATGGGCGCGTCGGCACGGGCGCCGGCGGTCAACTGCAAAAACAGGCCGTGGCCGCCATCGCCTTTGTGCAACTGGCCCGTCGAGTGGAGAAAGCGCGGGCCGATGCCCAGGGTGGTGGCCAGGCCGGTGCGGGCGAGGAGTGCGCCGCGCAGCGCGGCGAGGTGCTGCGCGACGTCGGGGGTCGCGTGGACATAGGCCTGTAGGGCGATATAGGATTGCCCCTTGTGGCCCGCAGCGAGAAAAGCTGCGAGAGCCTCTTGCAGGGTGTCCGCTCCTGGGTCGCCGTAGAGCGCGAGGTCGCCCTCGACGAGGGCCGGCTCTGCGGCAGGTAAGGAGCCTTGTTGTTGATAGGTGGCAACCATGTCCCGGGCCAGGACTTTGGCCGCTTCGACATTGGGCTGATCGAAGGGATGGATGGCGAGGAAGAAGCCGGCGATGGCGGTGGCGATCTCCCAGTGCAAGAAGGTGCCGCCGAGATCGTAGGCGTCGGAGTGGTCCAGCTGCAGAACGGGATGGCCGGCCGCAGCGAGGCTGGCGACCCGGTCGTCGAGCGCGTCGTCGAGGCGGAGATAGACGAAAAGCCGGTCGTCGCCGTAGGCTGTGGCTGCGGGCTCGAGATCGACCGGCAGCAGGCCGGTGCCGCCCTTGCCGGTGCTCTCGGCGATGAGTTGTTCGATCCAGGCACCAGCCGCCTGCAGACCGGGCGAGGCAATAAGCGTTAGCTTGTCGCGACCTCGCTCGCTGCCAGCGCCTAAGAAGGCACCGAGTTGGAGACCGGGTTGCGGATCGTCAAGCGCTGCTTGTGCGCGGTCGAGCAGGCGGTTGAGATCTATGCCGACCGCGCCGGCGGCGACCAGCCCGTAGAAGGAGAGCGCCGAGTAGCGGCCGCCGATATTGGGATCGTTGCGAAAGATATGGCGAAAGCCCAGTCGCGCGGCCAGGGCTTCGAGACCGCTGCCGGGATCGGTGATGGCGGCGAAGTGCGAGCCGGCGGCGTCGCGGCCGATGGCGTCGGTGCAGAAGTTGTAGAAATACTTGAGCAAAGAGAGCGTTTCGACCGTGCCGCCGGATTTGGTTGCGGGGATAAAGAGCGTGCGCGCCGGGTCGAGGGCGCGGGCTGTGGCCAGCACGGCGTCAGGGTGGGTGCTGTCGAGTACTGCAAGATCCAAAAAGCCGTCGGCGACGCCGAAGACCGCGCGCAAGACCTCGGGTGCCAGGCTCGAACCGCCCATGCCCAGCAGCAAGGCGTGCGTATAGCCCTCCTGGCGCGCGGCGTCGACGACGGCGCGGATCGAGTCGAGTTGTGCGCGCATAATCTGCGGACTGTCGAGCCAGCCGAGGCGATTGGCTATCTCATTGGGCTCGGGTCGCCAGACGGTGTGGTCGCGCGCGAGAATACGGTCGTAGATGCGCTCGGTGTCCAGGCGCTGAGCGGCTTGCCGTGCGCTGGCGACGAAATCTTCCGGCGCATGCAGGGCGGTGACTTTCATGGCGTTTCCCGGTGTGTGGGGCGCAGTGGATGCGGTATTAAAAGTACGCGGCCTGGAGGGTAAAGTAAATACGACGCCGTTTGTCGGGGGCTGCTCCCCACGCTATACTTGTAACCACTCAAATAACCACTCAAAGGAGGTTGCAAATGACGGAAATAAACGAAGGCTGGAAGCGCGAATTCGACGTCTACGACCGGGTGGCCAAAATGGGGCTCGATCTGGGCGAACGCGCGGGGACGATCTCCGACCCCAAGGGACGCAGGATCTGCTCGTTGACCTTCACGCCCTCGGGATTGGTTTTTACCTCGGGGACCGGCGGTGGCAGGGGGCCGGTGACCAACGACGATGCCGACGTGGAAGAAGGCTATCAGGCCGGCCGCGATGCCGGCGCTAACCACATCCGCGCGCTGCACTGGGGGCTGGATCCCTTCGGTACGCTCAACGACGTGTGGTATTGCGTCAAGTGCATCGGCATGGTCAATTCGGCCGGGGGCGGCGCCTTCTCGAAATCACCGCGGGTGGTCGATGGCTATACCGAGGTCTTCCACGATGTCTTCGGCGGGCCGATGTCGCAATTCGCCGCCGACGGGCTGGACCAGTCGCTGTCGGGCTGGCATACGCGCAGCGCGGTGGCTGGCTACGACCTGCCGGGCAATTGTAAGATCGAGCCGGAGATGATTGTGCAGATCGCTCCCGAACTGGCGCTCGAGATCATCCGCGAGCGCGGACCGCACGTCTAGACGATGAGTGCGGCGCTCTTTACCGACGCAGGGGCGTATTTTGCCCGGCTAGGTGGCGGCACAGTGTTGTGCTGGCAACCCGGAGCATCGGGCTGGACCAAGGAACGGGTCGAGTTGCCCGCCGGGGCCAAGCAGATCGGCTTTGAGGCTTTGCCCGAGCCCCTGCGCGAGGAGGTCCTGGCGGTCCTGGCCCGTGCCGAGGCCGTGCGGGGGCCGATGGGGGGATCGAATAATTGAGGTGGCTGGCGCTGCTTTTCTGCTGTGCGGCCTGCGGCAGCGAGGCCAATGCGCCAGTCGCCGCCAGCGTGCAAGATCCCGGCGAATCTGCACCGGCGGTCGTCGGTGTCTGGATCACCCGGGGTGTGGATGAAACCTTTGGCGAAGTCGAAGTCGAGATGGCGCTTGCCGCCGACGGCAGCTTGAACATGACCCTGGTACTCGACGGCGGGGCGCGGCGCTCTTTCCCTGGTACCTGGGTGCTGGAGGCGGACGAACTCGTGCTCAGGGGGGCTTATTTCGCGCCTGCGGGCGAGAGCAGAGTGCGCTGGAAGATGGAGGAAGCTGTGCTAGTGCTGGAGGATGCCGACGGGCGCGTGCAGGAGTGGCGGCGCAGCACGTGAGCCGCTGGTGCCAGCGGCTCACGCGTTGTGCTCAGACCTGAACGACCGAATTAAATGAGCCGTAGGGATTTTCCTGTCGGTTTTCGCGGCGGGGATCTTCCTGCCACTGGCCATTGACGATGAAGAGGTATTCGTGCTGGCCGGGGGGCAGGTTGAGCCAGGTCCGCCAGGTACCCTTCTTATCGCACTTGAGGGGGCGGGCCGACGGGTTCCACGCATTGAATGAACCCGCGAGATTGACCTCCGCGGCCCCGGGGGCGTGGAGGTTGAAAGTGATGCGTTTTTTCGTAGCCTGGGTTGCGCTTTTGGTTGCGATGGCCATAGTGTTGCTCCTTGCATTGAATCGTCTTTCAGGTGGATATACTCCCAAAATTAGGGCGCCAATTTCGCAAATGTCAATGAACTATAGTTTTGCAAATTCCAACTCGTTGATTGTTGGTCACTTGGCTTGATACACAATTGTTCTACATGGAGTTAGATTCGGGATGGACGATGTCTTGCCCGATGTTTTGGCGCGTGGTTTGCGGGTGGTTTTCTGCGGTTCGGCGGCGGGAGGGCAGTCGGCGGCGGCAGGCGCCTATTACGCGGGGCCGGGCAATCGCTTTTGGCCCATTTTGCACCAGATCGGCCTGACTCCGCAGCGGCTCTCGCCGGTACAATTTCGCGATGTGCTGGCCCATGGTATAGGGCTGACCGACCTGGCCAAAAGGCAGGCCGGTGCCGACAGCCAGATTGCCGACTCAGCCTACGATTCGCCGCGGTTGCGCCGCGCTATCGCGCATTGGCAGCCCCGAGCTGTGGCTTTTAATGGCAAGCGCGCCGGACAGTTGTTTTTGGGGACGCGAGTCGGCTACGGCTTGCAGCGGGAGGATTGTGCCGGGACGGCGATTTTCGTCTTGCCCTCGACCTCGGGCGCGGCGCGGCGCTTTTGGGACGAGGGGCCGTGGCGGGCGCTGGCGGGCTGGCTTCAGAAGCCGATGGCCAAGCCGAGCGAATTGATTGGCACGTAGAGGGCTTTTTGCCGTCCGCCTTCAAAGAGGCCGCCGGTGCCGAAGGTGCGGCTATCGCTAAACCGCTCGCCGACGATCCAGCGCTTTTCAAACCACAAGGACAGGTTGCGAAACAAATAAAAGCGCGCGCCTAGGCCGAAACCAAAGCGCAGGTCAAAGTTGTCGCGGGCGTTGGAGACGAGGTTGCGCGGGGTCGGGTCGTTGCCCAGCAGCGTGTAGAGGTCGATGGTGTATTCTTCGCGGTCGGCGATCAAACTGACCAGTCCGTACAGGCCCAGGGCTTTACTATCGGCTTCCCAGGCGATATACACGCCGTTGATGTCTGCGAAGAGATAGGTGTGGGCTGGGTTGCGGTATGTGGCGATCGTGTTTTCTGCGCCGCGCTTTTTGTAGAGGAACGATTCGTCACCGAATTCTCCACGCCAGTAGGTCAGGCTCAAACCGAGTCCCGCGCCATTGGGACGGATCCGCTCGTTGCTGAGGCAGAAGCCCAGCGTCCGGTGATCCTTGTTCAGGGAGACCTGCTTAACGCCGCCGACGGTCAAAATGCCCCCGGCCTCGGTGAATTCCTTGGTGAA
>PBOD01000102.1 GCA_002724215.1 Gemmatimonadota bacterium | reverse complement strand
ATAAGAACAAATTTCAATTGGCATTGAATTTGCATCACCAGGTCGTAGATCGATGCCTGGAATTTTATCGGATTGAAAATTTTGCCAAGCTATCCCATTTCGATCCGATATAAAATCCTGTTAATTAACATGTAAAGATTCAGGTCAGCGGGGCCTCAGCTATGGCATCGACAGCAATTAGCCCCGGCGCTTCGTCATCAAAATGCAAATAATGCACTTGCTTTTTAACTTGCTGTAATTTTGAGAGATACGAGTCCATTGACCGCAGCTAGCCCGGATGTCTTGTCCTTGAATGCAAAATTTGCACGTGATTTTGCATTGGCCGATCTACTGAACGAAGATCTGCTGATTCCCCGGCTCGCAGCCGACTCCAAAATCAGCGCTATCAACGAATTGGTGGACGCGCTGCACCGGGGCGGCATCGTCACCGACCGCCTGAGCTTTTTGCAATCGGTGCTCGAGCGCGAAAATTTGCAGAGCACCATTCTTGGCGGCGACGTCGCCCTGCCGCACGCGCGCAGTCGCGCCGCCAGCCGACTCGGTTTGGCTCTGGCCACCATGGCCCAGCCGATAGATTTCCCGTCCGGCGACGACCGCTGTGCCGTGCAACTGATTTGTCTTATCGCCGTGCCCGCCCACGCCCCGGACCTCTATTTGAGCCTGCTGGCATCGCTGGCGCAAACCCTGTCCGACGCGAATTTGAAACGCGGCCTGCTNCACGCCGCGACGGCGGGCGATATGCATCGGCTCCTCACCGAGCCGCAACCGAGCTAAAATACCCATCACCCCTTACCTGAAGGAAGGTTAGCCCCTATGGCCTACACGATGCAGGAGATCCTGAGCGACGAGGAAAACACGCTGCGCCTCTACTTCGATGATATCGCCGACTCGCGGCCGCTGAGCCGNGAGCGCGAGGTCGAGCTTTCGGCCCGCATCCAGGAAGGCGATATGCAGGCCCGCGACGAGCTGGTCCAGGCCAACCTGCGCTTTGTCATCGACGTGGCCAAGAACTACCAGAATCGCGGCCTCTCGCTCNCAGACCTGATCAGCGCCGGCAATGTAGGGCTGTTGACCGCCGCAGAACGCTTCGACGGNACCAAGGGCTACAAGTTCATCTCCTACGCCGTGTGGTGGATCAAGCAGTCGATCCTGCAGACCATCGCCGAGCACGCCCGCACGGTGCGCCTGCCGCTCAACAAGCTCAGCCTGCTCAAGGATATCTCCAAGGCTTCGCGCAGACTGGGCCAGGGCCGCGAAAGCGAGCCGGGGATCGAGGAGATCGCTGCCGAGCTCGACGTGCCGGCCGAGGAAGTNCTGGAGACGATGCTCAGCGCCCGCTCGGTGCGCTCGCTCGACGAATCCTTCGAAGAGGACGACGAGCGCAGCCTGCTCAATATCCTCGCCGACAACACCCAGGCCACTCCCGACGACAACGTGCTACATACTTCCGCCCGCACCCANCTGGAAGAGGTCCTCGAGAGCCTCGACGAGCGCGAACTGCGGATCATCCGCCTCTACTTCGGGCTCGACGGCAGCGAGGCTCTGACCCTCGAGCAGATCGGCGGCCTGATGGGCCTGACCCGCGAGCGCGTGCGCCAGCTCAAAGAGCGCGCCCTGGGCAAGCTGCGCCACCCGACCCGCTACCAAGCGCTGCTGGCNCTGGTCGACGAAACCGACGTCTACTAGCCCCCATTGCGCGCCGCGCCGTGGCCACCGNACTGCTGGGCTTCGNCGGCATCGCCTTGTGGCTCATGGTGCTCTGCGCCCAACTAAGGCGCAAAAGACGGCCCCNGCGCCATTGNCAACACCCGTATCGAGCCGGACGCCCCCGCGGTGTCCGGCTTTTTTACTTTTGATNGCATGNCCCCNNAAGTCTGCGTCTATTGCGGNTCGCGCCCCGGCAGCGATCCGACCTACACTGNGGCCGCACGTGCCCTNGGCCACGGCCTCGCCGCGCGCGGCATCGGCNTNGTCTACGGNGGCGGCAAGGTCGGNATAATGGGCGCATTGGCCGACGCCGCGCTTAAGGCGGGCGGCGAGGTCGTCGGCGTCATCCCCAGCGCCCTCTGCGAACGCGAACTGGCCCACGAGGGCCTGAGCGAACTCGTCGTCGTCGACGACATGGCCCAGCGCAAGGCACAATTGGCCGGCCGCGCCCANGTCCTGATCGCCCTCCCCGGGGGCTTCGGAACTCTCGAAGAGTTGAGCGAAGCCCTGTCCTGGGCCCAACTCGACCTGCACACCAAACCCCTCTTGCTACTCAATACCAGTGGCTATTTCGACGCCCTGCTCGCCTTTTTCGATCATGCGGTGACGACAGATTTTCTCCGTCCCGCAGACCGCGCTCTGATCGAGGTCTGCGACCAGGTTGAGGATTTGCTGACGGCTCTGGCGATCCGCATTTGACAAACGACATCCCCCTTACTCGTTGTGGGATAGGGATGCACAGATCCTTCACCTCTCGATGGTACCCGATGTCTATAGATCGCGAAAGCCCGTTGCAAGACGCCCGGCAATCGCACTATGGTGGGAAGTCCGATCTTGCGCACCGCGCAGCATGAGCACATCGCCTGCAGCGCCAGCGCCGCCCTATCAACGACACTCGCAGCGACCTGCACGCCCCCTCGCTCAGGCGCCACCGAACGCTACACGAATTGGTCCGCGTCGCCGCTGCGCGGGATGCGGATGACCTGCTGCTCCTCCAACTGACGCACCTGCTGCACGATCCGCATCTGCACCTCTTCGACCTCCGAAAGCCGCATCGGCGGCAGGGTGTCCATATCTTCCAATAGCTGGGCGCGAGCGCGCTCGGATAGAGCGCTGAAAAAGCGGTCGCGCACCGCTTTGCCGGCGGCTTTGAGCGCGACCTGCAGATCCTTTATCTCGATGTGACGCATGACCATTTGCATGTCGGCGTCTGTGAGAATGGCCAGGTCGTCGAAGACAAACATTTGGTTGCGGATCTGCTCAGCGACCTCGGGGTCGGCGTTATCGATATGCTCGAGAACGCTTTTTTCCAGGCGGCCGCCGGCCACGTTGAGGATATCGGCCACCACTTGCGATCCGCCAACCTCGCGCTTGCCCCCCATCACGTCCTTGAGGATGGCTTCGAGCGTCTGTTCCACCTCAGCGAGCACTTCCGGCGCGATGTGCCCCAGCGTGGCGATGCGGTGTACCACTTCGGCCTGCCGCGCTGCGGGCAACTGCTCGAGGATGGCCGCAGCCTGCGGCGGATCGGCCTGCGAGAGGATCAGGGCGACGGTCTGGGGATGCTCCTGGGCGATAAAGGGAGCCACCTGGGCCGGGTCGGCGTTGCGCAGCATTTTGAAGCCCGAGGTCGCACCGCCGGTGGCGCGATCGAGCATCTCGGCGGCCTTGTCGGGACCGAGCGCTCGCTCGAGCAGTCCGCGGGCGAAATCGACGCCCCCGCTGGCCGGGGCGCCCTCCTGCAGCGCACCTTCGAATTCGAGCAATACCGAGTCCTGCAATTCGGGCGCCACATTCTTGAGGTCAGCCACGGCCTGGGCGACCTGCGCGATGTCGTCCTCGTCGAAATGCCGCATCAATTCGCCAGCGGTCTCCTCGCCGAGCGCGACCATCAGCACCGCAATCTTGTGCCAGGGCGTAAGCCCGTCAGTTCCCTTGCCCATGCCTAGCGCTCCTCTTCCTGTAGCTTATTGATCTCGTCGCGCAAAACTGCCGCCCGCTCGAATTCCTCGCGGTCGATGGCTTCCTGCAGCGAGCGCTGGAGTTGTTCGATGGGGCTGAGCGGTCTCTTCTGCAACAACTCCTGCTCCAATTCCTCCAGCGCCTCCTCCGAGCGCTCGCGCTCGACAAAAAATTCCTCGGCCTCGACTGCCGGCCACGAGCCGATCTGGTCACGGGTCTGGTGTACGATTTCCAGAGCGCGTTCGTAGTCGTCGTCATCGACGGCGAGCATGGCCTTGGCCATACCGTTGATCCGCAGGACATACGGCCACCACTTCTCCAGATTATCGCGGTCTTCCTGCAGGGCGGCATAGCGGTTGACGAAGCGAAACAGGCTCATATTGCGCTCGGTATCGCGCACCACGCGCCGATAGTCCTTCAATTGCAGCAGGAAGGCGTAGCGCTCATAGACCCGGGCGCCCTCGTCAAAGAGCTCTTTACACGCCTCGTCGTCGAGAGCGAAACCATCGTCCTCGCTGCCGTGTTCGTGCCGGTGTTCCTCCAGCGCGCCGCAATAGTGGTCGAGGGCAAAATCCTGGCCGTGCGGTCGGCGACCGTCGGGTCGCCCGTCCAGATTCAATTGTAAAATGCCCTGGAACGCCCCCTGATCCACCCGCACCTGGATTTTCTCGACCCCATCTTCGCCGGCGATCTTGCGCACATTCGCCTCGGGATCGAATGACCACTCGTTTAAAATACCGCTAATGTCCTGATTCATACCGCCCTCGCACACAGATATCTTCTTCATATGGCTCATATCGCCGACAGTAAAACAATTAGAGAGACACAAAAAGGTATGATACCTGTATCGCCCAAGGATGTCAATTCAGCCTGCTGCCCCAACCCGACCGACTTTCAAGTCCCATTGCACAATTTATGCTCACACAAATGTGCGCCTTGAACTTTTAAGCGCTAATTGCATTGGCTTTTCTGTACATTTTCGGCTATTTATATAATTAGGACGCCTTGTCCCGCATCATGAGCGGCTTAGAAAAAAACAACAAATTTGTCATTAAGTTATGCCATGACGATAACATTATCGCATTAAAGAGGTTCACCTAGATGTCGATTTCACTACCTGCAGCCAATGCACAACAACAAGTCGCCGCCCTGCACGGCATAGGGCAGATTCTGGGCTCCACGACCCAATTCGAAGAAGCGCTCAATGCCATTCTCAAATTGATGTGCGACCAGCTAGATATGAGCCTGGGAACCGTCAGCTTGCTCAGCCAGGAGGAGAATGAGGTCACCATCGATGTCGCCTATGGCCTATCAGAATCCGAAATCGAACGCGGCCGCTACACTGTCGGCGAGGGCATTACTGGCAAAGTAGTAGAATCGGGCAAACCCGTCATCGTGCCCCGCATCAGCAGCGAACCCCTCTTTCTCAACCGCACTGGCGCCCGGGCCGGCGCCGAAAGAGGCCAAACATCCTTTATCTGCGTGCCGATCCTGCTGCAGCAGCAGGTCGTGGGCACCATCAGCGTCGATACCCCCTACGAAAACGACGCGCGCCTGCAGGAGACGGTGCGCCTGCTGTCGATCGTCGCGGTGATGATCGGCCAATCCGTCGCCGCCCGCCAGCGCGCCCGCGCCGAGCAAAACCGCCTTATCGACGAAAACCAGCGGCTCAAAGAAGAGCTGCGAGTGCGCTTCCATCCCACCAACCTCATCGGCAATTCCCGCCCGATGCAAGAGATCGGCGAACTCATCGGCCAGGTGGCCCCCAGCGATGCCACGGTACTGCTCCGCGGCGAGAGCGGCACCGGCAAAGAGCTTGTTGCAGACGCCTTGCACTACAACAGCTTACGGGCCAACAAGCCCCTGGTAAAAGTACACGTTGCCGCCCTGCCGGAGACCCTGGTCGAATCCGAACTCTTCGGCAACGAGCGCGGGGCCTATACCGGTGCCTCCAGCAGCAAGGCCGGCCGCTTTGAGCGCGCGAATGGTGGCACGATTTTTCTCGACGAAATCGGCGAACTAAGTCCCGCCGTAC
>PBOD01000101.1 GCA_002724215.1 Gemmatimonadota bacterium | reverse complement strand
ATCGTCGTTCCTGACCGGCGTTGCGCTCGATGTCGACGGAGGCCTACTCAGCACGTCGGCCCTGCCGGGCGTGGCCGAATGAGCAAGCAAAGCCTGATCCTACCCAGCCTTGTATCGCTCTACGGGCTTACCGTCCTGCAAAGCGCCTGGCTGCACGAGGACGCCTTTATCACCCTGCGCAGCGTCGACAACTTTCTCGCCGGTTTCGGACCAACCTGGAACCCGGGCGAGCGCGTTCAGGCCTTTACCCACCCACTCTGGTTTGTCGTCCTCACCATCGCCGTCGGCCTGACCGGCGAGGTCTTCTACACCAGCATACTCCTGGGCTTAGCCGCCTCAATCGCTGCCGTCCTGGTTTTAGTTCTGCGCCTCGCGCCATCACTCGCCCACGCCGCGGTCGCCGTCGCGCTACTGTGCTCCTCCAAAGCCTTCATCGACTTCTCGACCTCCGGCCTCGGAAATCCGCTTTCGCACCTGCTATTAGCTCTCTTCGCCGCGCAGTATTTCAGCGCACGCTGCGATCGGCGCGCACTGGTCTTGCTCTCGTTCGCCGCCAGCCTGGCTACCTGCACCCGCATCGACGCGATGCTACTCTACGTACCGCCACTAGTCGCCACCGCCTGGCGCCTGCGCACGGCGAGCGCCCTGGCTGCCCTCGCCGCAGGCTTCGCCCCTCTGGCCCTCTGGGAATTATTTTCACTTTGCTACTACGGTTTTTTGTTTCCCAATACCGCATATGGAAAACTCAATACCGGCATTGCGAGCACCGCTTTGGTCCAACAGGGATTTTACTATCTATACAATTCCCTGCGCGTGGACCTCCCAACCCTATTTGCCATCGGCGGCGCTTGCGCGGGTCTTTGTTACGCCCGGCGCTGGGACCACTTACCCCTCGCCGCTGGCCTGCTGCTCTATCTCGCATACACCGTCATGATCGGCGGTGATTATATGAGCGGCCGCTTCCTCAGCATCCCCTTCTTCGGCGCGGCATTGCTGATCGCACGCCTCCTACCCACGCACAAATACTTGCCCATCGCCCCTTTCGCCATCCTCGTCGCCGGCCTGGCCATGCCTCATGCCCCACTCACTAGCGGGCCCGATTACCATGGCGCCCGAGGCGACCATCACATTGTCGATGAACGCGCCAGCTACTACCAGCACACTGGCCTATGGCCCGCACTGGCCACCGATGAATCCTTCCCCAGCCACCAATGGGTAGACCTCGGTCGCACAATCACCGCCCGCACCGCCGCGGAGCAACAGGTCGTCACCACCTTCGTCAACCTCGGCATCCTCGGCTACTACGCCGGTCCCCACGCCCACCATATCGACGTCCTCGGTATCACCGACCCGCTGTTATCGCGCCTGCCCGCCTATGACGATGCCACCTGGGCGCCGGGCCACTTCGCGCGAATCGTCGCGGAAGGTTATATAGAGACCCGCCTCTACGGCTATAACCTGATCTCCGATCCGAACCTTGCGACCTATTACGATCGGCTGCAAACCATCATCAGCGGTCCGCTGTTCAGCGGGGAACGCTGGGAAGCTATCTGGGCAATGCATACCGGCGCCTACGACCACCTGATCGACTACCGTTTCTATCGCTACCCGGATGCCGATGAAAGACAGCGCTCACAAGCCTCGCTATCGCCGCCGATTCACCCGCGCCCGGCCCCCCTAACCCGCATGATCGAAGCTGGCAACACCTATTTCGCCCGTCGCCAACTCAAACGCGCCGCCCGCGCGTATAGCGAAGCTATCGCCATCGCCCCTGACGAACCCTTCCCCCACCACAACCTCGGCGCGACCTATCTCTCTCTGGGTGACCCATCACGGGCGCGTATAGCATTCAGCCAATCCGCCGCCCTGGGCTCGCAAGTGCCCGAAACATACCGCGCCCTCATCTGGCTGGCACAAAAAGCCAACGACAGCGAAGCATTGCAAAACACCCTGACCCTCGCCCACCGCCACCTGCCGACCGATGCCCTGCCGTCCCTTTATCAAAACGCAAAATTCGAGCCGTGATTCGCCCCGACCGCAAAGCCGTCTACACCGGCCTTACTGGCGCTGGGCAGCTTTTCCCCCTTGCCCTTAGCGAAGGCGCGCTGCGGTTGCTCGACGTCGACGGAGGCCTACTCAGCACGTCGGCCCTGCCGGGCGTGGCCGAATGAGATTGCCACCAAATAAAAAGGCAGGCCCATCCAGGGCCTGCCTTTAGTCCAATGCGCTGATCCGCAGCTATTTCACTCTACAACTACTCGCCGTATAGGTCAGCGTCTGCCCCACCTTCATCTCCACCACCTCAGTATTGGGCGAGAGGAATTTCACCGCCCGCTTCAACTCCTTGATATCCGCCGGCTGCCCCATAACCGGCCCGTAGTGGCAGGGGATCACCACATCCGGCCGCACCAAGCTCGCCGCCCGCGCCGCCTCGCGCACGCCCATCGTATACTGCCCGCCCACCGGCATGACCATGATCTGCGGCCCGTACATCTGTCCGATCAACTGCATGTCGCTGAACAGGCAAGTATCGGCGGTGTCGTAAATGGTGATGCCATTGTCGTAGGCGATGCAGAAGCCATTGACCGCGCTGTCGGGATGGAATAACAAACCCGGGGGCAGGTCGGCGCCAATCACGTGGTCCGACAGCGACTGCGAGTGATGGCCCTGCACCATAGTGATCGATGCGTCTTTGACCTTGACCGTGCCGCCGGGGTTCATCGACAGCGAGCGCGAACCCATCTTCAGCCCGTGTACCTGTTCGGCGACCGCGCACAGCTCGTAGTTGCCGACGAACTTGGCGCGGGTCTTTTTGCAGAGGGCGTACGAATCGCCGATGTGGTCGCGGTGGCCGTGGCTGGCGATGACGATGTCGGCCTTGCGGACCTGGCTGAGCTTCATCTTGGCGGTGGGATTGTCGTCGAACCACGCATCGAAATAGGTGGTCGACTTCTCGGACTCGAAGCGAAACGAGGCGTGGCCGATAAAGGTAATTTTAACCGATGCCATTCAATGGTCCTTTCTCTTATCTCTTAACGCGAACTCAGATCGTCGCCCAGATCGGTAAAATCGAACTGCCCCTTTGTGGCGCAGACGGCGACGCCTAGCAGCTCGAGATCGTCTTGCGTGTGATTGAAGATGCCGTGGCTACCGCCCAGTTTGCTAGGGATCGAATCCCACGGCCCAACCTCTCGCGTCTCGTCGTCCACCGTCACCCGCCCGCTGCCCGCGATGACGACATAGACTTCCTCAACGCCCTGATGGCTGTGATAGCCGATAGAGGCACCAGGCGGCAGCAGGCAGTGGCCCAGGTAGTGGAAGTTGCTGCGAAAATCCTCCTGTTCCCAGACCAGACGGCCGAATACCGCGCCCTTGCCGCCGTGGAGATTGGGCGTCTCCGCCAGCGCCGTGCGCTCGAGTCGCCCCACCGGCAGCCGGTCCGTCGACTCCAGTTCGACCCCGACCCGGTCGTCGCCTAGGTCTGTGGACTTAGGCTCACCGCCGGGCACCACGCAATGAAAATTGAACCACCGCGTATCTGCCTCGGTGTGGTTGTATATCGCGTGAGCTTCTCCCGTGCGCAAAGGCACCGCCGCCCCCCCTTCGACAATTGCCGTGCGTCCGTTGTGGGTGTATTGCGCGGCATTATCGACGGTGACGAAGATCTCCTCGCTATCGTCGTGGCGATGATAACCGATCCCGCCGCCGGGCGGCAGCACTGCGCTGTGGACAAAGGCGAAAGGTGTTTCGAAATCGTCGCGCTCCCACAGGCGGCCGAAGAGAATCGTTCCGGCACCGCCGTGGACATCGCTCAGTTCCTGCATGTCCTCGCGCCGGGCGTTGGTTACGCGCATGGGGAGCTCATTTCTCGCGGTGAAAGAGCTGCAAATTGAGCTCGTTCGGGCCCTCGAAAAAGCCCAGGGTGATACCGGTGCCGCCGCCGACATCGAAGGGTTCCTTGGTGATGGTGACCCCCTTGTCTTTCAGTTCCTGCGCGCTATCGGCAACACTATCGACCTCGAAGGAAATGTGATGGAAGCCCGGCGGGTGGCCCATCGACTTCTGCGGCATCAGCTCGAGCAGGATGCCGCCCGCGTCGAGGAACACGTAGTCCTCGTCGTCTTCGTTGGCGAAGCGCTCTACCACCGTCAGACCCATCTTCTGGGTATAGAATTCGACCGCCCCCTCGATATCGTCGCTGACGATGGCGATCTTGTGAATCTTCTGTACCATCGTGCCCTCCTTTGCGTTTTCCTCGTCAAGGTGCCGGGAAATATACAATATCGCCCGACGGGCAACAACGAAGCGCCCGCCTCAAGTAGCGGGAAAATCTCGCGCCACCGTATCTTCCGGGTGCACCAACGCGTGCCGCTCGAACAGCTGCTGCAAATGGACCAATCGCCCCGGCGGGGCCGTGTCGAGCATCGCGTCGGTGTACATGCCCCCGATCTTGAAGCCATGTGCCACCGGGCAGTGGTGCTGCAGATATTCATCGACCCAGGCCAATTCCTCGGCGGTCTTGCCGCGCTTATGCAGATTCATCGTAAACATCCGCCGCCTTGTGCCGCCGCCGAACGAGGCGTGCCAGGTATTGTGGTTGAAGACCACCAGATCGCCCGGCTCGGTCTCCAGCGCCACATGGCCGGGCACATCCGCAGGATCGCCGCCCCACGCCGCGGCCTCGCGCGGATTGGCCGCCCCGCTGCGCCAGATCGAGTCGTTGTGATGGCTGCCCGGCAAGACCCGCAGACACCCGCTGTCGCGCCCGACCGGGTCGAGGTAGAACGCGACCTTGATCGCGAATAGCTCTGGATAATTGCCGTCGGGGTGCCACCCGGTATCGCCGCTGTAGTAGTTGCCGTCCCCCGACGCGTAGTTGAAATCGTCGCCGAGAAGATCCCCGGCGATGCCCAGAATCCGCGCGTCGTCCAATAGCGTGCACAAGCGCTCGCTGTGGTCGATCGTCGGCACGATCATTGTCCGCCGCGACCCGTCGTGTTGGTCGCCAGCGCCAAAGGTATCCAGCACCTGTTCGAACTCCGCGGCGATCCAGGCGATCTCCTCGGCAGCGAAGAGCCCGGGAAAAGCCAGATAGCCGAAGGCATCGAAGAAGTTGTGTTGCTCCTGAGTGAGATACATGTCCATGCTCCCCTGCGACTAATCAACCCGCACTTCGCGTGCCTGCGCCGCCGACTCGTGTAGCGCGTCGAGCGCCCGCATCACGTTCAAGACCTCTTCCTTGGCGACGATCTGCTCCTCTTCGCCGTTGAGCACCGCGACGAAGTGTGCCGCCGCCAGCCAGTGCCCGTAGAAATCCACGTCCAGATCGCGCGGCACCCGCGGCTCGACATTGACCTGGTAGCTCCCCATATTGGTCGACAGCACCAGCGGATCGAAGCTCAAACCACCCTCTGTGCCCAGGATCGCACTGCCCCCGGAATTCTCCGGGATATTCGCCGCCCAGCTGGTCTTGACCGCCAGCGTCGCCCCACCTTCCAGCCGGATAAAGCCCGCCGCCATATCCTCCACCGTAAATTCCTCGTGACTATAGGGTCGCGGGGCCAATCCCCCCGCCGGTGCCCCGCTCTCGGCCAGCGAAGTCGCCAGCCCCTCGTCGCGGTTGCCGAATTTGGTGTACGTCGCGCCGCTGGCGGCCACCACTTTGGGGCTGTCCATCAGCCACAGAATCTTATCGACCATGTGCACGCCCAGGTCGTAGAGCGGCCCGGCCGCCGAATCCCCCTTCATGTGGAAGCGGCCCCAGGTCGGAATCCCGCGCCGCCGCATAAAGAAACACTCCGCGTAGTATATCTCACCCAACTGCCCCGACGCCGCGATCTCCTTAGCCGCCATCGACCCCGACGAAAACCGCGCCGTCTGCGTCACGAACAACCGCCGGCCCGCCGCCTCAGCCGCTGCGTACATCGCCGCCGCGTCGTCGCAGCAGGTGGCGATGGGCTTCTCGCAAAACACGTGCGCGCCCGCCTCCACTGCGGCGATGGTCTGCTCCTTGTGATAGGCGTTGGGCGTGCAGACCGAGACGATATCGAGGTCCATCTCGTCGAGCATCTGCCGCCAGTCGTCATAGACGTGCGCGATGCCTTCGTTGGCAGCCGTCAGCTGCGCCTTTTCCAGCGTCGGATTGGCCACCGCCACCACTTCGACATCGTCACCAACGCTTTTCCAGCCGGGGATGTGCCCGGCGTTGGCGATCATCCCGGCGCCAATGACCCCGACCCGATATTTAGCCATGTTTTGCCTTCCGTCTCAATTGCTCACTGTAACCGCAGCCAGCCCTCCCGATCCTGCCGCGGCGCCCCCGGCTCCGGCGGCCCGAACACGTAGAAATACACCAGATCCTCTTCTCCGTCGTTGAACGACTGGTGCTCCACCCCCGCCGGTATATACACCGCCATCCCACCCTCGACGCGAAACTCCTCCCCGTCCATCACCAGCCGCCCCGATCCGCTCACCACATAGTACAATTCCTCGGATTGCGGATGGATATCGGGCATGGTCTCGCACCCTGGCGCCAGATGGAAAGTACCCGCCGCGAAGTGCTCCGCCCCGCACGCGTCGGGTCCGATGAGCAAATTCAACTTCCGCGACGCATCCGGCGCCTGCCACATCGGCTCGCGCCGCGGATCAATCACCCACTTCTTTTCCACACTCATAATGCCTCCTCACACTAAGAGCGACCCGCCGTTTACGTGCAGTGTCGCGCCGTTCAGGTACGTGGACCGGTCCGAGACCAGATAGAGCACCGCGTCGGCCAACTCGCGCGTCGTACCCTGGCGCTTCAAGGTCGCCGCCTCGGCGTATTTGCGCTTGTTCTCGGGGCCAAAGCTAGCGGTAATCGGCGTGTCGATACTGCCCGGCGCGATAGCATTGGCCAGCACCCCTTCGGCTGCGAACTCCTTGGCCACCACCTTCATCAGCGCCAGCATCCCCGCCTTGCTCGCCCCGTAGGCCACGTGGCCCGTGACGCTGCCCATAAAGGCCCCGGCCGACGAGATAAAAACCACCCGCCCCGAGCGCTGCGCCCGCATATGCGGCAACACCGCCCGGCAGCACAAATAAGCCCCGGTGAGATTTACTTCGATAATGCGGTTCCAACTCGCCAGATCGGTCTGGTCCCAGGGGACCATCGGACAGATCCCGGCGTTGTTGACCAGAATGTCGATCCGCCCGAAGCGCTCGATGGTCGCCGCAACCAGCGCCGCGACCTGATCCTCGTCGGAAACATCGGTCGCCACCGCCAGCCCTTCGGCAGCGGTATCGGCCTCGATCCGCGCTCGGGTCTCTGCTGCCCCCTGGGCATCGACATCGGCGATGACCACTCCCCTGGCACCAGCCTCCGCCAACACCTCACAGACGGCACGACCAATGCCCGAAGCGCCACCGGTGACGATGGCTATGCGCCCTGCAATATCCATGCACAGCAAAATAGACCGCCGCCCACGCCGCGGTCAAGTTGGCCAGATGCCCAGCATTTTCTACACTATCGCCCATACCCGAGGAGACGACGCCATGTCCCACTATGCCGCTGCAGACGACCTGTCGATCTACCTCCCCATCTTCCGCCCCTGGCCGATCCACCACATCGACGAATGGCCGCAGCAGATCGCCATACTCTTGGACCACGCCGCAGACCGCCTGCCCGCCACCTCCGGCAACAAGGTCTACGGTCACATAGCGCAGCGGCCCAACCTGGCGACGCATCAGCCGGAGATCTAAGCGATGTCCCCCAATATCCTCTTCGTCCTCACCGACAACCAGCGCCACGACCTGCTCGGCTGCGCCGGCCACCCCGTGCTGCGCACGCCCCACCTAGACGCCCTGGCCCGCCGCGGCACCCGCTTTAGCCGCGCCTTCGCCACCACCCCCATCTGCTCGGCCAGTCGCGCCAGCATTCTCACCGGCCTCTACGAGCGCCGCCACCAGTTCACCTTCGACGCCCCACCCCTGCACGCCGACCTCGCCCTCGCGAGTTATCCCGCCCTCTTACACGCCGCCGGCTACCACACCGCCCTGATTGGCAAACTCGGCATCGAATCGCGCGGCGTCGGCGATATCGTTTCGATCGAGGACGCCGCCGCCACCGTCCCCGCGATGTTCGACCACCTAGACCACTACGAACACTGGTCCGAACACGGCTACGAAATCCCCCAACCCAATGGCGATATCCGCCATCTCACCGATCTGACCGGCGACAAGGCCATCGCCTATTTGCAAAGCTGCCGCGAGCCCTTCTGCCTCTCGATCAGCTTCAATGCCCCCCACGCCCAAGACGACGACCCCCGCCAGTATATCTGGCCCGAGGACGAGAACGAGCTCTACACCGACGCGATCTTTGCCGACCCAGCCAATGCCGATCCCGCGTATTTCGACGCCCTGCCCCCTTTCCTGCGCGAATCCGAAAGCCGACGCCGCTGGCATCTCCGCTACGACGCACCGGACAAATTCCAGCGCAGTATGCGCGGCCTCTGCCGCATGATCAGCGGCATCGACCGCAATCTCGGCCGCATCCTCGCCGCCCTCGACGACCGGGCCGACAATACCGTTGTCATCTTTACCTCCGACCACGGCATGTTCTACGGCGAGCGCGGCCTCAGCGACTGCTGGCTCCCGCACGAAGAAACCCTCCGCGTCCCCCTGCTCATCTACGACCCCCGCGCGCCGCGAGACGCCGTGGTCCGCGACGAATTGGCCCTCAATATCGACCTCGCTCCGACCCTGCTGCAATTGGCCGGCCTCCCCATCCCCAGCACCTACCAGGGCCGCGGCCTGGCCCCCCTCCTCAACGGCGAAACGCCCCCCTGGCGCGAGGATTTCCTCTGCGAACACCACTTCCCCCATCCCGGCATCCCCCAGAGCGAGGGCATCCGCACTCGGGACTGGAAGTATTTCCGCTACTACCAGCATGACTACGAATGCCTCTACGACCTGCGGGCCGATCCCTGCGAATCGACCAATCTGGCGGCGGATCCAACTCATTCTCACCAGCTTGCCTCCCTCCGCACCCGCTGCGACCAGCTCATCCAGGAACTTGGCCCCTAGCGCGCATTCCCCTATTTTCCTCCCATCATTTACCGATAGATATTCCCGAAGTTGCGAAGGTCCGTCGGAGGGACTCACCGCAAGATTGCGATCCAAACCCGCGCAGCGCGCTCACCCGCAGGGTGCAGCGACATGAGCGAAGGGGAGACCCTCCGCCGGACCGTCACCCACGGAGCCCCCAATGTCACACCCCCTCTTCGACCTCGCCAACCGAGTAGCCCTGGTCTCCGGCGCCGCCAGCGGCCTGGGCAAAGCCATGGCCACCGCCTTCGCCGAAGCCGGCGCCCACGTAGTCTTAGCCGACATCAACCCCGCAGGCAACGCCGCCACTGCCAGCGAACTCGCAGCCCTCGGCAACCGCGCCCTCCCCATAACCTGCGACATGTCGCAACCCGATCAGATTCGCGCCCTCTACGAGCGAGTAGACGCCGAATTCGGCCAGATCGACATCGTCGGCAATGTCGCCGGCGCCGCCCGCCGCAACACCCCGCTCGAGGTCACGCCCGACGACATGGCCTACACCCTGCACAACCTGCTCGTCGGCCGCCTTGTCTCCTGCCAGGAAGCCGCCCGCCGCATGATCGACAGCAAGCGCGGCGGCAGCATCATCAATATCGTCTCGATCGCCGGCATCAACGCCCTCGGCCGCAGCCACCTAGCTTATAGCATCGGCATGGGCGGCGCCGCGCAGATGACCCGCGAGCTCAGCACCGAATGGGCCGCCCTCGGCGTGCGCGTCAATGCCATCGTCTGCGCCCAGCTCATGAACGAGGAGCTCGAAAGGCGCATCGCCGCCGACCCCGGGCTCGGCGAGACCTACCTGCGCGGCATCCCCATGGGCCGCATCGGCGACTCCAACGACATCAAGGGCGTAGCCATATTCCTGGCCTCGGATGCCTCGGCCTGGATCACCGGCGCCCTGGTGCCCCTCGACGGCGGCAACCTCGCCAAGAACGCCGGCGGCACCCATCCAGGCCAGCCCGGCGCGCCCACTGAACAGGTTGGTCTCAGCTAAATCAGTTAACGGAAGAAAGAAGGCGTGGAATACAACCTGAAACACGGGACGGGCGGGTAAAACTACAGTGGCAACTGGTCGAGCGATCGTCTTGGGGAGGCGCGCTGCGGTAGAAGCGCACCCCGATCTACGCTATTTTAGCGCCCCTGCGCCACCAGCTGCGCATGCCGCCTCTTAAACGCCGCGCTCCTGTCGCCCTCGACGATCTCCAGCTCGACCCCGCGCTCAAAGGGCGGGATATTGCCGGCGTAAAAGGACCGCTGGTAGTTGGCCTCTGTAGTGAACTCCCACACGCGCTTCTTGCCGGCGACACCGGGCCATTGCACTCGCAGGATGCGCTTTTTTTCGCGATAGAGCCTTTTGGGCGACGGCTCGCACTCGTCGACGCGGTATTTCTCGATCGCCTTTTCATCGACGGCAATGCCCAGACCGGGCTGGTCCGACACCGCAATATAACCGTCCACAACGTCCAGGCGCTTTTTGAGCAGATCGTGCTTCCACAACTCGTGACAGGTGATATAGGGCAACTGCGCGTGGCTCAGCACCGAACCCA
Source organism: Gemmatimonadota bacterium (assembly GCA_002724215.1). Taxonomy (GTDB): domain Bacteria; phylum Latescibacterota; class UBA2968; order UBA8231; family UBA8231. The sequence goes on along the minus strand of PBOD01000101.1, from coordinate 59,161 downwards.
ACTGCACGGTAAACGCCGTGGTAATCCCCGTGCCCACCAACTGCAGCCAGAACGGTTTGTTATGCGCCGCAGCCAGCGCTGCATCGCGACGCATTTTCTCCACCCCACCCAATACGACGAAGCCGTCGCAACAATCCGCCGCCCACACCGTATCGCTGAAGTGCTCAATTAGCGGCTTGACCGCGCGCTCGCGCAGGAGCCGGGCGCCGTCTAGATCAGCAGCCAGCGCGAAGGGCGTTTCGTACATCCCGACATTGCGGTGCCCGTCCAGCGCCGCCAGGCAAATCTCAGACCGCGCCTGGTCGAGCAGGAAACCGTTGAAATCGATATCGAATTTGTAATCGCCGGGCACCACCGCAGCCGCCGCCTCGACCTGGGCGAAAATATCGCGCCACGGTCGCGCCTTCATCTTGAACGACGCATACCCGCGCACGACCGATTCCCTCGCCTCGGCCGCCCAGTCGGCGGGCGGCATGTCGATATCCCACCACGAAATCGGGCACCGGTCGCGCACCTTCTGTCCCAGCAGCGCGTGGACCGGCACGCCATTGTCCCGGGCGACCAGGTCTAACACCGCCACCTGCGCCGCGAAGCCCAGCCCGTCGTCGAACATCACCGCCACCGGATTGCGCCCGATCAAGTGATCAACTGCCGGCCGCGGCGGCGGCGCGCCGCCGAAATCCCAGTATTCGTCCCAGCCCAGATCATCGCCCCAGCCGACCAGACCATTGTCGGCTTCCAGCCGCACAACCCACACGCGCTCGCCATGGGTCGAGGCGCGATGCATGGCGTGGGATACGCGGCGGTGATAGAAGGGCAAATTGAGAGCAATGCGCTCGGCGCGAACGATTTTCATGGCGCGGACACCTGGCTAAGGGCTAAATGCGAACGTGAATATAATAGAAGCACCCGATCGCCGCGCAAGGGACACCATAGCTTGCGTCTTCGCGACCCCTGGCCGATCTTTCCCCGCAGCCCCTGCCGGCCCGCAAAAAACCTATGCCCGCGACCCTTTTCAACCTGCCCTCTACGCCCCGCACCTGGGCCGCCTACGCCCTGTTGATGGCCGTTTTGACCTGGGCCTGCTTCGGCAACCTGCGCTTCCACCTGCTCGAAACCCACGACTTCGAAACCTTCCGCGACAATGCAAAAGTCAGCGCCGACTTCGGCTATTTCTTTTCGCCCGAAAAAGAACAGGCTTCCGGCCGCCTGCTGCACGAATTTGCCATGTGGCTTTTCCACCTGGCCTTCGGCCCCGACCCGGCCGCCTTCCATCTGCTGGTCGTCGCCCTGCACTTTCTGGCCAGCCTGCTGTTGGCGTACTTATTCGTTCGCGCTGGTGCCGATATCGAGCTCGGCCTGCTCGGCGGACTGCTCTTCCTGCTCAACGTCGCCCACTTCCGCGCCATCCACTGGCTCTCCGGCTTTAACTACATCCTCGCCTTCGCGCTGGCCCTCGCTGCAGTTTTGTCCTATCTGCGCTACGGCGACACCCAGCGCCCGCACTGGCTCGCCGCCTGCTACGCCAGCCTGATCCTGGGCGCCTTCAGCCATCTGGCCAGTCTGATGGCCTGGCCCTTCTGCTGCTACCTCGCCTGGCTGCGGGGCCACAGCCCGCGCCGCGCCGCGCGCGAACTGATCCCCTTCGCCGCCTTGCTCGCCCCCGCCCTGGCCCTGATTCTCCACTTCACCGCCAAACGCACCAGCACCTGGGAGGCGCTCGATTTCTTTTCGGTCGCCGGGCTGTGGGAGCTGATAGCGGGCATCTTGCGCTCGACGCTCTTTTTGGCCGGCCGCCTGCTGACCACCGCGCACTGGATAACCTGGCCACAACACCAGCGCGCTAGCTGGGAATACGCCGCCGGCGCGCTGGTCGTCGCCGCCCTCGCGCTGATTATCTGGCGCCGACCAGCCCCCGCCGCGCTATGGGCCGGCTGGACGCTGTTCTTCCTGGTGCCCTTCGTCCTGCTCACCGAAGAAAGCATCGTCGCCCTGCCGGTCGGTCCGTCGCGCTATCTCTACTTTCCCAGCGCCGGCACCGCGCTGCTGATGGCCTGGGGACTGCGCCGGGGCGCGCACGCCCTGCCCGGCGGCCGCCAACTCGCGCTGGCACTCGCCATCCTCGCCCTGGCCTTTAGCTCCTATCGCGCGCTGCACCGGGCCGAGGCGCTGACCTACTACAACTCGGGCCGCACCTATCTCTCGGCCGCAGACGACAGCACCGGCGCCGCGCAATTGCGCCAGGCCATGACGCGCGCACCCGAATTGATCAATCTCGAGGACGCCTACGTCCGGCTCTCAATGGCCCTAATGCGCCATCCCTTCGAGACGGTCGCTGTCCTCGAAGACGGGCTGGCGCGCTTCCCGCAAAACGCCTATCTGCAGATCTACGACCTCGCCTACCGCTCGCTGCTGCCCGGCTTCGCCGAACAACCGCGCCTCGAGGCGCTGCAAGGCCACGCCAGGGCCAGTGTCGCGCTATCCCACGTCTACACCAATCTGGGCCTGGGCTACGAGGGCATCTACCAATCGCACAGCGATTCCCTCTACCTCGACCGCGCCATCGCCGCCTACCAGCACGCTCTGGTCTTCGCCCCCGACCACGTCAAGGCGCTCAAGCGGCTCGGCGCGATCCGCTACAAGCAGGGCCAGGCCGGAGCAGCCGCCGCGCTGTTGCACCAGGCCCAGGACGCCGATGCCAGCGACAGTGGCGTCGCCTACGCCGCGATTATGGCCCTGCAGCTCGACGGTCGCTTTCGGGAAGCGATTGCCGCCTGCGAAGAGGCGCTCGCCGCCCGGCCCAGCGCCGACCTCTACGCCCTGTTGGGAGAATGCCACGAGGAGGCCGGCGAGCCCGCACCGGCGCAAAGGGCCTATCGCCAGAGCCTAGCCCTCGACGCCAATCACATAGCCGGTCACCGCGGTCTGGCGCGCCTGGCCAGCCGCGCCGGCCACCACCAGACCGCCTTCGCCAGCCTCGAAAAGATCATCGGCCTCGGCCAGGCCGTCGCTCTGGATCACGCCAACCTCGGCACGCTCTACTTCCGCACTGGCAACCGCCCCGCAGCGGCAGCCGCCTACCGCGAAGCCATCCGCCTCGACCCGTACCACGCGCCCCCCCAACACGACCTCGGCGTGGTCCTGCACGCGATGGGTCGCCCCGACGAGGCGGCACAGGCGCTGCGCCGCGCCACCGAACTCGCTCCCACCGATCCCGAAAACTACTTCAAGCTGGGCAGTCTGGCGCTCGAGCGCGGCCAATCCGAGGCCGCGCTTGAGGATCTGGGCAGAGCCGTCGAGCTGGGCATCGACCATGTCTACGCCCACCTGTTCCTCGGCCGCCTCTACCAGGAAAAGGGACGGACGGACGAGGCGCTCGGCCTCTACGAGCGCATTCTCACCGGCGCCTTACACGGCACCGACGACCGGGTCCGCGCTCAGGTAAAAACCTACCTGGCGCAGACCGACACCGACGCCGCCCGCCGCCTGCTCGACGCCCACTGGCCCCGCGACTAACGCGCCCGAAGCATCCACGCCCCCAGCAGACGCTGCCGCAGCCGCAAATGCTTTAGTGTTGCTCCAAATCAGATAACCGCTTGCCCAGCCCGCGCATCTTGCCAATACTATAGTCCATGACGACCACTCACTGGCAGCCCTTCGAGGCCGATCTCGACCAGATCCTCGCGCGCTACCCGCGGCCCCTGGAAGCCCTGGCCCAGCGCCAGATACCCGCCCTGGTCCTGCGCAATGCCTACCCGTCCGAGCACGCCACCGGGCTGATGCAGCGCTTTGCCGAGCGCGGCTATTTCAGCCGCGACACCGTCGATCAAGAGAGCCAGCTCAGCGGCGGCTCCTATCTCGACCTCGGCACCAGCATGGGGCGGACCGGCGCCGACCCGGACGCCTTTTTCGCCCATGCCGCGCGCACCCACCAGCTTTTCTCCCATCTCTTCGACGGCTTCGCCGACCCCGTCGCAACTATGTACAACGCCCTGCAAAAACTGGCGCCCGACAAAGAGGTTCACACCGCCTGCGAGCCCGACGGCCGCCGCTATGGCCCGGCCATCTTCCGCATTTACCACGGCGACGAGGGCCACCGCGCCCACTACGATTCGCTGGCTCGCCGCTCGGGCGAGCGCTCGCACTACGCCGCCGCCCAATTCGACCACCAGTTCGCCGGCATCCTCTGCATGCAGAGCGCCGAACCCGACGGCGAACCCTTCATCTACGATTGCTACGCCGACGACGAAATCGACGCCCTGGTCCGCGCTGGGCAGTGGGATGAATACGTCCAGGCACAAAAAATCGCCTGTGCTCAAGTGCTACTCGAGCCAGGCGACCTCTACTTCTTCTATACCGAAAACATCCACGCGGTGCCCCCCGTCGCGCGCGCAACGCCGCGCGTAGTGCTGGCTTTCTTTTGCGCGATGGCCGCAGACCGCGAAGAGATTTTCGTCTGGTCATAAACCACGGGGAACAATCGATGCGCGTACTCACGCCGCAGGATCGCGCCTGCTTCGACGACCTGGGCTACGTCATCGTCCGCCAGGCCGCGCCGCCCGATATGGTCCAGGCCGTCGTCGATGCGATCTGGAAATTTCAGGAGATGGAACCCGGCGATCCCGACACCTGGTACCGCAAGCCCGAGCGCGAAAACGGCATGGCCGAACTCAACGGCTCGGGCATGATCGAGATGTACCACCACCCGGCGATGTGGGCCATCCGCCAGTTGCCCAGAATCTACGGTGCCTTCGTCGATATCTGGAACACCGAAAAGCTGTGGACCAGCATCGATCGCTGCAATCTCAACGTGCCCAACCGCGGTGAGTTCGATTTTAAAGGCTTCATCCACTGGGATATCGACACCGCGCTCGATCCGCTGCCCTTCGACGTCCAGGGCATCTTGAGCCTCACCGACACCGTGCCCGGCCAGGGTGGCTTCCAGTGCGTTCCCGGCATGCCCAAACGCCTGCCCGAGTGGATCAAGACCCAGCCTAAAGACCGCGATCCGCACAAACCCGATATCCGCGGATTGACCATTGAGACGATTCCGATCGAAGCCGGCGACCTGCTGATCTGGAATAGCCAGCTCCCGCATGGCGTCAGCCCCAACACTTCCGACCAGCCGCGCATGGCGCAGTACATGTCGATGTCGCCCGCCCAAGAGCAAAACGAAAAGGCGCGCCAGTGGCGCATCGACGCCTGGCTGCACCGCCGGGCGCCGCAAGGCAATCCCTTCCCCGGCGACCCGCGCAACTGGGAGCGCGAATACGGCACCACCGCCGCGTTGACCCCACTGGGCAGAAAACTGCTCGGCCTGGATCTATGGGACGAAGACGCCCGCAGCGAGGAGAGCGCGGGCAGCATGCAGCTCAACCAGGCGGCGGGCCGAGGGCGCGGAACGCCTGGTTTTTCGAGTTGAGGGGATCTTCGCGACAAATGACCATCGGCATCTGGCAGAGCATCCCCCAACCCATGATCTCGCGCTATCTCGGACAGATGGGCTGGGACTGGATCATCCTCGACCTCCAGCACGGCGCCATGAACTGGGAGACCGCCTACGAGTGCATCCACGCCATCCGCGCTACCGGCGCCCGGCCACTGGTCCGCACCGCCATCGGCGCCCCCGGCGATGTCGAAAAGGCCCTCGACCTCGGCGCCGGCGGCATCGTGGTGCCCATGGTCAACTCGCTGGGCACCGCCAAAGCCGTCGCCGATGCCGCCAAATACCCGCCTACCGGCGTCCGCTCTCTGGGCGGCGACAACTTTCTCCACTACGGCGCCGACTACTTCGAAAAGGCCAACGACGACACGCTGCTCTTAGTGCAGATGGAACACATCGACGGCGTCGATGCCTGCGCCGACATCATGGCCCTGCCCGGCGTCGACGGCTGTTTCGTCGGCCCGGTCGACCTCGCCATCTCGCTGGGCCTGTCGCGCCACCGCGAAGAGTACGAAAAAGAACCCGCGCAAAAGGCCGCGCTCAAGAAGGTCATTGACACCACCCTCGCCGCCGGCAAACTCGCCTGTTGCAACACCTATTCGCCCGACGACTTTGCCGCGCAAAAGGCCGCCGGCTTCCAAGCCATTACGCTCAAATCCGACCTCGACCTCCTGCTCGACCGCGGCAGCGCGCTACTGGCCGAATTGAAGGACAAATAATCGTGACCCTCTCCTGCCAAGACGTCGACTTCGACCTCAAAATCGCCGAGTTCAGGATCAATGGCTATACCGTCTTCGACGATATGATCGCGCCGGAAAAAGTCGATGCCATCCGCGCCGCCTTCCTGCCCCTGCTGGCCAACGTGCAGGAGCGCGAGACCGAAGTCCACGACCTCGGCGAGCGCGGCGACCCGCGCACCGGCATGGGCCGGCTGCAAACCACCAACCGCTATACCCTGACCATCCCCTGGCTCGCTCCCTTTGCCGACCCCGAAATCTACGAACACCCGGTCATCCTCGAATTCCTCGACCGCCTGTGGAAGCCCGACGGCTATATCCTCACCTGCTACCATTCCAACACCCCCTGTCACGGCAGCGTCTTCCAGCACTGGCACCGCGATACCAACATCGGCAACGACATCCCTCACGTCGGCCCGGAGACCGTCCCCATCGTCGGCGTCAAATACCCGCTGTGCGACACCTCCGAACAAAATGGCAGCTTCGAAGTCCTGCCTTCAACCCAGTATCTGGCCCTGCCCGAATACGAGGGCCACTACGACGAAATCCTGGGCAAAGGGCACTTCCCCTCCGCCCACCGCCTCAATCTCAACAAGGGCGCGATGTGGGTGCAAGACGTTCGCACCTTACACCGCGGTACCCCCAACCCCAGCCCCGACCCCCGGCCCGAGCTCTGCCTCTGCTACGGCCGCAACTTCTGGCACATCGATCAAACCATCAAGATGCCCGAATCCTCGTACCGTGCCCTGTCCGCACGGGGCAAGCAGCTATTGAAGCGCTACCGCCCCGTGGTTTGGGATTGATCCAATGCCGCTTATCGACCTCAGCCATCCACTGACCGACGACACCCCGCCCTTCCCAGGCGACCCGGCCGTCGCCATCAAAATCCTGCAATCCACCGACCAGACCGGCCGCGAAGAGCGTCAGAGCCTCAACTGCGCCCAGATCACCCTGCCGATCCACTGCGCCACCCATATCGACGCGCCCTTCCACTTCTACGCCGACCGCGCCACCATCGACCAGATTCCGCTCGCCGACTGTGCCGGCCCTGCGTACAAAATCGACCTCTGCGAATGCCCCGTCATCGACGAAATCGATCTCGCGCCCCATCGCGATGCCATCGCCGGCCACCCACATCTCATTATCAATACCGGCTGGTATGAACAATGGCGGCAACCCGGCTTCTTCAGCGAGCACCCCGTGCTCACCGCCGCCGCCGCACAACTCATCGTCGACTGCAAAGTGCGCCTGATCGGCGTCGACTTTCCCTCGGTCGATCGCCCGCCGCACCCGGCACACCTCGTCTTGCTGGGCCACGACGTACTCATCGTGGAAAACCTCACCAATCTCGCCGAGATCGGCGACAACGCCTTTACCTTCAGCGCCATCCCGCTGGCCATCGCTGGACGCGACGGCTCGCCGGTGCGCGCCTTCGCCACGATAGCAGAATAGACCATGCCGCTCCTCAACCCCGACAAGCTCCGCCCCTTCGTCCAACAGATCTTCGAACGCGCCGGCTCCAACGCCCACGAAGCCGAACGCGTCGCCCACTACCTCGTCGAATCCAACCTCGTCGGCCACGACTCGCACGGCATCATCCGCGTGTCCTACTATATCGACTATGTAAAAAACGACCAGGTGCGCCCCAACCAATCGTTGCGCGTGATCTTCCAGACCGACTCGATGGCCATTGTCGACGGCAATTTCGGTTTCGGCCAGGTCATCGGCGAGCAGGCCATGCAATTGGGGATCGACATGGCCAAAAAGCACGGCATCGCCACTGTGTCGCTGCGCAACAGCGCCCACCTCGGCCGCATCGGCGACTGGCCGACGCTGGTCGCGCGCGCCGGCATGGCCTCGTTCCACTTCGTCAACACCAGCGGCTACGGCCTGCTCACCGCACCCTTCGGCGGCATCGATCGCCGCCTCTCGGCCAACCCCCTCGCCGCCGGTGTGCCGGTCAAAGACGGTCTGCCGATCATACTCGACATCTCGACCTGCGCCACCGCCGAGGGCAAGCTCAAGGTCGCGCTCAACAAGGGCACCGACGTGCCGCCCGGCTGCATCATCGACAACCAGGGCCAGCCCACCACCGATCCCGCCCGCTTCTACACCGATCCGCCGGGCGTGCTATTGCCCTTCGGCGGCCACAAGGGCTACGGCCTCAGCGTCATCGCCGAAATGTTTGCCGGCGCGCTGACCGGCAACTCCTGCTCCAACCCCGCCAATGACCAGCGCCTGCTCAACGGCATGTACTCGCTGATCATCGACTGCGAACGCCTGCCGGCCGAACTCGGCTTCACCGTCGAAGTCCAGCGCTTCATCGACTTCGTCAAAAGCTCGCGCAAAGCCCCCGGCGTCGACGATATCCTGATGCCCGGCGAAATAGAAGAGCGCAATCGCCAGCACAATCTCGCCAATGGCATCGCTGTCGACGACACCACCTGGCAGACTCTGATCAGCACTGCCAATGAACTCGGCCTGGACGCTGCCGAGGCACAAACCATTGTCATCTAGCAGCCTCTCCCTTGTGCAGACCTGCATTCCACTTTACCCTAATCACCAAGTGACTACTGAGCATCCCCGCAACCTGCCCGCACGCACCTAACCCTCAAATCAGGATCCCGATGCGCACACTCAACGTCCTCTTTCTCCCGCATCCCAACGACGTGCTGAAATCCTGGAATACCGAAATAACCGACCTCATATCCCGCACCCACAACCTCAGCATCTTCGACCGCTCCGCTTCTCCTGGACCCCAATTCGCCGACATCGAAGTCATCGTCGATCTCGGCGGCAATATCACCAAAGACCTCATCCCCATCGCCGCTGCGGCCGGCGTCAAATACCTCCAGGCCCAGACCACTGGCCTCGACCACGTCCACGTCGAGGAAATCCTCGACGCCGGCCTGACGCTCGCCCACTGCCCCGGCCACCTCTCTAGCGTCGCCCTGGCCCAGAGCGCAATGATGTTCATCCTCATGCATGCGCACAAATACACCGAGGCACACGCCAACTTTGCCGCCGGCAAACTCTACTCGCCCACCGGCACCGAACTCGCGGGCCAGACCCTGGGCCTGGTCGGCTTCGGCTCGAGTGCCCAGGAGCTGGCCCGCCGTGCCAAACCCTTTGGCCTCAAAATACACGCCATCGACATCCGCCCCATCGAGGAGGAGATTCTCGCCGAACTCCAACCCGAATTTCTGGGCACCCCCGACGACCTCGACCAACTCGTCGCCGACAGCGATTATCTGTCCCTGCACCTCCACCTCACCCCGCAAACCCACCACACGATAAACGCCCGGCGCCTCGGCCTAATGAAGACCAGCGCCTGCCTGATCAATATCGCCCGCGGCGAACTCGTCGATGAGGAAGCGCTCTACCAGGCTCTGGAGGAAGGCCGCCTGGGCGGTGCCGGCCTCGATGTCTTCGCGCAGGAGCCGCCCGATGTCGATTTGCCCGTCTATCGGCTGCCCAATGTCTTCACCATGCCCCACACCGCCGGCTCGACCAATGGCACTGCCCGCAACCGCGCGCGCTTCGCCGCCGACAATCTCGACCGCTACGCCCGCGGCGAGCCGCTCGAAGGCCTGGTCACCAACCGCGATATCTAGCCCTTGCTCGACGAATATCTCACCAGGGGACACCTCGTCTTCCGCGGCATCGTCCCGCCGAGCCTCCTCGCGGATCTGCGCCGCCAGGCCGATATCGCCCGCGACCTGGCCCACGAGCTCAACGGCCCGCAGACCCAGCGCATCCAACCCCTGGACCAGTACGGCGACAAAATCGACCTCCAGCCCTTCCGCGACTACGTCGAATTACCCGCGCTCAAAGACGCGGTGGCAAAACTCCTCGGCCCCGGATACACCCATGGCCATCTCCACATCATGGGCCTGCTGGTCGAGCCGCTCGACCACCCCTGGCACTGCGGCTGGCACCGCGACGGCGTGGTCGAAGTCCCGCTCGCAGCCCGCAGCGACGCAGTCCGTACCGCCCTCGACGAAGTCTGGCACGACCTGCGCGTATTTAACCAGGTCAATTGCGCGCTCTACGCCGACGCCTGCACCTGGTACGTCCCTGGCAGCCATCTGCGCTCCTTCGATTTGCCCGGCGAGCAGCAGAGCACCGACGACCCCCGCATGCGCGAACCGGCTCCGGATATCACCCACGTCGAGGCCGAACGCTTCTACCTCGAGCACTGCCGCGCCATGCCCGGTGCCGTTCAGATCTACCTCAATGCCGGCGACTTTATGATCTACCGCAACCTGGCCTGGCACACCGGCCTCTACCTGCCCTACCAACCGCGCGCCACCATCCACGACATCGTCAGCCACGCCGACGGCGGTCCACTCACCGAGCGCTGGCGATATGCGCAGCAGCAAGCCCGCGCCGCCCTAGCCGCCAGCAAGGAGACCGCCCGATGACCAGCAAGCGCATCGCCCTGCCCGAAAATTTCCCCGTCGCGTGGGAAAGCGAGGAAGAGGCCGGCTACACCTGGGAGCGCGATACCCACCATCGGCCCGACCCCATTACGCCGTTGGAAGCCGATTTTTGGCAGCAGGCCGGCCTGGGCTGGCAAGACACCCTGCGGATCCTCGACCTCGAGCCAGTCTACCAGATGTGCGACCGATGTTTCAACGGATATCTATACAGCAGCAGGCGCACGCTGCTGGACGATGACGCGAAGAAAACTGCAAAAAAGACCAACGAAGCCGCCCAGGAAAAAGCTATGGCCGAAATGGGCCGCCGCTGGCAGGAGCAATGGCAGCCCGAAATACTCGCCCACCTAGCCTTCTGGGACGAGTTCGACCTCGATAGCGCCGCCCCGGAGGATCTAGCCGCCCATCTGGCCGACACATGGGAACGCCTGCCGCGCCTGTGGGCGATCCACTTTGCCATCGTCCGCCCGGCCTACGACGCCATGGGCAAGCTGGCCGAATACTACGAAGAGCTTTTCGCAGACTACGACGAAAAAACCGATCCCTTCGCCGCCCAGCGGCTGTTCCAGGCCATGCCCAACCTCACCGTCGCAATGGGCCACGCGCTATGGGATCTGAGCCGCCGCGCTATGGATCAACCCGCACTCGCCGATCAGCTCCGCGCCCCTGGCTGTACGCTCGACGCCCTGCGCGCCGCCGACCACGCAGACTTCGCCGCTGCGCTCGACCTCTTTCTCGACCAGCACGGCCAACGCCCACCGACCTGGACCATCGCCCATCCGACCTGGCGCGAAGACCCGGCACCGATTTTTAGAAACCTGCGCGACTACCTGCAGCCCGACGCCCGCGACCCCCGCGTCGAAATGACCCGCCTGGCCGCTGAACGCGATGAAGCCATCGCCGCAACCCGGGCCAAACTCACTCATTTCCCGCAGCCGGTGCGCGACCGCTTCGAACAACTATTACAATGGGCGCAAACCGGTATGATCCTCTCCGAGGACCACGGCGTCTACATCGATTTTGCATCCACGGCCCGGATCCGCTACGTGCTTATGGCCTGCGGACACCGACTCGCCAGCGCCGACGCAATCGATGCAGCCGAGGACGCCCTGTTCCTCCATTGTGACGAAATCCACACCGCGCTCGCCGCCCCGCCTGCAGCAGACTTGCGCCCCCTGGTCGCCAAGCGCCGCGCCGCCTTCCAGCACTTCAGCGCCATCACTCCTCCCGATCGCCTCGGCGTCGAGCCGCCACCCAGGAAAGACGGAGCAGAAAAAGAACGGCTACCCGAGGAGCCGGGCGTCCTGCACGGCAATCCCTGCGCTGCCGGCATCGCCCGCGGCCCGGTCCGCGTACTGCGCGCGATGACCGACACCGACGCCATCCAACCCGGCGATATTATGGTCGCGGTGACCACCAATCCGGCGTGGACACCGCTCTTTGCCACCATTGCCGCGCTGGTGACCCAGACCGGCGGCAAACTCAGCCACGGCGCGGTCGTCGCCCGCGAGTACGGCATCCCCGCCGTCCTTGGCGTCAAGGACGCAGTCGATCAGCTCAAAGATGGGCAGCAAGTCGAAGTCGATGGCAGCGCCGGCACCATCCGCCTGCTCGACTGAGCTATTTCATTCGGGATACTTTGCCCGGATTTCCGCCTTGATCAGTGCCGCCAGCGGGCGCGCGCCGAAGGGCTGCAACGGTTTGCCGTTGACGAAAAAGCCCGGCGTTTTGCGCACGCCCAGGGTCGTGGCATCGGCCAAATCCTGCTCGATAATCGCCGCGATCTTCTGCTCCTGCATATCCACCCTCACCCGCTCGACGTCCAGCCCCACCTCGGGCAGCAGCGGCCAGACTGCGCTGAGGATCACGCGGTGGTGCCGGGTCCAGACATTCTGCCGCTCGTAGAGCATTTCCAGGGTCTCCCAGAATTTCCCCTGCTTCCGCGCCGCCTCGAGAATGCGGACTACGTCGTCGGATCCCTCGTGGAAGGGAGCGTAGCGCAGCACCAGTTTGAGCTGGCCGGGAAAAGTATCCAGTGCCTGTTTGACGAAGGGCGAGAAGGACGCGCATGTCTCGCACGCGGGATCGGAAAATTTGACCAGCGTGACCCTGGCATCATCGCTGCCGAGAATCGGCGAGTGAGGCCGTACGAATACCGAAGCCTGTTCCTGCGCCATCGAGCCGAGCTCCTCCGCCCGCTCCCTCTTGTAGTACCAGGAGCCGATAAAAAAAGCCGCAATCAAGACAGCGCCCGCTGCGACGAACAGGATGCGATTCATTCGGTGATTCTCCTCTTGAGGACGATCAGAATAGATATTTGTGCGGTGAACGAAAGTAACGCGAGCGCGGGGATCGACAGCAGGCCGAATAGTTCAATGTATTCCTCGGTGCACGATACGCCCTTGGCGCAGGGCTGCATATCGGCCGGGATCCACCCCGCGTGCAACAAGTTGTGATACGCCGCCAGCAGCCAACCGACACCCGCCAGGGGCAGGGCGTACTTAATGACACTCCGGTCGAATGGAAAGAGCCCACGCGCGAGAATTACGACCAGCGGGAACATGCATATCCGCTGGTACCAGCACAACACGCACGGGGCGAAGTCCATGACGTAGCTGAAAAACAGGCTGCCCAGGGTCGAGGTGCAAGCGATAAACCAGGCGCTAAACAGCAAGGTCCAGTTTGGATCGAGCCCCCGTGCAGAGTCGGCCACTACCGCGTTACCGCAAAGAAAAAATAGATCAGCACGCCGACTAAACCCCACGACGCGGCAAAGCCGTAAACCGAGCTTCTATCCGGCACCATCACCTCAATACTGCTATCGGTAAAGACATTGCGCTTGGGCGGGATCGCGATCCCGGCGGGGATCGTGCATGGCTCCTCCAGCACTGGCTCGCCCGCTGCGACCGGCGTCCGCACCAATTCGTAATAGCGGTCGAGCTGCTCTTCAGCTACTGGCTCGGTCAACAAGCTGACCACAATTCCCGCTACCAAACCCGCCACCAGATAGAAAATCATCTGCCACGGCAGGTAGATCTCGCCATTGTGCACAAAACCCGGCGACAGCGCGCCCGCCCAGCCGACAAAGGCCTCGGTCGTGGTTAGCCACCACATAAAAAACGCCGCCCCAGTCGATGCCCAGGCCCCGGCCACAGTCGCTCGACGCCAGAAAAGCCCCAGCCAGAACGCGATGCCCATCATCGGCGAAATCTTCCAGAAAATCTCCAATCCCTTGACCACTCCCGGCAGCCAAAACGCGAACATAACGCCCCCGGCCACCACCACCAGCGATGTCATTCGCCCCACCGTCAGATAGTGGCCCGGCTCGCGGTCGGGCTTGAGCGGCTTGTAGACATTCTCGGTGAATAGCGCCGATGAGGCGATCATAAACGAATCGCAACTGCTCATCACCGAGGCCAGCAAGGCCGCGAGAAATACGCCCAGCAAACCCGGCAGGATCGCCGGCAGAAACTCGCGCGCCATCAGCCCGTAGACCTGGTCCGGATCTACCTCGCGCCCGGCAAAATACGCCACCGCCGCCAGCCCCGTCAGGCTCCAGGCCATAGTGCACAGCCGCTTGATAAAACTGCCCACGGTAAAGCCGAAGCGACCATCCGACTCGGTGCGCCCGGCAGCGCAATTGCCCATGGTGTGCGGCTGGGTGACGATGCCGATTAGCGCGTTGAGCGCGATGATCGCGATATAGAAAAAGCCGATCTCCGCCGGCGCCACCAGAGAAAACATCTGCGGGTCGGAAATCGCCTGTCGCAGGCCCGCCATACCCCCAACCGCCTCCAGCGCGAAGGGCAGCAGGATAAACGAGAACACGATGGTCATGATGCCCTGGACGAAGTCGGTGATTATCGCCGCCGCCAATCCCCCGGCCAGCCCGTAGGCCAGAAACATCGCCGTCATCACCGCGATAATCACATTTGGCGAGACCTGATCGCCAAAGCATGAAGCCACCACCGCGCTCGAGCCCTTGAGCATCACCCCGATCGTCACCATCAGATTGAACATCCCCACTACCGCAAAGAGCATGCCGACACTGCGGTGGTAGCGCGCGGCGAAGACATCGGCCACCGTAATCGCGCGGAAGCGCCGCATAATCGGCGCGATGAGCCAGTAGAACGGGGTGCAGAACAGCCACAGCCACTGATACCAGATGCCCGACAGTCCACTGGTAAAGGTCTTGGACGCGACACTGACGGCCTGGTCCGAATGGGTGCCGGTGCCGAAGGCGTGCATCACCAGCATACTCTTGCCAAAGCTGCGGGGCATGAAGAAGTCACCCATATTTTTGATCAGGCGCGCGGCCCCGATCCCGATGGCGATAATCCCCAGTAGATAGGCGACGAGCACCACAATATCGGCGATGTGCAGGCCCAGCATTAGGCTACCCTCGCTGGCAATTGGGGAATGTATTGATACTCGGGTTCGACTTTTTGCCGCCGCAAAATCGCCGCGATCTCGCGCCAGGCCGCGTACAGGCCCCGCGCCGGCGCGGGCGAGTCGTGGCGGATCGCCGCGTGCAACTTGCCCAGATTGTAGCACGGCACCGCCGCGAACATATGGTGCTCGATGTGGTAGTTCATATGCCAGTAGAGGAAGCGCACGAAGGGGCTCAGGATCACCGTGCGAGTGCAGAGGCGAAAATCCGCAATATCGTCCTGTAGCCCCGCGTGCTGGGTGCCATTGCACAGGTAGCGCAGCCAGCCGCCGTAGAATACCCCGCAGGTCGTCAGCACCGGCACCAGCCATAACCCATAGTGTAACCAGGCCGCCACCCACACCGCGTGCCCCACCAGCAGGAAGCGTGCCCACCACACCAGCCGCCGCCGTTTCTGTACGTCCTGCGCCGGGAACAAATGCTGCGACCACTCGCCCCTGATAATCCCGCAGCTGTGTTCGACATGCGTCTTGATCGTCGCGTACATACCCAGCGGGTCGACGAAACCGGTCTTGAAGAAGTGCCCGAGGTTCAATTGCGCCGGCAGCACCACCTCGAGATCGTCGGGCTGGTGCAGGGTGTATTTGTGGTGCTCGGCGTGGCTGGTCCAGAAGTGCACGTGGCTACGCCAGCCGAAGAAGCAGTGCAGGCGCAGAAAAAACCAGTTGAGCCATCTGGTCCTGAATACCGTATTGTGGCTCAGTTCGTGCGTGGAGTTGAGCAGAAAGATATAGAAGGTGCCGTAGATCAATAATACCGGCAACAGTAAGTACCACCTATCCTGCACCTGCCACGCCAGTGCCCCAGTCAGCGCAATCAGGCCCAAATGCCCTAGCGTCTGCGCCAGGCCCTGCCAATCGCTGCGCTGGTTGAGCTCGCGCATGAGATCGCGGTCCACCGGCGTGCGGTACCAGCCGATCGACCGCGTGCTAATTTCCACCGACATAAAATCCTCTCCTCAACTATAGAGGTGGATGCGATTGCCTACCATCCCCGTGAAACCGTCGATCACCAGCCAAAAGCCGCCAACGACGATGTGGCCCAGAGCCAAACCCAGAAAGAAGGGCTGCAGTCGACGGTAGGCCGATGCGCCGCCGTATTTCAAAACCGCTGACTTGCAGAGCCACGCCAAGAATATAGTAAACCAGATCCCATCCATCACCCGCCCGTGGCTGACCACGAATCCCAGCGGATGCAAAGGCCAGCCCAGGAAGTGCTGGCGCAGCAGCATCAACACGGTCATCAGCAGTGCACCGCCGCCCATCCGCAAAAAACCGTCCGGCCCCGTCGGGGCGGCGATTTTCTCGGCGGCAAACCGCGACGGCTCGCGCGCGTAGTGATCCGATATAAGCAGATTCATCGATCCGTGCTCATAGGCCAGTTCCACCGTGAACCACACCGAAGCCACCAGCGCGACCAGCATCGCGGCCAACACCCCCCAGAACAGGCGCCGTCTGTTGCCGCCGGTCTCGCTGGCTAACTTGAGTCCATTGGCCAGTGGCGCCATCATGAAAACCAGCAAATCACCACACCAGACCATGGTGTAGCCGGTCGCCACCATCCCCTTGACGCCCAGCGCCGGTACCCCTACGGTGGAAACTGCAAAGCCGGCCGGAATCATCGTCGCCTTGATAATCGGCAGTCCCGTCTCGCTGATGATCCGCGCCAAGCTGGTCAGAATGGTCAGCGCAGCCAGGATGAATACCGGCGCGATGAAAAAGGGAATCCCGCTCGCCCACAGCCACAGCCACATGATGCCAGTGCCGCTTGCCAGTCCGATTACCGCGGCTCGATACGACAGTATTTCATCGGCGTCGTCGATCCCGGCGGCGGGATTCCAGGCTTTGCGCAGCACCTCTTTCAGATGTGCACGTGCCACCCACAGGCTGACCGCCAGCAGCGCGATCAACGCCCCCATCATCTGATGCCCCATCCCCGGCTCGGTCCACCACCCCAGCCTGGCATGCGCACTCTCCATTCCCAGATAGGCCATCGTACCCACCTGCATTTGGTGCAGCAGATAAAACACCCACAGGCTGAAACTCACGCTCGTGTTGATAAAATATCCAAAGCCCAGCATGAGAAAGTTGAGCCCGACTCGGAACTGAGCGTATTCGCCGAATAGATCGATCTGGGTGTGCAGCAACAGCGGGGGAAAGACGGGAAAGTATTTTTGCAGCGCGTAAACGCTCATCACGACGAAGGGAACGGCAAAACCCAACCACATGCTGCCGCGGCGAAAAAAGGGCTTGAGCAGACGATCCTCGCCATCGTCCTGCAACATGGCCAGCGGCACCTGCATCAGCGGGTACACCAGGCGCTCGTGTTGAACCCATTGCCTGCGCAGGATGACCATGATCGACGTCTGCGCCAGGTAAAATGCCAGATAAAACAGGAGCCAGGCTCCCAATGGCTGTAGCCAGGCGTCCCAGGGAACCGGTCCATCCCATCCCTCGTAGAAACCCTGCACCACAACAGGGTCGTCAACCAGCAGCCAGGTCGGCAGATAGGGGTGGATCGCATGCGCCCAGTCGTTTTCGGGGGACGCGTAATAATAGGTGCCGGTAATCATCGGCAACAGCAAGCCGGCGACCCCCTTGGTGGGAATGGCGGAGGCGACCATCATCAGGAAGAATACGGTGAGAAGCTCGCCGCGAGAGAACGCCCAGTCGCGTCGCAGCCAGCCGAGGAAGAGGTGCAGGGACAATAGCAGGAGGAAGAATAGAAAAAACGCCGCGGGCGTCGCCGAGGTCAGGGCCAGCGAAGTGCCCTGGATAACCTGGCGCCCATAGGGTGCGCCGATGGCGATCCCCAGCGCGAGCACGCAGCCAACGCACAGGCCCCGAACGGTGACCGCCGTGTCGCGCAGCCGCTCACCCGCATCCATCTCGCCGTGGCTATAACTGGCCCTGGCGAATCTCGCCAACGATCCGCGCCAAAACCTCCACCGCCGCTGCCAAAAATCGCTCGCCCTTCTCCGCCGTGCCAAAGGTCGGATCGCCGTACACCCCGCGCTCGGTCGACTCGTGTACCCAGCGATAGCGCACCACCTGTCCGGCCAGTGCACCGCCGATCGGCTTGCCGTCCCGCTGCCGCCGATCGGTCTTGACCAATTCCGGGTGCAACGCCATCATCACCGATGTCTCCAACTCCCCGGCGTGCCCCCACCCGTGCGGTCCCGCCTCGCGGATCTCGCCCACCTCGTCGTACGTAAACCACGACGTACCGTAGACCTTCGCCTGCGGGTGCCCCTCCATCAACCGCTGCAGCGCCACATTCATATTAGCGACATTGCCACCGTGGCCATTGACGATCAAAATCTGCTCAAAGCCGGCACTCACCATACAGCCCGCCGTCTCCACGATCATATTGATATGCGTCTCCGACTTCGCCGTCACCGTACCCTTGAAATTCATGTGGTGTGGCGAATAGCCCAACCACTGCGCCGGCAGACACAACACCTGGTCGGGAATCGCTGCGTCGAGCCGATCGACAATGCCCTGCACCTCGGCCGTATCAGTTATAAACGGCAAATGCGGGCCGTGCTGTTCAAACGCCGCGATGGGATATACCACCACCACATCCCGCGATACGTCCTCGAGGTCGGGCCAGGTGAATTCGCCCAGTTTCATCGTTCCTCCTCCATATCAAGCCAGCAGACCATCCCGCAACCGCCCGATCTCCTCTTGTCCGAGCCCCACCGCCCGCATATAGCCTTCGCAGCCGCCGTAGTCCTGTGCCAGGTGGTCGAGTACCATTTGCATCGTCTGCGGCGGACACGATTCGCGCTGGTAATCCTCCCAGGTACGAACCGCCGGATTCGCCCCCGGCAGCGTCTGGTAGTGATCCACCGAAAAACGCGCCGTCAGCCCGTAATCCGCCACAATCGTCTCTTCGGGCACGCCGGCCAGCCCCAATAGCAGCGCCGCCGTCACGCCCGTGCGATCCTTACCGGCGGCGCAGTGGAATAGCGCCGCATGCGGCCCCGCGGCAAGCGTCTGCAGAATATCGCGCACCATCGACTGGCGCTGGTCCAGCCACCCGCAATACGTATAGGCGATGCGGTCCGCATCCCCCTCCATGCGCGCCCCGGCGCGCAGCTCTTGCGCATAGCGCTGCGACAGCTCGGTCTCCAGCCCCTCGTCACCGATCATATTCAGATGGTGATAGGCCACCTGGGCGGATCGGCAAAAGACATTGGGTTCGCTCGCGGTTTCATCGGTGCGGCGCAGATCGACCACCGTGCGCAGGCCGTATTGCACCAGCGCCTCCTGGTCGTCGTCGGTGAGCAGGTGCATGCTACTGGCCCGCAAAAACCGCCCCCAGCGCGTGATATCGCCACTCCGCGTGCGGTAGCCGCCCAGGTCCCGCACATTGTGCGCCCCCGCCAGCGCCAGCCGACGCCTGGAATCCAGTGTTTCATCCATAGGACTCAATCTCCCCAGCGGCTCGGATTGATGCCCGGCGCATCGCGCTGCATGCCCTGGGGCTTGTGCGCTTGTTGCCACGCGATGCCGGTGGTATTGCGACTCTGTAAGTAGGGCCGGGCCGCTTCCGGCGCCTGTGCCACCCACTCCGGGTCCCAGTCCTCCATCTCCCGCACCGGCCCCGCCCACGCCGGCCGGTAGCCGAACTGTATCAGTTCCCGCGGCTCCGCCGCCCGGTTGGGATGGGTGCCATGGAAGAGCAGGGCCGGAATCATCACCACCGTGCCCGCTCTGGCGCAGAGGGTGATCTCCTGCGGGTGCGAGATATAGCGCACATAGGGATTGGCCTCGGCGTGGAAGGACAAATGCGAGCGCGGAATCAGCCGAAAGGGCGCGCGGTCGGACGGCAGGTCGTCGAGATAGTAGAGCACCCGCAATAATCGCGGCGACGAGCCCTCGTAGCCGAAGATCGACGAGCCAAAGGGCTGGCCATCGGTGTGCAGCGAAATCCCCGGCGAACCGGACAGCGTGCGAGTGAATAATCCGTGCGTAAAGACAATTTCCGGGCCCATCAGTTGATGCAGAAATTCGACGATTGGTGGATGGCCGATCAATTCGGCTACCGCGTCGCTCCGGCACTGGGGCTCGTGGTGGTAGGTCTGGGCCTCGCTGTAGTCCTTAGTCTGCATCGGCAGCTCTCGGGTCGCCGCCTTCAGCCGCGCAATGTGGTCGGCGTCGAGTACATCGGGAAAAACCGCGAAGCCCTCGACTTCGAGATGGTGGATCTGCTCGCCGCGGGTAAAGGTAGCGAAATCGGTTTCATCGACTTCCATGAAGTCGATTTCTTCGCCCGGGTCGATTTTCACCGTTGTGGTCTTCAACTTGTTTTCCTCCGCTATAAGCCAGCCCATAAGATGGGCAACCCAGTCACTGCGCACAATCGGGATTGCTCCCCGTGCGACTCTCAGCCGGACAACACCGGGCCGTGCGCAAACTGCCGCTGTTGCGCTATGCGGGGATAAAGGGGCTACTGCGGTCCTGCTCAACCAGCGGTTCGGCCCCCGCCGCCCCGACCACGAACGACTGCTCGATATGCACCGAGGCCTCACCCAGCGCGAAGACCATCGCCTCCATATTGAGCACCATATTCTCCTCCAGCGGCAAATCGGCCGGCTCGTCGACGCAATCGTCGCGGATCCGCAGCCCGGTGTCGGCGACCAGGATCGGATAGTCGCGCACCTCCAGCCCCACCCCGTGCCCGTGTGGGAACGAAACCGCAATACCGCACTCCTCGAGCGCCGCCCACATCGCCGCCGGCACCGCCGAAGAATGGGCACCTGGCACCATCGCCCGCCGCCCGGCCGCCAGACACGCGCAGAGCGCCTCGTAGCGATGCGCCCACACCTCAGACAGCGGGCCCAGCGCCAGCGTCAACCCGCTATCCGAGCAATAGTTCCGGTAGACGCAGCCGTAGTCGATATACATGAGATCGCCCGCGTCTGGCACATAGTCGGTCTCCGTCGCCAGCCCCATCCCCTTGATCCCATAGGCGAAGTGGTCCAGATCCGCCCCCTCGGCCGCGACCTCGGCGCGAAAAATCTGCCCCAGCTCGCGCAGCGACCGACCGGGCCGCGCCGTCGCCAGCGCCCTGGCCGCCGCGTCCTCGCCAAGCGCCGCCGCCCGCGCCATCCGCGCGATCTCCTCCTCAGTTTTGACCATCCGCACCAGCCGGATCAAATTTGCACACTCGGCGAACTCAACCTCCGGCAAGGCGTCCCGGACCTCCGCCAACACGTCCGCTGCCATGCCCTCCATCTCCAACCCGACCCGTCCCCGCGCCAACCCCCGCGCCTGCAGCAGCGCCACCAACGCCTGCACCGCCGTCTGCGCCAGCGGCGCGGCATCCAGCAACTCGTAGACCTCGCGCTGCCGTCCCGCCAGATCCACCGTGCCCCCCGCCCGATCCAGCATGGCGCCCCCCACCGGTCGCAACTCCAGGCCCTCTATGTCCATCGCGTTCACCGCCAGCGCCGCGTCTACCACCAGCGCCGGCGCCCCCGCAGCGGGGTACAGGCCAAAAGCCGGCAGTAAGTCGCCATTGCCCCCCGGCCTGACCATAAAGTCCTTGAACTGCCCCGCCAGCCAGTTGTAGTAGCCGGTAAAATACGTCACATTGACCGGCGAGGTCGCAACGATCGCGTCGATGCCCGCCCGCCGCATATACTCGAGCACCCTGGCGCGATTGCAAAGCACCATCTAGCGCGACGCCTTCCACTTTTCAAAGGTAAAATCCTCCGCCTCGTACTGCGCGAAGACCTCCGCCTCAAACGCCCTGACTTCTGCCGCCAGCTGCAGCACTTCTTCCGCGTGCTCCTCCTGTATCCGCACCGCTCCGTCCCCGTCGGCGAAGATCAGATCTCCGCCGCGCACCCGCATGCTGCCGACCGTCACCGGCCCGCCGACCCGGGTAACGCAGAACACCCCGTGCCCCGGCACTGTGCCCCAGGCCCAAACCGGCAGCCCGACTTCGCCGATCCCCGCCAGATCCCTCACCGTCCCTTCGACCAGCACCCCCACCGTCCCCAATTTCTTGTGCAGTCGCGCCATACCGTCGCCGAAGCTCGCACCGCGGCCCGGTCGCGAATCGACATCTCGCAACACCGCCACCACCGGCCCCTCGGTCCGGTGCAACGCCTCGTAGTAATCCTCCCACGGCGCAGCCACCGAATCCGCGTCGTTGGTGGTCACTTCCGCAGTGACCGCATAGCCGACTACCGGCCCCGTGTCGGGCAACAGGCAGCGGATCCGGTGATCGGTATAGTCCTCGTTGGGCAAGCCGAGTTTCTTGACCACGGCATTGAAGATAGTCGCCGAATCAAAGGCCTTGAATCCCTCCAATATCTCCTGGCTCAACATCAAATATCCTCCTGTCTGTAGACACGCGCACCTATGCGCATGGGGGTTCAACCTATATAATCGGGCGCGCTACAACAATCGTGTGGAATGACTGGAGCAATTTTCGCGCGCGGGCAGCCACCCCGTCCCACAACGACGACGCGGTCATCTGGATCGGGGGACGACTATTGCCTATACTCTGCGCGCTATCCACGCGGCGCCACAGGAGGGCGTAAGCTATGGCCGATTTTACCTCGAAAGTACCTTTCTACACTTTTCCCACCGACTCGCTCGCCGCCCAGGAAGAGGCCCTGGCGCAAAACCCGCTGATGCAGCGGCTGCTGGCCGCGCGCCAGGCCTACGCCGGCGACCCGCACCGCCCTATCTACCACTACATAAACCCCGAGGCCAATCTCAACGACCCCAATGGCCTCTGCTTCTGGCAGGGCCACTGGCACCTCTTCTACCAGGCCTATCCTCCCGAAGATACGCGCCAGCACTGGGGCCACGCCATCAGCACCGACCTCGTCCACTGGCGCGACCTGCCCTATTGCATCTACCCCGACCCCGAGCGCTGCTGCTTTTCGGGCGCCGCGCTGGTCGAGGCGGACCGCGTCATCGCCATGTACCACGGCACCGAGGTAGGCAATATGGTCGCTGTCTCCTCCGACCCGCTGTTGCTCAACTGGCACAAGATCGCCGGCCAGGCCGTAATTCCCATCGGCCGCGACCTGCCCTACCGCGTCTTCGACCCCTGCATCTGGAAGCAAGGCGACCACTACTACTCGCTTTCCGCCGGCACCAAACCCGAAGGCCCCGGCGGCAAGCCGATCCGCGCCAATTTCCTCTTCCGCTCACCCGACCTCGAGCACTGGGAGTATCTCCACCCCTTCGTCGAGGACGACCTCTACACGCTGGTCGGCGACGACGGCGCCTGCCCCTACTTCTGGCCCATCGGCGACCGCCACATGCTGTTGTTTTTCAGCCATATGAGCGGCGGCCAGTACCTGCTCGGCGACTACGACACCGATCGCGATAAATTCATCGTCACCCACGGCGCCAAATTCAACTTCGGTCCCTACGGACCCAGCGGCGTCCACGCGCCGTCGGCCGCGCCCGATGGCGAGGGCGGCCTCGTGGTCATTTTCAATATGAACCCCGGCAAGCCCACCGCCGGCTGGAACCAGATCATGACCCTGCCGCGCCGCCTCACCGTCGAGGGCGACGAGGTCTTGATGGAACCGACCGGCGATATCGAATCGCTGCGCGCAGGCCACGTTCACATCGGCCCGACCGCGATGCCCGCCAACGAAGAACAGGTCCTCGACACGGTCCGCGGCAACGCCGTGGAAATCGCCGCCGAAATCGACCCGGGAGATGCCCCGATGGTCGAGCTCAACGTGCTGCGATCACCCGACCGCCAGGAGTACACCCGCATCGCCTTCTACCGCGACCGTGGCTATCGAGACCGCGTAAACGGCACCGACGCGACATCGTCGCTGCTCACCCTCGACACCTCGTATTCCTCCATCGCCCCCGACGCCCTCTCGCGCGCGCCAGAGACCGCCCAGGTGCCGCTGAAAAAAAACGAAACCCTCAAGCTGCGCGTCTTCGTTGATAAAAGCGTCGTCGAGGTCTTCGCCAATGGCCGCCAGTGCGTCGCCGCCCGGGTCTATCCCGACCGCGCCGACAGCGTCGGAGTATCGCTGCGCGCCCAGGGCCAGGCCGCCGAACTGCGCGCGCTCGACGCCTGGCAGATGCAGGATATCTATGCCTGAGCCCCGCGTCGCAGTATCCTCTGCCGAGCGCGCCGCCGGCCGCCTGACCGACGCGCAAGCCGCCCACGCCGTACAATCCGTGGCCGCACAGGGCTATGTCGTCGTCGAAGACGCCGTAGACCACACCGCACTCGATGTCCTGCACGAGAAAATGCTCGCCGACACCCGCGAGCTTGTCACCGCGCGCGACCGCGGTGACAATATCAGCGGCTGGAAGCACGGCCACCTGCAGCAGAAACCCCCGCACCATCCGCCCTATGTATTCCGCACCATTGTCGCCAACCCCTTTGCGACCCAGATTACGCGGGGCGTCCTCGGCGAGGGGCTGTTCAATGCCTTCTACAGCGGCAACACCAACCTGCCCGGCAGCGAAGAGCAACCCCTGCACCGCGACGCCCTGCCGCTGTGGCACGACTGGGACCGAGCGTATCCGGCCACAACTCTGGTCGTCAATATTTCACCCATCGACACCCACCCCGACAAGGGCAGCACCGAAATCTGGCCCGGTTCGCACCGGGTCACCGGCGAGTTGACCGCCGCGCTGATCGCCGAGCGCCGCGCCACCGCACCGCCAGTCCGCATCACCGCCCCCAAGGGCAGCGCCGTCATCCGCGACATCCGCCTCTGGCACCGCGGCGTCCCCAACCGATCCGACCAGGTGCGGCATATGATCGCCATGGTCCACCAGATCAAGTGGTACCGCCGCGTTGCCACCCTGCAGTTCCAAACGGGCTGCGAGGCCGAATTCAAAAGCGATGATCTCGACCCCAACGCCGAATTCGTCGATGCCGTTCCAGACTATCTCTTCGGCCCCCACCTCCAACACTCATAAAGCTCATGCGCACCCGACACTCGCACACCGACGATCAAACCACCATCGCCATCGCGGACCTGCCCCGCACCCTGACCCTGCTGCACATCACCGATAGCCACGTGGCCCTGGCCGACGATCGCGATCCAGACGCACTCGCATACGTCGCCGCCGACCAGGCCCGCTTTGCGGAGCGCACCCCGGGCAATGTGCCCGCCGCCCAACTTCTGCAACGCGCTCTACAACACGCCCGGGATCTCGACGCCGACGGCACCGCTCTAACCGGCGACATCATCCACTACCCCTCGCACGCCGGCATCGATTTCGTGGCCGATGGCGTTCATTCTCTGCCGGGTCAATATCTGTACACCATGGGCAATCACGACTGGTACTTTCCCCACCTCGACTGGAACGACGACACCCGCCAAGCCCATTATTCGCGTTTCGCGGGCGTGACCGCACCGTCTCCCGCCGCGCAGACCCTCGATCTCGACGGCGTCCGCCTCCTCGCCATCGACAATAGCAATTACCATATGAGTCCGGATCAATTGTCCTACCTGCACCGACAGCTGAATACGCCCCTGCCCTGCCTACTCTTTGTCCACATCCCCATCGCCGTCCCCACGCTGATGCCGGATGTATGCGCTGTCTGGCAAGACCCCATCGTCATGGCCGCCACAGGCTGGACCGCTGCGGGCCGCGAAAAATGGCGCATCCGCGAGGACGATGAAAGCACCCTCGCCGCCCGCGATTTGCTGGCGCGGGCCGAGAATCTCGTCGCCATCTTCTGCGGCCACGTCCACTTCCCCCACGCCGACCAAGTGAGTCCCACCTGCTATCAGTATATCACCCGGCCTTGTTTCGAAGGCGGATACAGGGAAATCAGGTTAGAACCGCTCAGCTAGCGACCTATCGCCACAGCATGCGCTAGCGAAGCCATCTAAGGGCGGGGAGACTTTCTTGTTGCCGCAGCTATTGATGCGGCCATTTAGGGGCGTTCATCGCCACTCCTCACACGCGTTCTGCCCGCGGCACCGCCGCCCCGTGCGTGTGCTCCCACAGATGTCCCTTCCGGCACTGCCCCTCTAGCTCGGTCTCAAAATACACCGCCCGTACCGGCTCGTGGACCTGTGGAAAATCGTGATGGAATCCCATACCCGTCGCCACGCAATCGCCCGGCTCGACCTCGTACGACTGCCCCTCGCTCACCGCCACCCCGCACCCCGCGAACACAATCCAGTACTCATCGCAATCGTGGTAGTGGCTATCGAAGCTCGTCTCCTTGGGATAATCCACCGCATCCCCGCGATCCTCGCGCCCGTCCGCCCCAGCGACGGCAAAAATCCCCGACGCCGTCTCCCGCATCCAGTCGCCGCACATCCACACCACCGTTGCCGGCCCATCGAGTGCCCTGACCGCAAAATGCTCATCGGCCCCCGTCAGATCGACATTGGTCTTGTACTCCCCGGCGATCACCCGGTCCCCGCAGCGGATCTCGCAGCACCCTTCCCCGACGATGAGCTTCTCCTTGCGACCGCGCCGCGCGAAGACCCGTTCCTCGCCCTTGACCAGCGTCACCACTTCGAAATATCTGAGACCACACCAGGCCGGGGCGCAGTCCTCACCGCTTTTGGTAATTGGCACAACATCGCTCCTCGTGACAGATTCATACTACCGATAACACAAAACCCACCCGCGCACAAATGGCGCGGGTGGGTATCCATTGCGAAGGTGCTGTGGTCGCCGCTCAGTCTTCGCGGCTGGTGATTTCCAGCAAGTGGTAACCGAATTGGGTCTTGATCGGGCCGTGTACGACGTGCAGTTCGTCGCGGAAGACCACCTCGTCGAACTCGGGCACCATCATGCCCTGGCCAAAGCTGCCGAGATCGCCGCCGCTTTTGCCCGATGGGCAGGTCGAGTGCTCTCTGGCCAGTTCGGCGAAATCAGCACCGCCTTCGATCTGGGCTTTGAGGTCGGCACAGGTCTCTTCATTCGGCACCAGGATATGGCGGGCTTNTGCTGTGGGCATTGATCGCTCCTTAGTTGANAGTTAGNCGNAAAAGATAGCGCATAATTGGCTCTGTGCGAAAGTATGCCTATACTATGGCGCCATTTTACACCCACTCCCGCTATTGGAGAAACCCATGGACTCACCGCACGACCTGAGCGGCAAAAAAGCCTTCGTCACCGGCGGCAAGCGCCGCATCGGCCGCGGCATCGCCCTGGCCTTCGCCGCAGCCGGCTGCGATGTCGGCATCAACGACCTCGANGACGACGACGACGCCCAGGAGACCCTGCGCCTGATCCGCGCCATGGGNCGCGAGGCCGAATTCTTCGCCGGCGATATCTCCGACAGCACGCAGGTCGCGGCGATGTTCGCAGCCTTTGTCACCCGCTTCGACCGNATCGACATCCTCGCCAACAATCCCTACGGCGGCACCGGTCAGCACTTTCTCG
Organism: Gemmatimonadota bacterium; assembly: GCA_002724215.1. GTDB lineage: Bacteria > Latescibacterota > UBA2968 > UBA8231 > UBA8231. The sequence goes on along the minus strand of PBOD01000101.1, from coordinate 31,724 downwards.
AATTGAGCGAAGACAACTGGGACGCCAACCTCGATATCGGCCTCAAGGGTTTCTACCTCTGCTCGCAACAGGCCGCCCGAACCATGGTCGCGCAGGGCGACGGCGGCGCNATCGTCAGCACCTCTTCGGTACACGGCCGCCGCGCCTGGAAAACCGACGCCGCCTACGGAGTTGCCAAGGCCGGGGTGCTNCGCCTGACCGAGAGCATGGCCGTCGACCTCGGCGAGCACGGCATCCGCTGCAACGCCATCCTCCCCGGCCATATGAACACCGACCACGTCTTCNCTACTCCGCCGCCGGCGCCGGGTTCGATAACCAGTTCCCTGCGCGACAGCGTCCCGCTGCAGCGGGTGGGCACGCCCGAAGACATCGGACGCGCCGCCGTCTTTCTCTGCTCGCCAGCAGCCGGCTGCATCACCGGCGCGTCGCTACCGGTCGACGGCGGACTGCTGGCTGCTTCGGTCTCGTAGGCCCCATGCGCTCATCGCCCTTCAGCCTACGGGGCCTGCTAATCGGCACCGCGCTGTCGCTGGCCATTGGCCTGCTCGCTCCGTACGGAATCGTCTTCAATTATTTCTGGATCGGCTTCAACCCCTCGTCGCCCGGGGCGCTGTTCTTCCTCTTCGTCTTAGCCTTTATCGTCAATTCCATCGTCGGCCTGATCGGCCGCCGCTTCGAGCTGGCCAAAGCCGACCTGGTGCTGATCTACTGTATGCTGCTGATGGCGGTCACGGTCCCAACCTGGGNGCTGATGTTCTTCCTCATCGGCACGATGGTCTACCCCTTCTACTACGCCACGCCCGAAAACAACTACGCGGATCTGTTTTACGACTACATCCCGGCGTGGATGGTGCCGCAGGACTACCAGGCCATCAAGGACTACTACGAGGGNCTGCCGCAGGGCGCGNCGATCCCCTGGGCGGTTTGGATCGAGCCGATGGGCTGGTGGCTGGCGTTGATCGTGGCGATGAGCTTCATGCTGATCTGTATGAGCGCGATTCTGCACCGCCAGTGGTCGGTGCACGAACGCCTGACCTACCCGATGGTCCAATTGCCGCAGAATATGATCGAAAAGGGCGAGGACGCGCGCGTCGCCCCCTTCTTCAAAAACAAAATGATGTGGNTGGGCTTCGCCGTGNCCTTCCTCCTGCTGNGCNTCAACGCGCTCAACCACTACTGGCCCACNGTGCCCGACTACAATCCCNGCGGCCGCTTTTCGATGTTCAACCAGACCCTGCACCTGCCCATCGCTCTCAACCTGGCCTGGGTCGGCTTCTTCTATCTGGTCAACCTCGAGATCACCTTCAGCATCTGGTTCTTCTACGTCTTCTCCAAGGTCGAAGAAGGCGTCTTCAGTATNCTCGGCATCGCCAGNACCGAACAGTTGAGCGTGTACGAATNCTCNCAGCCNGCCGACCTGACCCATCAAGCCACCGGCGCGGTGATCGTACTNGTCGTGTTCGGGCTGTGGACCGCCCGCGTNCATCTGAGCGAAGTCGTGCGCAAGCTCTGGGACCCGCACGGNGGCGTCGACGACAGCGAGGAGCTATTGCGCTACCGCACTGCAGTGTGGGGNTTTATCGCCAGTCTAATNTTCGTAGGCGCCTGGCTGTGGCGCTCGGGAGTGCCGATCGCGGNGGTACCAGTGCTGATCGTCGTCAGCCTGATTTTCTTTATTCTGGTCGCNCGCGTGGTCGCCACCGGCGGCGTGGCCACCGCCCGCAGCCCCATCGTTCCGGCCTATTTCATCATTTCGGGCCTGGGCACTTCGATTCTCGGCGCCAAGGGCCTGGTCGCTCTCAACTTCACCTTCATCTGGCAGGGCGAGTCGCGCACCTCGCCGATGGTCGCGGCCTCCAACGGACTCAAGCTCGCCGAACTCATTCCCGGCCCCAAGACCCGCCTGTTCTGGGGCCTGATGCTGGCGCTGCTGTGTAGCCTGCTCGGCGCGGCCTATATGACGCTGAAGCTGGCCTACACTTACGGCGCCATCAATCTCTCGCTGATCAACTGGGCCGGCGCCCACGGCTGGCCCAAAATTAGCTCGACCATCCAGAATATGCCGGACGCCAATATGCGTGGCTGGCTGTTTCGCGGGATCGGCGGCCTGGTCGAGGGCCTGCTGATCTGGGCGCAACACCGCTGGTTCTGGTGGCCCTTCCACCCGGTCGGCTTCGCCATCGCGGTGGGCTGGCTGACCAGCCAGATCTGGTTTTCGGCGCTGATCGCCTGGATTTTNAAAGCGNTCATCGTCCGCTTCGGCGGGGTCAATCTTTTCCAGAATTTGAAGCCGTTTTTCCTCGGGCTCATTCTGGGCGAGGTGTCGGTCTCGGGCTTCTGGGGAATCATCTACCCGCTGACGATAGAGCGGGGCCGCTGGCTGACCAATATGTGAGCGGATTTGTCCTCACACCAACCTGCGACAACACACCGATCGGACCCATTGCGGCGCCGTCTCGTTGCGCGTTAATCGGCAGACTGTAGCGTTCCGCCCTGCGCGTCGACGGGCGTCAATATCATCTGCCCGTAGGCATCGATTGCGACCCCATAGCCGGGATGTACCGTCGTCGTCGAATCCACCTCCTCGACAATCGCCGGTCCGGCAATCTCCGCCCCGGCGCCCAGATCATAGCGATCGTACACCGGGCAATCGACAAACCCGCCGCGCTCGGCAAAATACACCGGCCGNCGCCCCTTCTCCACCGGATCACCCTCGGCCCTGGCAAGCGCCGCCAGTGCCGGCTTGGCGATCCGGCCCACCGCCGACAATCGCAAATTGACCAGCTCGACCTCTTCTCCCGGCGCGCTGAAGCCATAGGCCCGCTCGTGTTCGCAGTGGAATTCGCCGAGCATCCGTTCTAGTTGCTCGCCATCCATAGGGCCACCTGCCAACCCCACCGTCAACTCGTGGCTCTGTCCCACATAGCGCAGATCGGCCTGACGCCGAAAGTCCATCGCCGCCGCATCCATCCCCTCGCGCGCCAATGTTTCGCGCCCGCGTCCTTCCANCTCGGCGAAAATCCCCTCCAGNAGCTCCGGCTCAACCCCATCCATGCGCCGGATCACCGTCGTCGCGTAATCGTGCTTGAGATCGGTCACCAGCAGGCCCAGCGCCGACGCCGTTCCCGGGCTNCTCGGAATCACCGCCACAGGTATCTCGGTCAGGGCCGCCAGTCTATTTGCATGCGCCGGTCCGGCCCCGCCGAATCCAACCAGCGCGAAGTCGCGCGGGTCGTAGCCCCGCTGCACCGANACCAACCTCAGCGCATTGACCATCGCCGCGTTAGCGATCTCNACGATTCCGTGCGCCGCCGCGACTGCNTCCATCCCCAGCGGCNCAGCNCAATNTTNGGCGATGGCCGCCTCGGCCGCCGCTGCGTCTAGCGCGATCTCGCCGCCGAGAAAGTAGTCTGCGCTCAGCCGCCCCAGCACTAGATTGGCGTCGGTCACCGTCGGCTGGGTGCCGCCGCGCCCGTAGCACACCGGTCCGGGATCCGCCCCNGCGCTTTCTGGGCCCACCCGCAGGATCCCGCCCGGGTCCACCCAGGCGATGGAGCCGCCACCAGCGCCGATCTCGACCAAATCAATCACCGGCGTGCGAATCGGATAGCCTGCGCCTCGCGACGCCCCGACCCCCGACTGCGCCGTCGCCCCCACTTCGTAGTCCTTGGTCACGCTCGGCTCGCCCCCCTGGACTAGCCCCGCCTTGGCCGTAGTGCCGCCCATATCGAAGGAAATCACCTTATCGTAGCCGAGCGCCTGGCCCAGATGAGCCGCCGCGATCACTCCGGCTGCCGGCCCCGATTCGACCATGTAGACCGGCTGCTCTTGCGCCGCGGCAGCAGTATACACTCCACCGCCGCTCTGCATCACCAGTAATTCGGCCGCAAAGCCCGCCACTTGCAGACGCTCTTCGATCTTCTGCAGATAGCGCGCGACCACCGGGCGAATACAGCCGTTGATCACCGTGGTGCTGGCGCGCAAATACTCGCGAAACTCGGGTGCCACCTGCGACGACAGCGACACCATCGCCTCGGGAAAGACCTCGGCCAGCACCTGACCGGCTCGTCGCTCATGCACCGGATTGGCGTAGGCGTGTAGAAAACACACCGCCAGCGACTCGACGCCCGCCTGCTTCAGCTCACTCGCGGCCTGCCGCAACCCCTCTTCATCCAGCGGCACCAGCACCTCGCCACGCGCGTCCAGACGCTCAACGACCCCGTAGCAGCGATGCCGCGGCACCAGCGGTTTCGGCTTTTCAAATTGCAGATTATAGAGCTCGGGGCGGATCTGCCGCGCGATTTCCAGCATATCGCGGAAGCCCTCGGTGGTAATGAAGCCGGTCGCCGCCACCTTACCTTCAATGATCGCGTTGGTCGCCACAGTTGTCGCGTGCACGATATAGTCCACGCCTTCGGGCGAAACGTCGTGCTCGCGCACCAGCCGCTCCACCGCCTCTATAAAACCCAGCGACGGGTCGTGCGGGGTCGACAACACCTTGCCGTTGTGGACCTGGCCGGTCGCCTCGTCGATAAGCGCGATATCAGTGAAGGTCCCGCCGATATCGACGCCGAGTCTATACGCCATCGCCCCGCTCCTTGCGCAGGGCCGCAGTCGCCGCCGCGTTAACCATCCCGTCCTCGATGACTACGCCGTATATCTCCCGCGCGCGCTCCGCGCTCACCTTGCCTTCGCGCACATCTGCAGCCACCGCTGCTGGATCGCGCTGCAAAGGCGACCCGTAACCGCCGCCGCCGCAGGTCCGGTAGCTGAACACCGTGTCCGCCTCGAGCGCGATCGTCACCTTGGAGCCGAGTTTTTCGCTCGCACCCTCCGGATCCAGAATGTACTCGGCCACCTGCCCNGCCTGCCCACCGGCCAAACCCGGCGGCCCCCAGCGGTCGCGATCCGACAGCACCGTAAAGGATACCTCGTGATTGGGAAAACGATAATCGCGCCGCAGTCCCAGCCCCCCGCGATAGGCCCCCGCTCCCTCTGAATTTTCGATCAATTCGTAGCGATCAATGCGCAGTGGATAGTTGATCTCGATTTCCTCGATCGGCGCGTTCTCCGTGTTCTGCCCGTGGCACTGCACCGCGTCCGGCCCGTCCTTGCTACTGCGGCCGCCGTAGCCGCCAGCCATCGTCTCGTAATACGCATACAACTGCCCGCTGCGCGGATCGGTGCCGCCAAAACCCACCTGGCACATCGTACCCTTCGTCGCCGCCGGCACCCGCTCCGGCATCGCCGGATGCAGCGCCTGGAAGATAATATCGGTGAGCCGTACCTGCGTCTCCCAGCCGCCGACGACCGGCGACGGCGCGGTGCAGTTGACCACCGTAGCCTCAGGNGCCTGCAGGCGCACCTGTTCGTAAAAGCCNGCATTGACCGGCACGTCGCGGTCGATAAGGCACTTGAGTACATAGGCGCAAGCGGCGAAGGTCTGCGAGTAGGTCGAGTTTACCGGCGCCCGCCGCTGTGGGTCGCAGCCCGTCAGATCGAAGAGCACTCCATCGTCGTCAATGACAACGCGCACGGCCAACTTGACCGGCTCGTCCGTAAAACCGTCGTTGTCGATCACGCCCGCGGCCGCGAATTCGCCGCGCGGTAAGCTGGCCAACTCAGCCACTGTGCGCTCGCGCGTGTACTCGACCAGCCGGTCCATGTAAAATGCCACCGTCTCGAAGCCCACCTGGGCGACCAGTCCCTGCAGACGGCGGATTCCCGAGTGATTGGCCGCCACCTGGGCGCGGAAGTCGCCGCGCGTCTCGCGCTTGGAGCGGATCTGCGCGATGACAAGTTCGAAGACATCCGCAGCGATCTCGCCCTCCTCGACCAGCTTGACCGGCGGAATGATAATCCCCTCCTGATAGACCTGCTGGAACGCCCCGATGCTCGCCGGTGCACCGCCGCCGACATCGACGTGATGCGCCAAATTGGCGACATAGCCGAATAACTCGCCGCCGCAATAGACCGGCGCGATCAGCGTGATGTCGTTGAGGTGCACCCCGCCGCGATAGGGGTCGTTGACGAGGATCGCGTCGCCCTCGCGCAAATTCTCCGGCCCGTACTCGCGCACCGCCCGCGGGGTCAATATCGTCAGCGAGCCCAGATGCACCGGCTGGGTAAAGGCCTGCGCCACCGGCCGCAAATCGCGGTCGAAAAAGGCGCAGGAAAAATCCGCCCGCGTCTTGATATTGGTCGAGTAGGCGCTGCGGCGCAGCGCGATCGCCATCTCCTCGGTAGCCTCGAGTAGCGCGTTGCGGATCACTTCGAACTGTATGGGGTCTATCTGCATAAATTTTTCGATGACCTGGTTTAAATTGTTTAAGTTATAGACGGAAACTATCGACCTGGCGCTACAACGGCCACAACACTACTCGAGCAGCGCACATCGCACGGACGGTCTACCCATGCTACTCGCCCATTTCCTCGCAGAGAAGATTCTGCTGCCCACCGCCGCCGGCGGCAGTGACCGCGGCGAACAATCGTAGGGCTGTTAACCCATGCACAGTTCCGAACTCCGCGACGACGATTTTGCCATCGAGAGCGGCGGTGCTTCCGTCTCGCTCGCCGACTTCTTCAACGGCCATACCAGTACCCGGCGCCTCGGCCTGCTAACCCCCCAGCGCACTGAGGGGGTCGGCGCCGTAGCTCTGGTCATGGCCCACGTCACCGCCTTTTACAATACCTACCGCGCGGCCGGCGGCGACTTCTTCGCCTATCCCGATTTCTTCACCTTCCAGTCCCGCGAGCCGGTTGCCGCCTATAGCATGTTCGACATCTGGCCCGATCACAAGAGCGTGCGGGTCGGCGACAACCCCGTAGACCGCCTCAACGCCATCACCGACCGCGCCGTCAATATCCTGCTGGTTCCCGCTGGCGCGTCCGCCGAGCACGATTTCCAACGCCAGCAACCGGCCTCGGCCGCCCGCCTCATCGACACCTGTTATCTCTATTCCCCAGCGGGCACGGTCGAAGATCCCGACCTCGTCATCCGCTGCGCCGCCGATCCCATCGCCGCCTGGTGCCGCAGCGTGATCGACTCGCTGCCCGAAGCGGAGCGGAGCGCGCATGCGCTCCCCGACCCGGGCGATACGATCGAACAATCCTTCCGCCGCATCGCTCTCGACGAAGCCCTGTCCCTGCTCTAACCCAGGGACAGGATCCGCTCGATGTTCCCGGCCAGTACCCGCTGTTTCACTGCATCGTCTACCGCTAGTTCGAGCACCCGACCAACATTGGCATAGTAATCTGCCCCCGGCAGATCCGTTCCGAACACCACCCGGTCCGCACCCAGGAGCGCCAACCCCATCTCATAGGCCCCCTTTTCGTTGATGCTCCCCGCATAGTCCACCGCCACGTTGGGGCAATCGGCAATCGCGCGCAGCCCGTGTTCGTATTGCGCACCCATATGCGCCATAATAAACTGCCCCTGCGGAAAGCTCCGCGCCAGTTCGGCCATTTCGAGCGGGGTCGTCTCGTTGGGAGGGGCGGCACCATGCAGACGGTAGTAGGCGTGATAGAGCACCGGCCAGCCGCGCTCCACAGCCGCCGCCGTCACTTCTCGCGTACGCGCGTCGGTCGCGCGCTGGCTTACCCAGAACTTGAGCGCGCAAAAGCCCTGCCCGCTCCAGTAATCGATCTGCTGCAGCGCGTGGTCGCGGTGCGCGGCATTGACATAGCAGAAGGGCAGGATCCGGTCGCCGACGGCATCGCGCAGCCGCGCGGTCGCGACATTGCTTTGCTCGACCTCATCCGGGCTAGGGTCGTAGCCGCCGGTCAAATTGCTGAGCATCACCATCGCCCGCAGTTCGAAGCGGTCCAGGCACTCGCGAAGATAGTCCGCGTCGGCGAAATGGCTCCAGTTGTGCGCGTGCGCGTCGATCACCCGGAAACGCCGCAATTGATCCATCAGCGTTACCACCCGAATACCTCCCGCGCGTTGTTGCCGAGTATCCCCCGCCGCACCGCCGCATCCAACCGCGCCCCCTCCAGCCCCAGCCGACTGCCCTGCCAGTAGTACAGCGGCGCGCCGCTGCCGAACAACGCCCTTTCGAGCGGAAACCACGCAGCCAACTCGTCGAGAGAAACCACGCTGGGCTTGCAGCAACCGAAATCGACATAGACCTGGGGCAGCCGCGCCCAGTCGAGATCGAGCGCCTTGAGTTCGCTGAAGTAGAACATCGACAATATCAGCCGGGTGTCGTCGCTCTGCTCGACAAAGGCCGCCACCGCGTCCAGATCCGGCACGGCCTGTGCGACGCAACGCGGGGCGATCCGGTCATCGAAAAGCCGCGCCATGAGATTGACCGCAAGCCCCCGCTCGCCTGCCCTGGCCACTACCGCGCCGACCGTCGGCGCACACAGTGTGTAGTGGTGCAGAGCCGGCACCAGCCGCACCCCGACCAGCCGCGGGTCGGCGGCGGCCCGATCGACCAGCGCCACCGCCTGCGGGAATTCGGGATGGACCACGGCGTAGAAATAGAGCCAGTCGGCCAGCGCCGCAAATTCCGTCAGGTCCTCCTCCAACCCGGCGATTGGATCGTAGTAAAATAGCGAGCGAAAACCGCTCGCCACCGCCCGCTCGAGCCCAGCCGCCGAGCGCAGCGCCACCAGGTCCGCCGGTGCGGCCGGCACCGCGCGAAAGGGGCAGCGCCCAACCAGCAGATTCACGTCGACAACCATCAGCGCACCGCCAGTGTCGCCAGCGCCTCGCCCATCGCGGCCAGCGCCGCGTCGAGATCGGCCGCGCGGTGCGCAAAGCTCGGATAGCAGACCGAAAACACGATCACCCCCCGCTTAAGCACCTCGGCGTTAAAATCCTGAAAGCGATCGTCGGCAAAGATCCACTGCGCCATCGGCGGCAATCCCCGCAATTCGGCCGCGATCCCCAGACGCGCGCAATGCTGGTTAAACCCCTGCTGCACCTTCTCCCCGCGCGACCACAGCCCCGCGACCACGTCCTCCGCCTCGTACGCGTCCAGCACCGCCATAGCCGCCGCCAGCCCCAGGGTGTCACCGCCGAAAGTCGACGAGATCGACGCCCGCTCGGCCAGTTCCATCACCTCCCGTCGCCCCGCATAACACGACAGCGGCACCCCATTCGACATGCCCTTGGCGAAGACCGCCAGATCGGGCACCACCCCGAAATAGCCCTGGGCGCCAGCGCGATCGAGGCGGAAGCCGGTTACGATCTCGTCGAACACCAATAGCGCTCCGTAGCGCTCGGTAAGCGCGCGCAATTCGGCGAGAAAGGGATCGCCCCGTTCCGCCTCCGCATAGGCGCAGGCCACGCTTACCGCCGCGATTGGCTCCGCCTTCAGCGCGTCCTCGTACGGTCCGGCATCGCCCCAGGGCAACGCCCGGTACGTCGCCTGGGTCGCCGCCGGCACGCCCACCCCGGTCGAGTTGAGCCAGCCGTGATAGCCGCAAGTCAGCACCTTGTCGCGACCGGTAAAGGCCCGCGCCAACCGGTGGGTCGCCGCCATTGCCTCGCCCCCGGTTTTCAAAAAACGCACCTGCTCGGCGCAGGGAATCCATGCCACCAGCCGCGCGGCCAGCTCGGCTTCGAGCGGGTGCGGATAGCTGAAGATCGTGCCCTCGTCGAGCCGCCGGCGCACCGCCTCGTCCACCCCCGGATGACTGTAGCCCAGTGTTATTGGCCCCAACCCATTGCGAAAATCGATATACTCGTTGCCATCGAGGTCCCAAACCCGACACCCCTTGCCGCGCGCGATATAACACGGCTCGACCCCGCGCAGAGCCGAGCGCGCCGCCTTCGAATGGGTCTGCGTCCCCAGCGGGATGTGTTCCAGCGCCCGCTCGTAGAGCGCCCACGAGCGGTCAACACGGCGCCCGGTCATCTCAGAGCCCCAACAGGCGCTGCATATTGCCGCCCAGCACAAGTGCCATATCCTTTGCCGGGATAAAATCGCAGTGGGTGCGGACGACCTCCAGCGACTGCTTGTAGGTCATCGACGACAGCACTGGCGGGTAGTCCGACGCCCAGCACAACCTCTCCGGCCCGTAGTGTTCGTAGAGCTTGCGCACCATCCAGTGGGTATCCGAGTACGGATAGTCCCAATCCACCTGTGAGACATAGGCAAAACCCGACAGCTTCAAATAGATATTCGGCACCTCACTCGACTTCAGTATTTCCGCGAAGTTGGGGTAGGGCGGCTCTTCCGCCGCCCGCGTCCCCGCCATGTGGTGCCCGAGAATGGTAATCTCGGGAAAGCGTCTGGCCACTTCGCGCAGCGGCGCGTGCCACGGCGCGCCGAACGACAGACTCATAATCAGCCCCAGCTCCGCCGTTTTTTCGAGAAATTTCGTCCCCTCCGCCGACTCGAACCAATCGTAGTCGTCTTTGAGATATTGCGTGTAGCCCCTGAGCTGGTATTGCGCCGCCGCCGCCGCCAGGCGCTCAGCCCCGCCCGGCTGGTGGTAGGTGTCCGTCCACGAGCAGTCCACATCGGCAAACTGCACGATCCGGTCCGAATACTGCCGCACACACTCGGCGATGTAGTCGTTGTTGTGCGGATTGTGGTCGATGCGGGCGCAGACCAGCACCGCCTTGTCGACCTCATTTTTGTCCATCTCCCACAGCAGCTTCTCGATCCGCCCGTGGCTTTCGGGATTGGGCACCTGCGGCTCGTACGGCCAGTAGTCCCAGGCGTGGGTGTGGCAATCGATAATCATCGCGATCTCCTTTGTCATTGCAAAGTATGGGGAGGGTGCCGCGGGGAGACAAGAGCCCTATGTATGCCCCGCATGGCGGACCCGGCCCGACCTTGTTGCGAACCCTCTATACTGCGATCTGCGCCAGGTATATACTCGTCTTGCCCTCGTGGGACGAGTAGTAGCTCATCCACAGCACCCCCTCGTGCTCTACCATCCCCGCATAACTGCAATCCCCCCCGCTCGGCAACCACAACACCGGCTCATAGCTCGTCTCGGTCATCCGCGCCAGCACCGTCGCCGACTCGCCGCCCGGGTGCCGCCCCCGCGCACTCGCCCACAGCGTCCCGTCCGACCAGCGAATAAAATTCGGCCCACCCATCCGCTCGCCGATCTGCGTCCACGCCCACTCGGTATACGGCGGCTTGCTGGTGCCGATCCAATCCGGCCTGACCAGTGCCACCATCGTATCGTCGGGCATGAAGCGCAACGTCGTCTCACTCGCCGTCCAGGTCTCATTCGGCAGGAAAAACTCGCAGATCCACTCCCACGCTAACCCGTCCACACTCTTGTAGAGGAAACCCCGCCGCGGAAAATGCCCCTCCCCCAACTTCGACACGCTATACGCCACCTCCCCCTGCCAGGTCACCCGCCACAGCCAGTGATCCTCCGCCAGCACCTTCGCCGGCGCAGTCCATTCGCAGCCATCCGGCGAAAAGGCGATCCGCGGCGACCGCGTCCGATACTCTGTCCCCTCATACAGCGCCCCCCCCATCACCAGCATCAGTCTTCCATCCGGCATCACGGCCAGCTTCGGATCTCGCAAATCCACCTCATCTTCGGCCAGCACTGCAGCCGATGCCCACGCTTGCCCATCCTCCGAACATATCACCCGCACTGTCCCGATGCTCCACCCGTGATCCGCCGCCTCGCGAAAAGTACACCACCATTTCCCTGCATAACGCACCAGATCTGTAAATGCGTTGTGCGTTCCCTCGTCCCAAATCTTCTCCACCGACAGGATTTTCGGATCCATATTTTCCTCCTCTGGTTACTATTGCCAGCCTCTACATTATTGCGTAGGGTAACACGCCCATTACACCTCGTTCTGTCGAGGCGATGCTCCCGGCGGCTTGCTATCCTCAGATTTCACCGGATTGTAGAATCCGAGTACCGCCCTCGGAGCCAGCCAGCAACAGTCGGCGAGAATGAGCGTGGCTATCCCCTCAACCGGGCCGTCCATTGGCGGCCGCACGCAATGCACGTTGTATGCAGACACTCAATTCCCAGGACATCGAAACCTTTCGCGACCAGGGTTTTCTCATCATCCGCAAACTATTCGACGCCGATGACATCGCCCTGCTCTGCCACGCCTTCGATTACACCCTCACCCTCGCCGCGCGCCCCGATCTTCCCGAAGACATCCTGCGCGGCAGGGGCGACGTACACATCCATCTACAAGCCCCCGATGGCGCGACCGGCCCCGCCGTCCGGTATATACGCAAAGTGCAGTGGCCCGCCCTCCTTCACCCCGCCTTTGAAGCCATCCGCACCTCGCCCATATTCGCCCAACTTCTCGCGCCACTCCTCGGCACCAGCCTGAAACAGTACATAAATCAGATCAACTTCAAAATCCCCGGTGGCGACATTGCCTTCCCCTGGCATCAGGACATACGCCCCACCCCGGCCTTCACCGACCAAATCGACAACTACGTCCAGACCATTATCGCCATCGACCAAGCCACCGCGGCCAACGGCTGCCTGCACATCGTGCCCGGCTCGCACAAACTCGGCAATCTCAAAACTACGCGCTACGCTACAGGACAGATCGAACAACACGTCGATGTCACCACCGCCGTCCCCTGCGAGGCCGACCCCGGGGACGTTATCCTCTTCACCTCCTACACCGTGCACGGCTCCACACCCAACACCACCGACCAACCTCGCCGCTCCTATATCAACGGCTTTGTCCGCGCCAAATCCTGCACTGTCGGCAAATGGGCCTTCCTCAACGGCCAGCCCATCCCCATCACCAGCGACCGCGACTATCACGCGCTCCGCGCCAAATCGAGCGAGTAGCCATGATCCGCATAGACGCCAACATCCCCTTCGTCGAGCCCCCCCAGTGGGCGATCCTCGAACGCTCCCTGATCGATCTCATGAACGAAGCCGTCGCCCCGATTATGGAACGCTACGTGCGAGCAGACGGCTCAGTACTGTGGCCCACCACCGAAAACTTCCAGAGCATCGACGGCCTTGACGACGCCTACGAGAGCTTCCACAACTGGCCTTTGTTCTATCTGCTCGGCGGTGGCGACCACATCCTCGACCATTCGCACAAGACCTTCGACGGCATCACCGCCCAGTTTGCCCACTACGACTCGGGTCACGGCCACCCCATGATCGTCAAAGAATACGAGCAGGGCTATGACTGGATGCACCAGGGCGAGGGCTACACCTTCTTCTACCAGCTGTGCCTGGCCGATCCCACCAACCAGCAAAACATCGAGCGCGCCAAACGCTACGCCGGCTTCTACCTCAACGAAGATCCGGAGGCGCCCAACTACGACCCCGACCGAAAAATCATCAAGTGCGCCCACAACGGTGCCATGGGACCGGCCTTCCGCAACTTCGACAAGTACTACACCGCCTATCGCTACGCGAGTTGGAAACCCTGGCCCCTGCCCTACCGCGATCTCGAGGGCATCGACTCGGTCGAAGACCTGCAGCAACCCGGCATGGAGGAAAAAATGGGCCGGGCCGTCGTCGAGCGCATGGGCCGCGGCGACGCCGCCTGCAACCTCGCCGCCACCAGCCTGGTCGCCAACGCCTATTTGTGCAGCGGCGATGACAAATACAGAGACTGGATCGTCGAATACGTCGGTGCCTGGATCGAGCGCGCGCGCCAAAACGGCGGCCAGATCCCCGACAATGTCGGCCTCTCCGGAAAAGTCGGCGAATATCTCGACGGCAAGTGGTACGGCGGCTACTACGGCTGGACCTGGCCGCACGGCTGGCACACCCTGGGCGACGCGGTCATCGCCGCCGCCGAAAACGCCGCCTTGCTCACCGGCGACCTCAGCTATCTCGACCTGCCGCGCCGCCAGATCGACCTCCTCATGGAGCAAGGCGAAATCCGCGACGGCACTCTGCACGCACCCCACTTTTACCACGACAAGGGCTGGGACGGCTACAGCGCGATGCAGGCGCACCCGATGATCCACATCTGGAATATGAGCATGGCCGACGAGGACAGGGCGCGTGTCGAACGCCAGCGCGACCAGCGCGACGATAGCTGGCGCAAGATCCGCTCGCACTCCTCCAAACACGGCGCTGGCCACGAGTCGCCCTGGGTCGCCTATTTGCAGGGCGACTACCCCGACTATCCGCTCGACATCCTGCGCCACAACCACGCCCAGGTACACCAGCGCCTGGCCTTTATGCGCGATGACCAGCAGGACCCCGCCACCTACGGCGACTGGTATTTGCAGGTCCGCAATCCAGTAATGACCGAGGGGCTCCTGCACCTGGCGATGGGTGGCCCGCTATTCATGTACAATGGCGGCCTGCTCCAGGCGCGCCTGCGCTACTTCGACGCCCAGCGCCAGCGCCCGGGTCTACCCCCAGATGTCGCGGCCCTCGTCGATACGCTGGAGGACCGCCGCACCGGTGTCACCCTGGTCAACCTCAGCGCCACCCAAACGCGCGAGGTCGTACTCCAGGCGGGAGTTTGCGGCGAGCACACTTTTGTGCGCGCTTCCTACCAGACCCGACGCGCGCTCAGCGCCGAGGAGGCCGGGCTCGGCCATACCCACGAGGCGCAATATCGCGAGCTAGTACAGGGACAATTAGAAGGCCAGACGACCGAGATCGGCGCACGGCACTTCAGCGTCCGCCTCGCGCCCGGCGCGCACATCCGCCTCGACCTCGAAATGGAGCGCCACGTCAACGACCCGTCCTACGCCTTGCCCTGGTAATTCAGCTCACTACCAGATAGCTGAGCCAGCCGTCGCAGTCGTCGTTAGCTAGCTGGTGGACGAGTCCTGCGGGCACGTAGATGGTATCGCCTTCGCCGATCCGCTGCACGTCGTGGCCCGCCATCAGCACGCCCCGACCCTCGATCACATAGTAGACCCGCTCCTCGGCACACGTGCGCACCTCCGTAGCCTTGCCCCTGACCAGCGCCTGGCGCGCCAACTGCTGAAAGCCGAGCAAACACGGCTGGTCGGTCGCCGGCTCGGCCGCGTCGAGCGGTTCCAAGAGCGCCCAATTGACCGCCGCCCCGTAGTCTCCGGCCGTCGGCGTGGCATCGCGCCAGTTGGTCACCCGGGGCGCGCTGTCCTTATGCGCGACCGGCCGGGTGATGATCAGGTGCTCGACCCCCTCCTCCTCGTCCTCGGCGAAAAATTGGTGCGGCACGCCGGGCGGAAAATACGTCACCGCGCCCTCGCCGACCGCCACCCGCTCGTCGCCGATCAGCACCTCGCCGCCACCTGAGAGGATGTAGTAGAACTGCTCGGCGTTGTCGTGCCAGTGGTGGTCGGAATTTTTGTGACCCTGCAGAAAATGGCGTGCGAACCCACTCATATGCTCCATACAGGCGCAGGGGTCGTCGCCCTCTTCGCGCCGCTGCGTCAAAATCGCCCAGATTACGGCGCTTTCGTGGCTGACGTAGGAATCGATGTCTCGCCAGTTGCGCACCAGGGCGCGCGCTGTGGTCATAGGTCTCTCCAGGATTGGGATAATGTATACGGACGAGAAGATACGGTGCAGTCCCCCGGGTGCAAAACCGCCGCCCTCACTTGACCGCGCTGTCCAAATGGCGCTTTATTCCCCCATCGCATAGCGCAACATCACAAAGGAGCTCTCATGGCCTACCACGTCTATATCTCCAACGCCGGCAGCCAATTCTTCTCGCACTTTCTCATGGACGAGGAAAGCGGCGCGCTCGCCGCCCAGCCCGATATCCAACTGCCCGGCTCGCCCGGCGCCGTCGCCACCAACCCCGAAGGCACCAAGCTATGGGTCGCGCTGCGCTCGGCCGGCATTCTCGCCAGCTACGCCGTCGATCGCGGCAGCGGACAACTCTCCACGATCGGCCAGGTCTCGCAGGAAGAAGGCCCGCCCTACCTGGCCACCGACAACACCGTCTCCTACCTGCTGTCGTCCTACTACGGCGGCGGCACGGTCGCAGTCCACCGTATCAACGACGACGGCACGCTCTCCGACGGGCCGATCCAGACCCTCGACACCGACGGCCACGCCCACAGCATCCAGACCGACCGCTCCAACCGCTTCGCCTTTGTGCCGCACACCAACCCGGCCAATGCCATCTTCCAATTCCGCTTCGACGAGTCGACCGGGATGCTCGAGCCCAACGATCCGCCCAAGATCCAGCCGGCCACCGAAGAGGGACCGCGCCATTTCGCCTTCCACCCGCACAAGGACCTGCTCTACTCGATCAACGAAAATGGCTGCACCGTCTCGGCCCACCACTTCGACCCCGACAACGGCACTCTCGAGTCCTTCCAGGTCATCCCGACCCAGCCCGAGGGCACCGATATGGAGGGCAAATCCACCGCCGAGATCAAAATCACCCCCGACGGCAAGCACCTCTACGGCTCCAACCGCGGCCACGACACCCTGGCCCACTTCACCATCGGCGACGACGGTACCCTCGATATCGTCGACTACTATCCGACCGAAGCAGTGCCTCGCTTCTTCGAGCTCGACCCCAGCGCCCGCTTTGCCTACTCGGCCGGCCAGAACACCGGCAAGCTCGCCGCTTATGCGATCGATGCCGGTAGCGGCGCACTGACGCGCATCGCCACCTACGATGTTGGCGAAAGCCCGCTGTGGATTACCTTCATTAAGCAGGCGTAAACGATCGGGGCTGCGCGGGAGACCGCGCAGCCCACATTTCACTGGAGCCCACCATGTCCAACCTCCACGCCCCCGTCTTAAGCCCCGACGAACTCGCCACCTACCACGAGCAGGGCTATGTCCGCCTCGGCCACGTCGCCCCGCAGTCCGAAATCGACGCCCTGCGCGAGCGCATCGACCAGATCATGCTCGGCGATATTCGCTACGACAATATGCTGATGCAGCTCTGCCCCTCCGCCGGCGACCTCGAGAAGTCGCGCCAGACCAAAGAGTTTAAGGGCTCGACGCTCAAGTATCGCAAGATCCAGGACCTCGAGCAGGACCCGCTATTTTTAGCCTATATTCAAAACCCCCTCTTCCGCGACCTCACGGCTAAAATCATCGGCAAAAACGTCTCGGCCTTCCGCTCCATGTTCTTCAACAAGCCCGCCGAGCGGGGCGTTACTATCAATTGGCACCAGGACGGCGCCGGCGGCTGGAAGCTCGATATCCCGCCCAAGATCACCGTCTGGACCGCACTCGACGACACCAGCGTGGCCAACGGCTGCCTGCAGATCATTCCCGGCTCGCACAAAACCATGATCCCGGAGCAGGGCGACCAGCTCAACGAAGAAGAGCGCGCCCTCCACGCCCCCGACGAAAAGCGCCTCTTTTTGGAAATGGAAAAGGGCGAGGTGGTACTCTTGCACAACTGGACCCTGCATCGCAGCGAGACCAATAGCACCAACCGCCCGCGCCGAGCCTTCAGCGTCTGCTATATCGATGCGGCCACCCGGCAGCGGGACAGCGGCCGCGCCTTTCCGCAGATCTTTCCCGAGTACGTGCCAGTCGCCGCGAACACCGAAGAAGAAGCGTCCGCGGCTTACTAAACGGGCCGCCCTGTGCCTGGACACCCCAAGGCGCGACCTATTGATGGGAATACCGTGAAAATCGCCCATATCTCCGACTTCCACCTCCGCCANNACCTACCCGGCCATTCGCTGCTAGCCAGGCGCCGCAGCCGGCTAATGCCCGCGCTATTGCGGTTGGCNCTCGACCAGATCGCCGCGCACCGGCCCGACCTCCTCGCCGTCACCGGAGACCTGGTGGATTTTCCCTTTTACGCGATGGACGACCCCGGCGCAATAGCGCAAGGACGCCGCGACCTGCAACTCATCCGCACCATCCTCGACCAGGCGCCCTGTCCCGTCGCCTATCTCTACGGCAACCACGACCATCCGGCCTCTTTCCGCGACGTATTCGCCGATCAGGCTCTGGACCGAACGGCCGGCGNCTACCGCCTGCTCACCTTTCTCGATGGCGAAGTCCGCGACAACACCGCCGAGCGCCTCGGCGAATCACTCACCCTTTTTGAAGGGGCCCTCGCCGACGCCGATCCCCGTCCCCAGATCCACCTCCAGCACTACATGGTCTTTCCCGAGCGGGACCAGGGCTACCCGCACAGCTATCGCGAGGCGACCGCGTTGCACGAGGCTTGTGCCGCCAGCGGCAAGGTCCACCTTTCCTTAAGCGGCCACTTCCACCGCGGCGAAAACCTGCAGCAGCACGATNGCGTCCACTACGCCACCGCCCGCGCCTTTTGCGANGCGCCGCACCCCTTCCGCGTGTACGAACTCGACGGCACGACCATCGCGGAAACGGAGTACTACGTCGAAACCCCCGCCGAAGGCAATCGCGGCCTCTTTATCGAATGCGAAGGCATCCTCGACCAGATCGCCGCCGTCGATGCGGATCGCGCCGCGCTNCACGCCGCCCTCGANNCGGGCCTGCGCCTGGTCGCCATCGTGCGCGATCGCAAAGGCANCACAAAAATGGAACGAGCCAGCGACGCGCTGGCGGGCTGGCTCGACAGCGCAGACATCCCGCTAGCCGGCTTCTGCGTGCGCTTTGACCGACCGGATAGCNCNGCCGATGCCCCGGAGCCCTTGCTCGACGCCTGCCACCAGCTCGGCCTCGACCCCGCCCGCTCGGGCCTGATNGCCCGCTCGCCGGAGGAATTCGCGGCCGGGCAAGCGGCGGATTTCGCCGCGCTGCAAAACCCGACCTCCCCTGCCGACTTTACAAAAGCCATAGCATCGGCGATCGACGCCCTAAGCCCGTGAAAGGATTATCATGCTCGTAGGATACGTCAGCGACGAGCGCTATGTCGCGCTACCCGACATCCTCTTCGAATTCCGCGGCTCCGGCGGCGTNACCACGACCCGCTCGACCATCGCTGGCGCGGTCTACGCCGATATCGAGCCCGGCGCCTACGAAGTCGTCCTCGGCGGCCCCGGCTACGGCTCCAAGATCGTCCAGATGCAAGCCAGCGCCGACCAGCCCTATCACTTCCGCCTGCTCNCCGACGGCCTGCTCGGCTATATGTGGCCCAGATGCGTCAAAGGCGNTGAGCGCGCCGAGTTCCGCGTCCACGCCGTGGTCGAATACGGCCTCGAGCTGTGGCGCTACGGCGCCGACAAGGAATTCGTCCGCCGCATCGGCACCTTCGACGAGCATGGCCCGCGCGCCAATATGCAAATCACCCCCGACGGCGATTACACTCAAGTAGGCGCCCAGTGGAACAAGCACGGCTACCACAGCAAGGCCATGGGGCAAATCNTCGCCGCCCCTGAGCGATCGGGGCTCTACTACCTCCACGCCCGCGACAANGCCGGCCGCTTCTTCTCCTTCCCCTGGGTCGTCGCCCCCAAAGAACCGACCTGCAAACTCGCCGTACTCGCCTCCGACATCAACTGGAACGCCTACAACAGCTTCGGCGGCCGCTCCAACTACATCCACGCCGACNGCTTCCCGCCCACCCCCACGGTCAACTCGCGCCTNGAACTCAAGCGCTATACCGAACGCGAGCACCGCACCTATAACGCCGACGACTACGCCCCTCTCTCGCTCGAGCGCCCCGACCCCTACAACCACATCGACGAGGACGAGGGCNTGACCGACCCCATTGCCGGACGCCAGGGCTGCCANATGGCCGCGGCCGAATGGCGCTTCTTCGGCTGGCTCGAACAACAGGGCATCGCCTACGACCTCTATGGCGAGACCCAATTCCACTTCGGGCAATTGCCGCTCGACGCCTACCGGTGCCTGGTCATCACCACGCACCCCGAATACTGGTCAAAGGAGATGTACTTCGCCCTGAAGGAATGGGTCTTTAACCGCGGCGGACGGCTGATCTACCTCGGCGGCAACGGTCTCAACTGCGAGGTTGAATTCCTCGACGACCACCGCATCGTCTACCACAACNCCCCCTGGAGCCACTCCGAGCCCCAGCCGCGCCCAGACGGCGGCGAATACGAAAGCCGCTTCGACAAACGCGTCGAGTCCGAGGCCAACCTGCTCGGCGTGGTCTTCGACTTCAAGGGCATCATGACCGGCGCCCCCTATAAAGTCATCGACGCCGACCACTGGTGCTACGAAGACACCGGCCTCAAAAACGGCGACACCTTCGGTGAAANAAGCCTGCACCAGCGCATCCCCGGCGGCGCCTCCGGCCACGAGACTGACAAGATCTCCGCCCAGTCCCCCGCCAACACCCGCCTTTTAGCCAAAGGCCTCAACCCCGACGAGGGCGGCGCCGAAATGGTCGAACACGTACCGCAAGGCGGCGGCGCAGTGTTCTCAGTCGGCTCGATCTGCTGGCCGGCCTCAATCCTCGTCGACGACGCGGTATCGCAAATCACCGCCAACGCCATCCGCCGCTATCTCGCCGACTGATGCAAATCGACCTGCAGCAGGTCACCGAACGGGAANTCCCCGTCATCCACAACCTGTCGCTATTCTACAGCTATGATATCTCGGAAATTTCATACAGCGAGTGGTACAACTGCGGCTAATACGGCCTTTACCACCCATTAAACGCCGTATTAGCTGAGGTGGGGTCGAGNGGGTCCATCGTAGCGGTCGTGCCCCCGATTTCACAGGATTGTGAAATCGGGATAGGCACCCCTCGGAGTCCGACCAGGGATGGTCGGACGAGAATGAGCGAAGATGGACCCCCTCGACCCCACCGTCCGCCCGCCAACATCACATATAATTAATAAACGCCACCTTATGCTCCGTAAAAAACTCAATCCCCGTCTTCCCCGACTCTGGAATCCCGTGCCCCGAATTCTTCACNCCCCCGAACGACAACTGCGGCTCTCGATACGCAGTCATCATGTTCACGTGCGTCAACCCGACCTCGGTCTGGTCCAAGAACTGAAACGCCCGCGAAATATCCCTGGTAAAAATCGACGATGACAACCCGAATTCCACCGCATTGGCCAGCTGCAACGCCTCGGCGAAATCGCCGGCCTCCATCACGCTCAAAACCGGCCCAAAAATCTCCTCCTGCGCAATCCGCATCCCCGGCTGCACACCGGTGAAGACCGTAGGCTCGACAAAGCAGCCCTGACTCATGCCATGATCGGTGAGACGGTTGCCTCCCGCCGCCAGTTGCGCGCCTTCGCCCTGTCCGATCTCGATATAGCCCATAATCGTCTCCAGCTGATCCGAGCCGCACACCGGACCCATATCGACATCGCCCGTGCCCTCACCCACCCGCATCGCCTTGACCCGCTCCAGCACTTTCGCGGTAAAGGCCTCGGCCACATCCCTGACCACGATCGCCCGGCTCGTCGAGGTGCACCACTGCCCGGCACAAGCGTAGGCGGCCGTGGCCACTGCGTCGGCTGCCTTGTCGAGGTCGGCGTCTTCCAGAATCACCGCCGGATTCTTGCCGCCCATCTCCAACTGGGTGCGGATCAGCGTGCTCGCCACGCTCTGCTGTATACCCTTACCGACCCCGGTCGAGCCCGTAAACGATACCGATTCCACCAGGGGGTTGGTAATCATCTCGTCGCCCACCGTGCTGCCGCCGCCGCAGACGAAATTCAAAACGCCCGGCGGCAAACCCGCCTCGACGAAAATATCGACGAAGGCCTTGCCCGCGCCCGGGGTTAGCGTCGCCGGCTTGAAGACGATGGTATTGCCGCTGATCAGCGCCGGCGTGCACTTGCGGCCCGGCACGTTAAACGGAAAATTCCACGGGCTGATAATCGATGCCACGCCCAGGGGCCGCCGCACGCTATAGGCGAACACCCCGTCGGTAGCCGACGGCGCGACCTCGCCGCACATCGATACCCCCTGCGCAATCTGAAACTCCATCTCGCGTATCGCCGAGCCTACCTCGGTCTGCGACTCGGCCAGGGTTTTGCCATTTTCGCGGGTCAGCGTCGCCGCGATCTCGTCGGTCTTGCCCTTGAGTACCTCGACCGCCCGGGTCAGATACTCCGCGCGCTTGTACACGCCCATTGCGGCCCAGTCGCCGAACGCCTCATGTGCGGCCTCAATGGCCTGACGGGCGTCTTCGCGCGTGCCCTTGGGCCACAACCCGGTCACCTCGTCGAGATTGGCCGGGTTGCGCTGCTCGAAGGTCGATCCGTCGCCGGCGCCGACCCAATTGCCATCTATGTAATTCTGCTGCGTCATCGTGCGATCTCCAGTGTTAAGACAGTCCTTTGACACAGACGTGTTCGATAAAACGGCGGTACACGTCCACGCCCTTATTTAATTGTTCGGTCTCGATCCACTCGTCCACCGTATGCGCTTGCGCAATATCGCCGGGGCCGAGCACGACAAGCTGTTTCATTCGTTCGACATAGGCCACGCCGTCNGTGCNATAGGGCACGGTGCGGGGTTTGCGCTTGCCGGTGATCTTGAGCGCGGTCTGCACCAGCGGCGAATCCGGCGGCGTGTAGATGCCCTGGCCCATGCCCAGCACGGTACACTTGAGCCCGTGCTTTTGCGCGGTCTTCCTGGTCCGCTCGACCAGAGGCGTCACGTCCACCCCGGGCATCAGCCGGTAGCTTATCCGGCACACGCTCTGCACCGGCGATATATTCATCGCCACATTGTGGTCGTTGATACTGATACTCCACTCGGAGTGCGGCGGGTCGAATTCGTCGTTGCGGTAGCGCTTGGCATTCAGCGCCAGTTCGTTGATCTTCTTCATCTCCACCAAAAAGGGGATCATCGCCAGATTGGCATTGGTCCCCTTCAAAGTGCTGGTATGCGCTGCCCGGCCCTGCGACTCAATNCGGATGCCCATCCCGCCCTTGTGCGCATAGACCACGTTCAGCCGCGTCGGCTCGCAGATCAGCCCGTAACCGCACTTGGCCTCCTGGAAAAACTTCGACTTGCGCGTAATATCCCGCGCCCCGGCCCCANTGATCTCCTCATCGGCAGTGACCGCGATATATATCGGCTGCTGCAAATTCCTGGCCTTGAAATGGGCCGCCGCGCAAATCGACGCCGCCAGCGGCCNCTTCATATCGCACGCCCCGCGCCCGTAGAGCTTGCCCNTACTCAGGCGCGCCTCAAATGGGCTTCCGGTCCAGTCCCGGTCGTTNTCCGCCGGCACCACGTCGTTGTGACTCAGNAGCGCCAATCCCCCCGTCCCCTGCCCCAACTTTCCAATAATAGATAGCTTGTCCACGCCCTGGGCATCGGTATAGGCCAGTTCTTCGACGGCGAAGCCTATGGACCGCAAAACTTTCGCCGCATGCCGGGTAGCCGGCACGTTGCTCAATTGGNTGACCGAATTGTAGCCGATAAATTCGCTGGTGAGCTTTACGACATCGAGCGCCATGTTGCATAACACCTGGTTGAAGTTGGCGAAACGACGTGCAAAGCTAAGCGGGAATGATTCGTGCGGCAAGTAAAGAGGATTTTAGCCCAACCAGCAGGCGCCCACAATATCGCGAAGTACACGGCGTCGGCCGCAGCCCGAGGCGTCCACCCTCACCCCCCCCTCCTCCAACCGCCTCAAATACCCTATCTTAGACCGACGGTAAAACGGCCTTCTACAGCAAGCATGACCGACTTCGCCCTCTCGCAAATCCTCGCCGGCATCTCCTTCACCTTCGGCCTCGCCTCGGTGCAATTCAAATCGCGCCGCAGCATCCTGCTGTGCCTGATCGTCTCCGTGACATTCAACAGCGTCCACTTCTACTACCTCGGTCGCCCCGAGCCCAGCGCCCTGATGCTGCTGATCAGCCTGCGCTACCTGGTAGCCGTCTTCACCACTGACCGCAAGGCCATGTTGCTCTTCCTCGTCGTCAACATCATCACCTTCGCGCTGACCTTCACCTCCCTGCTCAGCCTCTTAGCCCTGATCGGCGCCATGCTCGGCACCTACGGCAGCTTCCAGCCCGCCCAACGCCAGGTCCGCCTCTATTTTATGGGCGGCAATATCTGCTGGCTAACCCACAATATCTTCGCCTGGACCCCGGTCGGCATTCTCATGGAAACCGCATTCCTCACCAGCAGCCTCATCGGCTTCTGGCGTCACTTCGGCTCACCGCTAAAACGCGCGGTCCCCGATGCATAGGCCCGCAGGCCCCAACGGCGCTAGCCGCGCAATATTCACCGCCAATCCGCCAGATCCTGCAGTGGGTAGACCGGCCGCACATTTTTATACGCGTAACTCTCTAGCTTCGGACTGTGTACCCCCGGCGTATCTACCTCCACGATCGCATGCGCTATCTCGTTGTAATCGGCGCGAAAGTGCACCGCCGATTTCAAGACGATCAGCTTTCTGTCGGTCGGCTCGATACCCACGCTGCGCAAGACTTGCGCGTCGAAAGGCTGTATCCGCCGCTCGGTCAATACAATCTCCACGCCCCGCGACCTGACCACCGCGGTCCGGCCCATATTCGCCCGCGTCCCCCGCCCCATCGGCCCCTTGTTGACGAAGCGTCCGTCGGTAAGCGCCTGCACATAGGCCCGCAGTGCCACCGGCTCACCGTGCAGCGGAATCGACTTGCCGCCCACCTCTAACTCCACCTCCGCTCCCACCCCCGCCGCAATCGCCCGCCCCACCGATTCCGGATCAGCGATCACCGCCACTACCGCGCCCTGAAAATCCGCCTCGACCAGCGCGCTGAGTATATGTGTGCCGTCGCAGGGCCCACCACCGCCCGGATTGTCCGATCCCTCGGCCCACACCACCGGCTGCCCGCTAGCCGTGCGAGTAAAGTGGATTGCGTCGCGCACCGACACTAATTCGGGCTGGAAGGCCGCGCGGCGATCCCACATGTACTGCGCCAGCTCGTCGGCCAGCTCGTCGGCCCGTCGCTGATCGCCGTCGGTCGTCACCAGGACCGACCCGCCAGCATCGCAGATGTCGGCAAAGGGAAAGCCCATCGACAGGGTCGCCGTCACCACCCCAGGCCGCGCCTCCAGAGCGTGCAAATACGCCACCGCCCCGCTCATCGGCGGCCGCATGCTGCACTGTGGCGGCGGCGAGGTCAACAACGGCAGTTGCCGATAGGCCATGGTCGGCCGGATCTTCCCCGCCACCATATCGGCGATCACCTGCGCCCCCTCCATCCCCCGCTCGTGGCAATCGACATGCGGATAGGTGTCAAAACCAATAATCACATCGGCGCATGCGGCCATCTCCGCGGTAATATTGGCGTGCAAATCCAGCGTCACCACCAACGGCAACGCACCCACCCGCTCCCGCACCGCCCGCAATAGATCCCCCTCGGCATCCTCGTGTGCCTCCGTCACCATCGCCCCGTGCAAATCCAGGAACACCCCATCGAGCGGCCCCGCCTGCTGCAGACGCACCAAAACCTCCTCCTTGAGCGCCTCGTACGCCCGCTGCTGTATCGTCCCCGACGGCGTGGCAAAAGTCCACAGCAAAGGCACCACCTCTATCCCCACCGCCCCCGCGCGCTCGAGAAATCCCCCGGTAATGGTACTGGTGCCCGCAAACGCCGCGATCACCTCATCCCCGACGTGGAAATTCCCACGCTTGAAATGGTCCAATCCCGTTGCAACGGGCGAAAAGGTATTGGTCTCGTGGCCGATGCACCCCGTGGCAATACGCATACTATTTCTCCCTGATTGTAGTCAGATCACGACCTACCACAGCCGCCCCCCTCGCAGTCCAGCACAAGTGCACCCCTTTGCTCGCTCCCTCAATCCCTGTACGGATCAAACTCGTCAGCGCCCGCCATCGCCACCCCGACCGGCATCAGCGTGTGCAAGACCCGAATCGTCTCGCGATGATGTTCCAATACCTCCGGCAGTCGCTTGTATACATGCGGCGACTCATCGCTGCCCGCCCCGCGCAACTCGACCTCGTTGAATTCCGCGATCCAGCGCTCCATCATCCCGCGACTGATCTCTCCCTCGCTTTCAACCGCGAGTTTGCCCCTGCGCCAGCGCTTCCGCCCGGCGGCCCGAGTCCGCGACATCACCCGCCCCGCGCCGTGCACCGTCGAGTAAAGCGCCTGCGCGCTCTCGGGCGCCTCACGCCCCGCGATAATCACCGAAATATCGCCCATCGACCCGCCGACGAAACTGCGCTGCCCCGGTTGGCACGGCGTCGCCCCCTTGCGAATGACGACCAACTCGCGGCCAAAGTGCCGCTCCTGCCAGGCGTAGTTGTGGTGGTTGTGCACCGCGTCGGTAATCGCACCGCCGACGATCCCCGCGACCCTGTCGCAGACCCAGTCGCGCCCGGCATAGGCGTACTCGCCAGCCAGTTCCATACACGCCCAGTACTGCTGGCCCAACTCTTCATCCATCCGCAATAACACCGGCGCCACGTGCATCCCATCCTTGCCGCCGCCCGCCTTGATAAAGTGGGTCGCCAGCTTGTGCCCAAGACCGCGCGAGCCGAAGTGCACTCCGATCCACACCGCCTCGTCTCCATCGACAAAGACATCGACATAATGATTGCCCGAACCGACCGTACCCAGTTGGGCTTGCGCCGTGTCCTTAAGCGCCCGCGCCGCCGGAATATCGTCCCAGGTCGGCGCATCGAATAGCGTCGCCTCTACCGGCTCCTTGTTCTTGCGCCCCATGCCGAAGGAAATCGCCGCCGCGATCTCGTCCATAATCTCCGCAATATGCGTCCGCACATGATCTGCGTCGGCATCGAGACGCACCGCCTTGTTGCCGCAGGCGATGTCGAAACCCACTCCCGAAGGACTGACCTTGTTCTCGTAGGCCAGTACCCCGCCGATCGGCACCGCATAGCCCAGGTGGTGGTCGGCCATCAGCGCCACGTGCTCGGCGTCCGGGGCGCAGGCGGCCATCTGCTCGACCGCGTTGTCCAATGGCGCGCCCCACACCGGCACGCCATTGACTTTTTGCATGCCCACGTTAATTCGAAGGAATCTCGAAATCGCGCTCGACGAGCGGAAACTCGATGGGTCGCTTGCCCGCGCGGTGCGACAGGTGGATCGCCGTAATCATCTCGAAGGCCCGCATGCCGTCGCGCCCCGACGACCGTGGCTCGGCGCCGGTCTCAATGCAGTGGATCATATCGTCCAGCGCATTGAGAAAGGGGCTGCGCACAGGGTAGTTGGTCGGCATTGAACGCTGGCTCAGTGCTCCGAAATCGCGCCACTGCTCGCGCTCGTCCGGCGTCCATATCTGTGCCTGGTTGATGTCCTTGACCAGTTGTATCATCCCTCCATCACCGATCAGTTCGACCCGCAGACCATGGTTCATCCCAAGTGCCCCATCTATCACAATCCTGATGCCCGATCGCGTCTCGAAAACACCCGTGCCACCGGGATCGAAAGATCCGGGATCGCTGAGCCAGCCCCAGCCCCAGGCAATGTCATCGGCGGCGAAAAACAGCGCCAGATCGAAGGCGTGGCTGCCACCGCGGCACAGCCGCCCGCGGCCGAAACTGATCTGCACCGCCTGTAACGCACCGATCTCGCCGCCGTCCACCAAGCGCTTCAGCGCCTGATAGCGGTCGTCCCAACGGCGCTGGTGATTGATGCACAGCATCGCACCGGCCGCCTCGCAGGCCGAGAGCATGCGGTCGCATTCGTCTAGGCTGGTCGCCATCGCCTTCTCACACCATATGGACTTAGCACCGGCCGCCGCCGCCGCCACGACCATCTCGGCATGCACTGTCGCCGGCGTGGCGATACTGACGATATCCGGCTGTTCCGCCTCCAGCATCTCGCGGTAGTCACCGTATACCGGCGCTCCGCGCTTGTCGCCGAAGCGAGCTTGCCGCTCGGGATCGCGGGTCGCGCCGGCGATCAACGCGGTCCTGGGATGTTCCACATAGGCTGCGGCGTGATTGCCCGGCAGCAGCAGGTCCGGATTGCGTCCGCCCAACCCGTCGACGACATCGCCCATGATGCCCAGACCGATCACTGCGCCGCGATACGTTTTTTCACTCATAACTACCTCTCATTTCTACTTGCCATACGGGCGAAGGGCAGGTGCATCAACCCGAACGCCACCAAAAAAATCGCCGATACCGCCGCCAGAAACAGCCAGTGCGGATAGGCGTGGATGAAGGCGACTTCTGTGGGCGCTGAAATCGTGAAGAAATAATTGGTCCCCAGGTACATATTGAGCGGGGTGACCGCCACAGCGTAGGCGGCTATGGCCAAATAGACCCGCACGATGGCCCGGGCCGGCGGGTAGTAACCGCAGCCGAAAGTAAAATAGAACCCCGCGCCGACCAGTGCGATATGGGTCACGAAGTAGCGGACCTCGGCAACGGCCCGAATCGCCCCGGTCTCGGAGACGGCCGGAAACACCACCGCCAGCAGCGCGCCGACCACACCCGGATAATACGCCCACTCGGCGAAGGGCCGCCAGCCCGTCGCCAGCCCCGCCAGCAGTGCAAATACCGAGAGATCGCACAGATGCAGGGGCAGGTTTTCCGCCAACGGCATGCCTACGGCGAAGTGCCGGTAGGCGAACCACGCACCCTCATTGACCAGGACGACGACAAATAGCGCAACGCAGAAAATCCGGTGGCCGCGCGCCGACGCCCGCGCCATGCGCATACAGCCGACAACCGACAGCGCGGTCGCCACAAGCCACACCATATGAGGCAGGAAGACCATGGGTCAGAAAAGCTGTGCGAAGGTGACGTAGATGGCCCTGCGCCCGCCCGAGACCCCGTAGTCGGCCCGCACGATGGTGCTGTGCCAGTGGCAACGCAGACCCAACCCGCCGCCCCGGCGCCAGGCGCCGCCCGCCGGTAGCGAATCGCGGGCG
Source organism: Gemmatimonadota bacterium (assembly GCA_002724215.1). Lineage (GTDB taxonomy): Bacteria > Latescibacterota > UBA2968 > UBA8231 > UBA8231. Next base: position 3,128 of record PBOD01000101.1, on the reverse strand, counting down.
AAGATCTGCCCGATATCGCCAAAGGCCACCCCGCCCAGATAGAGCTGCTGCCGCCGCCACAAGGGCAGCCCGCGCCAGCGCAACTCGCCGTTGAGGAGGATGCGTGCCTCGCCGCGGTCGCGAGCGCTGGCCACCCCGCGCACCGTACTACTTCCGCCGAGATTCAGCTCCTCGTAAAAGGGCAGATCGCCCAAGGTCCAGTCCATGCGCGTACGCAGAGCCAGCACCAGGCCCCCGACGAGCCCGCGGAAATGCCGCTGCACCCAGCTCAACTGCGCCCCTCGGTAATCGCCGCCCCCACCCAGGCCGACGTCCAGCATTATTTCCTGCAAAAATCCGGCACTCGCGTCGTTGTAGTTGTCGCGGGTGTCGTAGCGCAGCGCACCGTTGAGCTGGACAAAGACACCCCCTGCCGCGCCGAGGGGGTCGAGCGCAGATAGTATACTGCCGCTGGCCGCGTTGGGCTCGATGCTGTTGTGACTCAGTCGCCCGCCCAACCGTAGCCGCCAGGGCGCGCGCAAAGCGCGGATCCACTTGACTTTGAACTCGGGAAAGGCCTGGCGAAAGGTCCGCTGGTCTCTGCTATAACCAGCCACCGCCTCGTCGGAAAGCCCGCCGTAGTAATTGGCAAACTCCTCCTTCTCGTAGACCAGTTCGGCCTCGAGCCGCTCGTTGGGGCGAATTTGCGGTGCGTCGAGCAACAGTCGGTGCACCCACTTGCCGCCGGTGGTAACGAAAGCCTGGGCGCTGTACTTGCGCCGGTAGGGGACGCTCGCGCCGTCGTACTCGTAGAGGTTGACCCGCACCCCGAAACCCGTGCCGTCGTCGGAGCTGAAGTTGATCACGGGTACGGCGGTCGGGCGCCAGCCGTAGCCTTCGTGCGCCTTTTGCGCGTCGGCCGCAACCGGCGCCACCGCCAGCAATCCCGCAAGCGCCGCCTTGCGACCTGTGGTCCACATCATGGAAAGTCCACTTTTTTTGGGTATTGTCAGTCTATTACCGCGCTCTCACAGATATAGTCGGGGACGATCCCCGTCGAGTGGATCTGCTCTAGCGCCGCCTCGCGCAGGGTGTTGCCCGATAACACCAGCGCCGTGTCGATGCCGAATTTGTTGCCGCCGATAATATCGGTCGCCAGGGTGTCTCCGACCATCAGGATGTTTTCCTTACCCACCTCGAGTGCTCGCTGGGTGTGCTCGTAGGCAAAAATGAACATCTGCGCGTCGGGTTTGCCGAACTTAATAAACTGCCGGCCAGTAATCCGCTCGACCATATCGGCGATGCTACCGACCGCTATCGAGACCGCGCGATCCGAGACGGGGTAGGAGCGGTCGGTGTTGGCAACGACGCAGGGGATATTCCGCAGACGCAGCAGATTGACGATCTTGTTGAGATCGCGGCTCCAGGCAAATCCCTCATCGTCGAGGAAGACCAGTGCGTTGACGCCATCGACCGCGTCGAGGTCCAAATCGGCGATCGACAGCGTGTGCAGTCCCAACTCTTCGAGGTAGTGCGCCGACTTCTCGGTACCCAGATAGGCGACCGTACCGCTCCGGACCTTCAGCCGCAGATACTCGGTCGCCAGCATCCCAGACGAAATAATCTTGTCGCTTGTAATCATCGGCAGGCCCTGGTCGATATAGACCTGTGCCAATTCCACCGGGCCGCGCGAGGCATCGTTAGTTACGACATAGAAGTCGATACTCTCCGCAAGTAAGAACTCGAAGGTGCGCCCGATGCCGTCGAGCACCCCCTGCGAATTCTTCAACACTCCGTAGGCGTCGAAGAAAACCACCTTGTAGCGGCAGGCGACCTCTCTGAATTCGCGAATATCCATAGTCTACAAATCGAGCACCTTGAGGATCTTCTCGGGTTTGAACGTCTCGTCCAAAAGCGGAAAGTAAATCTCAAAAGCCTCCCGCTGTAGCTTGTCGGCGTAGATCTCGTGGAAGAAATAGCGGCCGTATTTGACCACGTAGTTCAAAATGAAGAAGCGGTAGGCTTCCTTGAGGAAGAGAACCTCGTCGCGCGATAGCGGGTAGACCGCGTGGTAGGCCTTGAGGAAGATCGCAAAGCGATCCTCAAAGACGGGATCGATGAGATAACTGAAGACGGTCTTGTCGCCGGCGGTGGAGCAAACCCGGCTGAAAAAGTAGAAATCCAGCATCCGCGAGCTCATGCGGAACCAGTCGTAGTCCCAACGCGAGAAAAATTTGGCCTTCTCGGTGACCGAGAAATTGCCAATGTTCCAATCGACAAATACGGGAATCGCCTCCCAGGCATAAGCATCGAGCGCCTCCATATTGGCGTCGAAAATATCGATCTGGCGCCGGATCTCGTCCTCGGTGCCGCGGTGCTGGAACCTGCCCTCGTCGCTATCGAGGTGCCACAAAAGCCGCAACATGTCGCCCTTGAGCGTCTTGGACCAATCGGGCAGGATATTGCGCAGCTGCCAGCAGGTCTTGTGGAAGTGCGCCAGTTCGCCGCCGAGGACTTCTATCTCGTGCTCGTCCAGTCGCCGCGGAAGTTTCTTATCGACCCGGATGGGGTTGTAGAATACAACCCAGGCGTCGAGCAGCAGTTCCTGGTGGCGATAGGTGAATAGCTGGTTCTTCTTCAGCAGCGAGCGCGATAGAAACTGGTCGTAGGGGGCGGGCAGGTTATTGGCCAGGGCATTGATCAGCGAGTGGTCCTCGACGAAGTCGTCGTAGGTGCCAAAGTAAGAGAGCTTGGCGATAACTACCGAGCCGTCTTCTAGCCGCAGCCGAAACACGTGGTTGGTCGAGACCATCGCGCTGATATCGTTAATCGACAGCACGGCCCGCGAGGGATCGTAGTCCTGCCAAGCATCCTCTACGATCGCATTGAAATCTATCTGCATCGAATTTCAGCTTTTTCGCGCCCCGAGTCGCAGCGCAATCGTCACGATCTCAAAGGGCGCCAGGTCCAACTGCACTCCCCCATCCGTCAGCGCCAGCTCCTCGCCGACGCCGTCTTCGACCAGATCGACCACCCGAGCCGACTCGACCGCCGCAGCGAGCGCGATCCGCAACCCGGCGGCGGCCTTGTGCGCTATAAGCGGCTCGTTGAATTCGCGACCCGCGCGATATATCCCGGCTTCGCCCCAG
>PBOD01000100.1 GCA_002724215.1 Gemmatimonadota bacterium | reverse complement strand
CGCGGATCGGCCAGCCTGAGGATATTGCCGGCGCCGCCTTCGCCTTCACCCAGATTCCCTACATGACCGGCCAGTTGATCGCCGTCGATGGGGGATTCACGCTGATCAACGGCTTTCCCAACCGCGAGCTGTTTTTGCAGGAAGGCATGCGCCGGCGGAGCGAGCAAGGGGAGCGACCATGAGCGATGACGCGGCAGCGGTAGTGGAGGCGGCGCGGGTGGCCACCGCCGCGTACTGCGCCGGCGATACCGACGCATTCCTGCCCTATATCCACCCCCAGCGCACCACTTTCGGGCCTGACGGAGGCCGCTTGGCGGCCTTCGACGCCGCGGCACTGCGGGAGGGCATGGCGGCGGGGAGCGTGCAGGCGCAGGTGGAGTGGGAAGATCTCCAGGCCACGGTGCACGGCGATGTCGCCGTCAGCACCGGCTACCTGGTCGGCACCTGGACCATCGGCGGCGATACCCGCGCCGGGCGCTGGCGGGAAACGATCGTCTGGCTGCGGGGGGACGATGGTTGGCAGGTTTCCCATCTGCACGTATCGGAGTGTCTGGCCTGATCGCGTGAAGTGGCTCACCGCGTTTTTCGCCCTGTGCTTGCTGCCCGCGCTGGCGGGGGCTCAGGTGCATTTCGCCGATGTCACCGCCAGCGCCGGCATCGATTTTCACCACCTGCATGGCGGCACGGGCGCGAAGTACCCGATGGAGACGATGGGTTCGGGCGCAGTGCTCTTCGACTACGACGGCGACGGCTGGCTGGACCTCTATTTCGTCAATAGCGCCGGACCGGGCGTGCTCTATCGCAACAGCGCCGACGGTACTTTCTCCGATGTCACCGCTGCAGCTGGTGTTGCGGATGCCGGCTACGGCTTGGGCTGCGCTGCCGCCGACTACGATGCGGATGGCGACCTCGACCTCTTTATTACCGCGTATGGCCCCAATACCCTCTTTCGCAACGAGGGCGACGGCAGTTTTGCCGATGCCACCGCGCAAGCGGGGGTCGCCGGTCCGCGGCTCGCCAATCCCGGGATGAGTACCGGCGCGGCCTTTGCCGACTACGACGCAGATGGCGATCTCGACCTCTACGTCGGCAACTACGCCCGCTTCCGCCCTGAGATCCACCAGCCCTGCGTCCGCGCGGGCGATATCGTCGTCTATTGCGGGCCGGAGGCCTTTGAGCCGCAAAGGGATGCTTTTTACCGCAACGAGGGCGACGGCACCTTCGCCGATGTCACCGATGAAGTCGGCATTCTGCCCGCCGCCGCCAAGGAACTCGGCTCGTTCTTCATCGACTACGACCAGGATCGCGACCTCGACCTCTACGTTGCCGGCGACCGCACCCCCAATTTGCTCTACCGCAACGATGGTGGCCCTTGCGCCGACGCCGATCGGCCATGCGCTGACGCGCCGCGCAGATTCACTGAGGTCGGTGCGCTGGCCGGGGTCGCCTACAACGATATGGGCAAGCCGCTGGCCGGCATGGGGGTGGATGTCGGCGATTACGACAACGACGGGCTCTTCGATTTCTTCGTCACCAATTACCAGTGGGAGACCAACAGCCTCTACAAAAACCTCGGCAATGGCTTTTTCGCCGACATTACCTTCCAGTCGGGCTTAGGGGTGCCGAGCCTGCAGTATCTGGCCTGGGGCACGCTGTTTATCGACTACGACAACGACGGCGACCGCGACCTTTTCGTCGCCAACGGGCACCTCGATGACAATATCCACCTCTTCGATGCGGTCACCTACGAACAGCAGAACCAGGTCTTCCGCAACGACGGTTCGGGACGCTACGTGGAGGTCAGCGACCAGCTGGGATCCGGCTTGGCGCTGCGGCAGGTGAGCCGCGGCGCGGCGATGGGAGACTACGACAACGACGGCGACCTCGATGTGGTCGTGGCCAACAACAACCAGCCGGCGGCGCTGTTGCGCAACGATGGCGGCAACGCCGGCCACTGGTTGAGCCTAAGGCTCGACGGCCGCGCGGTCGGCGCCGAGGTGCGGGTTGTCGCGGGGGAGTTGACGCAATTGGACGTGGTACGCACCGGCTCCAGCTACCTGTGCCAGAGTGCGCTGCGGCCCTTTTTCGGGCTGGGTGACCGCGACCGAATCGACGAAGTCGAGATCCGCTGGCCCAGCGGCGCGGTCCAGCGCCTACGAGACATTGCCGCCGACCAGATCCTGACCGTGCGCGAAACCGACGCCGCGCAATAGATGCCGGCGGATTTGCATCCTGATATACTAAGTTGTATTTATATCCTCTTTGAATCGGCACTACCGATCCTGAAACGCTACCCCTGAATCTCGTTCATGTCTACGCCATCACATACGGTGCAATCAACATCCGTAGAAGCGCCGGCCTTCACCCTTAAATCGGTGCTGGTGGGTTGCGCCGGCGCCTTTAGCGTGTCGGCCGGGGCGGCCTACGGCACACTCTACCTACACGGGTCGTTTATGGCCCTGGGCACCAGCATGCCCGGCGCGGTGTTTCTCCTCTTCGTGCTGGGCCTGTTCATCAACCCGCTGCTCAAGCTGATCCACCCTCGCGCGGGCCTGAATCGCCGCGAGCTGCTGGTGGTCTACATCATGATGGTGATGGCCTCGCCGATCCCAACCCTCTTTGTCGGCAAGTTCTTGAGTGCCATCAGTTACCCCTTCTACTACGCCACCGCCGAGAACGAGTGGCGCGAACTCATCCATCCCTACCTGCCCGAATGGATGATGGTCCACGACTTCGAGATAGCGCGCAAGTTTTACGAGGGCGGCGGGCGCGAGGAACCGATCCCATGGCCGGTGTGGCGCGCGGTGATATGGTTATGGCTGCCCTTTATCACTGCGCTGTTCCTGATGATGGTCTCCTTTATGGCGATCCTGCGCAAGCAATGGATCGAGCACGAGCGGCTGATCTACCCGCTGATGCAGGTGCCCTTGTCGATGACTGAGGAGGGGAAAGATGGCGACAAGGTAAGCCCCTTCTTCAAAAACCCAATGATGTGGGCAGGCTTTGCCATTCCGGCGCTATGGGGCACTTTGCACGGGCTCTACAATTACTTTCCCGAGATCATTCCCGTCGCCCAGGATGTCGATCCGGTGCGGATGAATGTGCCTGTGTTTCACGGTACCCAAGACCTCTACGTGGCGCTGCGTTTCAACATCATCGGCTTCTTTTACTTCCTCAAGACCGATATCGCCTTTAGCCTGTGGTTCTTTAACTTGCTGTCTTTTTGCGTGCGGGGAATATTCGGNATTCTCGGGGTNGCCAGNACCGAGACCGGCGGCGCNGGCCACGCGGTGCACGACCCCTTCCTCGCCTATCAGTCGATGGGCGCGATTCTGGTGCTTTTTCTCGGTGGCATGTGGACGGCCCGGGTGCACCTGCGGTTGGTGTGGCGCAAAGCATTTAGGGGTGATGATAGCGTCGATGACAGCGACGAGATTCTTTCCTATCGAGCGGCGCTACTCACGCTCATTGTCTCCTGTATGGTGATCGTGGGCTGGTTGTGGCTGGCCGGCCTGCCGTTGGTCTACGGGCTGGCGATTCTCTTCTTGGGCGTGGTGATTATCTTCGGCTATTCGCGGGTGGTAGCAGAGGGGGGGTTGTCGGACGGCTCGCCGCCGGTGGTGCCGGCGGGTATTCTGGTGTCGGCGGTTGGCTCGTCTGTGATTGGGGCGCAGGGACTGGTAGTGCTGGCGACGACCTTTTTGTGGACGACCGGGCGCAATTTCGTCATGGTCTCGGCCGCCAACAGCCTCCGATTGGGCGAGGAACTGGGCAAGAACCGCCGACCGCTGTTCTGGATTATCATCCTGGCCCTGGTGGTGGCTGTGGCTGCGGCGGTGTGGATGGTGATGCTCTTGAGCCACAAGTACGGGGCGATCAATCTGTGGATCTGGGGTGGCGGCAACTACGGCTATGCCGAGAAGCACATCCGCACTCCGGTCGAGCTTTATGACTGGGGCTGGTTCAATATGGGTCTGGGCGCGGCGATAATGGGAGCGTTGATGGCTGCTCGCTGGCTATATGTCTGGTGGCCACTGCACCCGTTGGGGTATGTAATCGGGCCGATCTGGATCATGGACCATCTGTGGGTCAATATGTTTATCGCCTGGGGTATTAAGGTGCTGGTGCTCAAATACGGCGGGGGCAAACTCTACCTGAAGACGCGGCCCTTCTTTATGGGGGTGATTCTGGGCTATTTCACGCCGGGCGGATTTTATCTGATTGTCGATCATTTCACCGGCATGACTTGGAATGTGATTTTCTGGGGCTAATTTAAAGTTTGACAGATCCCCATACTTTTGTGTTATATTCCCGTCACAATGCGCATGTCTGTTCATTATAATAAACACATTAATAATAAGTGCCGTATCTCAGCGATTTTGTCACAGATAGCACCTGGTTCGTTGGCTAATTCTTCTCTCAGGAGAAGCGGCGTATGAGAATTGGACTTTTTCTACTGGCAATTGCGCTGGCCGGCGTGGATATGGCCGGGGCGCAAGTTTCGCAATTCCGTCTCGGTGGCGACGATGGTCTCGACTGGGAAGAGCAAACTCTGGTCAACCTAATGGTCGACAACGCCACCATGCCGGGCGCGATTCAGCCATTGGAACTGAAGCCCGATGTGAATGTAGTTGGCCAGTTGCGGCACTGGACCCGCTACCGCCAGCCCATCGACATCGACTACATGGAGGGCATGCCCCGCGTCTGGCGCGCCATCGGCGATGTCTCGCGCCCCGGCCACGTCTCGAACCCGATGGAATTCATCGACGGCGACCTCGAGACCTATTACGAGGGCCGCGACTTCCAGGGCAGCGGCGGCCTCGGCGGCATTTGGGGCGAGTTCTATACCCTCGACATGGGCATGCAGATCCCCGCCGATCGCTATCGACTGGTGCCTCCCGAGGGCAACGACCCCTTCCTGCAGGAACCCTACCGGCCCAATTACAAGTTCGAGGCCTATGAACTCTCGGCCACCAACAACAAGGTGTCGGTCGAGACCCAGCAGCCGCCCCAATTTCGCTCGGGCGTCGGCGGGGGGAGTGGGTATAGCAAGCCGTCGGATTACTATCTGCCGCTGGAGCAGCGGCTGGCCAGGGTCGAACAGAATTTCGAAGCGGTGATCGACATCGATTTCCCGCTGCAATACCTGCGTTTCTTTCGCATGGTGGTCTTCCCCGATCTGCCCTTCAAATTCTCGCGCTATGCGCTGGCCGAGCTCGAGGTCTACGGCCGCGGCTTCGTGCCAAGGGCGCGCTGGCTGTCGCAGGTCATCGACATGGGCGACCTAGTCAATATCGGCGAGGTCACCTTCGGCCTCAGCACCTGGCGCCGCGACGGCGATCAGCTGGTCGCCTCGCCCGATGCCCGCGCTGGCGTCAACATTGAGATCAAGACCGGCATCGACGACGGCCCCATATCCTACAATTCCTTCAATGATCTGGCCGAGCCGGTCGAGGTCACCAAGGACGTCTATGCCAAGCTCAAGCCGCGCGTCTGGCCGTGGGACCCACCGGCGGTGGGTTGGCAGGGCGTTATTACCGACGACACCAACAACTGGAGCTTCTGGTCGCCGCCGATCCGGGTCACGGGGCAGCGGCCCCGGGTGCCGAAGGGCCAGTACATCCAGCTACACATCCAGCTCGAAACCGAGACGCTGTGGGATTTCGCGCGACTGGACTGGCTGCAGATAGAGACCTCGCCGCTGCTGGCAGACCGGGTCTTGGGCGAGGTCGCCGCGGTCGATCAGTTGCAGCCGGACGGCAAGGTCATCCAGGTGCCGGCTGGCGAGCAGACGGAATTCCTGCTCGATTTGCGGGCGGAATTTTCCGGTTCGGCCCAGGCCGGTTTCGACGCGGTGCGGCTGGGGATGCCGTCGGCGGGTCGGGTGCTGGGCGTAGAGCTCGGCGACGAACTCGCGGCGGTCGAGCCCGACAGCATCGTCGATGAAGGGGGCGAATTGGTTGTCTACCTGCCGCAGCCGATCGGCCCGGACGCCGAGGACAATCTCCGCCTGCGGCTGGAAACGGCGGTCTATGGCGCGTCGGACCAATTTCGCGCTGAGGTTTTCGCGCGCGCAGCCGATTCGCTGCCGCAGGGCGTTGAGGGCGGCGACGCTAGCGCGGCGCTAGGCACCGACCAGCTGCGGGTGCTGGTCTCGTCGGGCACACTGGAGTCGGTGCTGAGCGACGTGGCGATCGCGCCGCCGGCCTTCACACCGCAGGGCGACGGCATCAATGACGAAGCGGCGATTACCTACACGCTGTTCAGCGTACTGGACGCGGTCGAGGTCGAGGTCGCATTGTTGACCTTAGACGGCCGCCGGGTGCGCACCCTGTCGGGCGGGGTGCAGGGCGCGGGGCGGCACGCGCTGCGCTGGGACGGCCGCGACGACGCGGGGCAGATGGTGGCGCCGGGGGTGTACCTGGCGCGTATCGGGGCGAATATCGACCGGGGCAAAGTGNTTCGCTTCGGCACGGTNGCCGTGGCGTATTAGCGCATGAGGGAGCTTCGACGGATGGGCGCGTTGCGCAGAANAATTCTCGGTCTGATGGCGGCTCTGGCCGTCCTGGCGGCGCCGGCCGGCGCAGAGCTGTTCAAGTGGACGGTGGGCGGCGAAGACGGCGAGGGCTGGCGGGGCCAGGAACTGAGCTCCACCGCGATGAACTTCGACCAGCCGGGGGCCATCCAGCTGGTGGCCTTCACNTCCGCGGACAATGTNATTTCCAGCCTCAACTGGGTCGATAACTTTCCGCCAAGCTACGTGGCGGAGCGGGCCCAGGCCAGCATCTGGGACAATATCGCGGTGGTGCGGCCGCTACTCGAGATCGTCGATGGGGTCGATACCACTTCCACCCATCTGGCTTTCAAGCGCTTTGGCATCGCCCAGGATGGCACCAAGTTTTTCTTCGANCTCGGTACGCGTTTNCCCGCCAATCGCATCTCGTTTTTCCCGCGGCTCGAGGGCGTCAGTTCCGAGGGCCGCCCGTTTTCCGAAGACTATATCCGCGGCTACGTGCTCAAGGTCAACGACGGGTCGAGTTTCAACGAACAGGGCGACCCGATCTACCGTCCGCTCCGGCGCGTGGATTTTACGCGCGACAACACGGCGGCGATCGATTTTCCGCTGCAATTCGTGCGCTATATCGAGTTGGAAGTCACTTCGGCCAGCCCGTTCGAACTGGCCGAATTCCAGCTTTNTGGGACGGGCTTTGCCCCGGCNGCTTCGTACCGTTCGGAGGTCATCGACCTGGGTGCGCCGGCCAATTTCAGCCGCCTCGAATGGACGCTGGAAAAATTGCGCCAGGTCGGCGACGACTTAGTGGCCGATCCGGAGGCCAACGCCGAAATGACCGTGGTGATGCGCACCGGCCTCGACGACAACCCGCGGATTTACTACGAATACACCAATCTCTTCACCCGCGAGCGGCAGGTCGTCACCGAGGACGAATACAAAAGCCTCGACGAGGGCGTGCGCGGGCCGATCGACGACGATCAGGTCAACTGGAGCCTGTGGTCGGCGCCGTTTACCGAATCGGGCCAGTCGATCCAGCTGCCCAGCCCCCGGCAGTACTTCCAGTTCGAGATCCAGATCAAGAGCGGCGCGATCCTCGACGGCTTGCGGCTCAACTCGCTGAGCGTCGAACACACCATCCCGCCGGTGGCGCAGCTTTTGGTGGCCGAGATCTCGCAATTGGACGATCCGCGCCCCGTCGGCGACGTACCGATCGTGCCTGCCGGCGACTTTACGACCTTCGCCTACGACGTCATTGCCGAGATCCAGGACGCCGATACGGGTTTTGACGCGCTGCGCATCCTCACGCCCCAATCGACGCCGGTGTTCCGGCAGTTCTTTATGGGCGATGACGCGGTAGAGATACAACCCGACGACGTGCAGGTCGAGCCGGGCAGCCTGACCATCTTCTTCCCCTCGCAGCGACCGGACAGCGGCATCCACCGCATGCGCGCGGTATTCGACACTCAGATTTTCGTACAGGGCAGCTTTGTCGAGGCCGAGGTCTTCGACTCGCAGACCGACGAAATCCCGCAAAAGGTGCAGCCCGGCGACGCCAACCCCGAGGTGCTTACCAACGCCCTACGGGTGTTGACCACGGCCGCCTCGGCCGGCACGTTGGTCTCCGAACTCAAGGTGGGCAGCCCGGTTTTTACGCCCAACGGCGACGGGATCAACGACCAGGTGGAATTGAACTATAGTCTGTTGCAGTTGGTAAAGCCCGTGTCCGTGGAAGTCGGGCTCTACGACCTCGCGGGCCGACGGGTGCGGACCATCCTCGACGCAGAGAGCTCCAGTGGCGCCTACGCGGTGGCCTGGGACGGGCGCGACAACCAGCGGCGAGTGGTCCCGCCGGGGCTCTACCTCGCCGTGGTCCAGGTCCACACCGAGCGCGAGACCTTCCAGCGCACCAGCAGTATTGGCGTGGCGTACTGAGAAAGGATAGGCTGCGATGAATCGAATATCGCATAGTTTGTTGACACTCGCGTTGCTGCTGGGGACAGCCCAAGCCCAGGAAGCCTTCGAAGTCAATACCAAGGCCCAATGGGAAACCTGGACCTTTCCCGTCGGCACCATCGACCTAAGCGATGACGGCTCGATCAAACCGGTCCGCTTTGAGCAGCCCTTCAACGCCGCGCCGAGCGCGCCGCTCTTCTTCCACGATTTGAAGTCCGGCGAGCAGCAGGGCGGAGTGTGGAAGGTCGGGTCGAATACGGTCGACGCCGCCCGCATAATCGACGACGACCCGACGACCTATTGGCAGCCGAGCCAGGACGATCCGNTCGATAGCTGGTGGATAGAGATCGACCTTGGCCGGATGGTTGCGGTAACTGAGGTGCGCCTGCANTTCCCCGACGAGGAGGGCGCGCGGCCGCTGCGCTCGTTCCGCGTCTTCGGTTCCGACGGCAAGTTCCAGTCGATCACCGATGATGTCTTCCTGTTCAATCTGATCGGCGGTACTACCAGGCGCAACGAGGACACCTTCGTTTCCTTCCCGGTCAAATTCGGCGAGGCGACCAAGAGAGTATTGTCCCTGGGCGAGGTCATGGCGGCCGCCNGCCCTGCCGATGAGGGCGACGCAGCGACCCACACCCGACCCGATGAGGACCGGCTCAGCAGCGGCGGCGGCNGCNGCAGCAGCAGCACCGATGTCGCCACGGCTTTNGCCCCCACCCAGTACATCCGTATCATCGCTGATGCCAAGAGCGAGGACGCGGCCCTGGCTGAGGTCGAGGTCATCGCCTTCGGCCAGAATATTGCCCAGGGCACTGCCGCGCGCGGCGGGGTCATCGACGACCAGGGCAAGGAGCGCGCCCCGGCGATGATTGACGGCAATGTCAACACCTTCTGGGAGGAACTCAACTGGAGCGAGACCGGGCAGTTCATCGCCCAGTGGCGCTGGGATCTGGGCGCTACCTACTGGGTCAATCGCGTGATTTTCGTAGCCTTTCAAGAGACCACCACCTGGGGCCGGCCGCGCATATTGCGCCACCGGCTGCTGGGTTCCGACGGCGCGCTCAAGCCCTCTGGCGATGTCGATTTCGACGTGCTCTTCGACTTTCCCGAGCCTTCGGATTGGAACAACCCCGAGCCGATCACCTACTTGTTGCATCCGCATCGGCCGTTGCGCCACCTCGAAATGGTCTTCGGCGGCAGTTCGTCCGGCGCGATGGCCGAAGCCGTGGTTCTGCCCACCGGCTACGTCAAGGAGGTCGAATTGCGCTCGGACTACCTCCAGATCAGCAATCGCCCCAAGGTTTTCCGCACGCTGGAGTGGGACGCCGACCTGCCTCCAGGCACGCAGATCCAGGCGCAGACGCGTTCAGGCAGCGGCCTGGAGGAGGGCAACACCTACTACCACCGCAAGGGCCACGAGGTCACCGAGGATGAATACAATGGGTTGAAGAAGCGCTGGAAGGGCGACATTGTGCCGTATATCCGGCCCACCCAGGATTGGAGCGGCTGGAGCAATACCTATCTCTTCTCCGGCCAGGAATTCCTCTCGCCGAGCCCCCAGCGCTACGTGCAGTTCCGGGTATTGCTGCAGTCGGATAGCCCGTACGTGGCACCGACGCTGCGCAGCCTGAAGCTCACCTATACCGACTCGTTTCTCAACCGCGCACTGGGCGCGGTCACGCCCAACGAAGCGCCCGTCGGCGAACCGGTGGACTTCACTTATCTGCTCGAGCCCGACTTCGCCAGCGGCGACCGCGGCTTTAACCGCCTGCGTCTCGATACCCCATCGCAGGCCGATCTGGCGAGCCTGGCCATCCGCATCGGCGGTAGCCAAATCGAGCCGACGGCGATGAAGGTGATGCCCGATTCGATCGTAGCCGAGTTGCCGCAAATCGTGCGCGGCGAATCGGTGGAGATCGACCTGCAGGTCAACGTCTTCGAGAACCCGTATCTCTTCAACGCCTTCGTCGGCCACACCGACGATATGGAGGTCTGGCAGCAGGTCGATCCGTCCGTTCGCGCCGCCACTACGGTGTTCCTGCCCGAGGTGCCCGCGGCGACCAGCCTGCTCGACAAGCTCGAGATTTCGCCCAAGGTCCTCACGCCCAATGGCGATGGCGTCGGCGACCAGATCGAGGTCCGCTTCGCGCTGCTCAAGACCGATGCGCCGGTCGAGGTCAACATCTTCTCGCTCGATGGCCGACTGGTCGGGTCGCTGAGCGGCAGCCGCAGCAACGACGGCTTTCTGGTTTACCCGTGGGACGGCAGCGACAGCGCCGGCCAGAAGGTTCCGCCGGGTATTTACGTAGCGCGGATCAAGGTTGATGCCCAGGTCGATGTGGATGGCCTGGCGCAGATCGTAAATGTAGCTTATTAGTCTGCCCGGTCGCTGCGCCCGTAGCGGGTGCGCCGGCGTGATTTTTATTGGCAGCGCCTCTTGAGGGAGGGGTTTATGTTCGTCACTCGCATTAAACCGGCAGTATGCGCGTTTTTCGCGCTGGCGTTTTTTACCCTGGACTGGAGCGTCGTCTCGGCCCAGTTGACCACCGGCTATCGGCCGATAGCTGAGCCCGGGATTCACGGAGTGCGCATCCACCCCGGCGCCCTGGCCCCAAACCGCCGCAAGTTCTACCTACCACAGAATCTCTATTACGAATATAGCTGGCGCGGCTGGGAATACAGCAACTACGCCCGCGACGAATACGAGCGCTACGTCGATATCCAGCTCGAAGGCAATCGCCACTACGACGCCTTTGGCAACTACATCGCACGCGGCTGGACCATCTACGACTGGACTGAGAACAACCCGCTGCGCCAGGGCAGTGCGATCTTCAAGAGCCCGCGCTACAGCAGTTGGTTCGACCGGGTGGTGATCTCGTCGGCGCAGAAGGGGCAATTCCACACCGCGCTGACAATCAGCGATGCCATCCGCACCACGCTGACGCCGCTGACGTTCAGCAAGCCGACCTTCAACGGCATGCAGTGGGACTTCCTCACCGACAAATACGCCATCACCTTCCTCGGCTCGCGCATTAGCTCGCCGGCGAACCCGGCGGGAACCCAGTCTGAGGCCGCGGCGCTGGTCGAGAACTCGACGCGGATGCTCGGCGCTCGCGGTGTGACCCAAGTCGGCGACTTCGCCAAGGTCGGCGCGACCTGGGTCAGCGCCCACAATGCGCGCAGCACCCTCGACATGGGCGATAATTCGCTCAAAGGCGTGCTGACCACGCCGCAGAACACCGGCAGCGTCGAGACGGTGACGATCCTGATTTCCGACGACTCGCCCGAGTCGAGTGACGANGGNGCNCTGCTGTTCTTCGACCGAGTGCTGATCGACGGCGAAGTGCACCCCGAAATAACGCCCATCGTGCGCGGCGGNATCCGCACCGGCGGTAGCCTTGAGGCCAAGGGCGTCGACAACATCGAGCTGATCTACGACATCCGCAATAGCTTCCGCCCCACGGAGAAGGTACCGACCTATCAGGAGGCGCAGAAGATCGAGTTCGAGCTGATCCTGGCCAATGACTACCGCGTTGATGTCACCTCNAACGTGCAGACCGACCGCCTTGGCGACGAGGTCTTTTTGCCGGTGGCNCAGGCCGANGGCGAGATCACNGACGGTTCNAACCAGCAGTTTNTGCGCTTCGAGTACGGCCTGCCGACGGGCAGCGAGGTACTCGGTGTCGATTTCGAGATCCTGAGCCTGGGCGGGTTGGATCTGCGCGCCGAGTTTGTGCGCAACCGCCGCTTCCGCCGCTTCCCCAACCAGAACCTCGAGCAGCACACGCTGGCCGAGGACCGGGCAGAAGCCGGCTATATCACTGCCTCCTACACCAGCTACCCGTGGTTCGGCTATGGCGAATTGTTCACCATGGATCCCGACTACAGCACCACTGCGTTCATGGCCAACTCGCTGGGTGGCATCGATTATTCGAGCGAGATATTCCACCTCTTCGAGTTCGTCGATGACAACGACGATCAGGANCGTTTNGCCGACTGGCAACGNGCAGGGCAGTTTGGCGCCGGCATCGGCGCCTCAGGCGGGTCGGTCGGTTCCGACCTCTCGGTCTTTCCCGGCCTCGACGAGAACAACGACTTCGTCTCCGACTTCAATCAAAACCGCAACTCGCGGCCCGATTACGCCGAGCCGTTTCTGCGCTACGATGTCGATCCGCACGAGTTCCTGTTCGGTATGGACATGAACAACAACACTCTAATCGACCGCTACGAGGACGACCGCCAGCCCGACTATCCCTACGACCGCGACCACCGCGGCTACAACGCCTATGGCGGTTTTATGCTTAGCGAAGATGCGCAGGTGACGTTGGGCCGGTTGAGCGAACGCCAGTTGAGTTCGGCGCGCAAAAGCCGGGCCAACTACGGACTGTTCACTGCCAAATGGAATTATCCCGGTCTGCGCATCTCGCTCTTTGAGCACATCAAATTCGTCGAGGACAATATCGCCGAGGATCGGCTGCTGTGGGTCGATCCGACGGGCCGCACTGATTTTACCGATCCGCTTGACCTCCAGGATACCTTTGTCAATAGCGTGTTCCTGTCGGCGCGCTACACCCGTATCAACAACCTCAAGGCCACCGCCAAGGTCAAGCACGAGCTCTACAACCAGCGCGGCGACCAGGCCGACGTGAAACGCAACCGCTCGTTTTTCGGGCTGATCACCAAGGCCGATTACACGATTCCGGTAGGATCGAGCCTGACGTTTTTTCCCAAGTGGAAGAGCACCTTCAGACGCGAGACCCCGACCGATCTGTCACAACTGGAGATTCGCGAGTTGGAAGAGACGATCTTCCTGGTCTCGCGCTATTCGATCCTGCCCGAGACCTGGATCGCGCTCGGTCTCGAGCTCAGTTGGTTCGAGAATTTGCGCGACAAGCCGGCTGAGCCGCAGGTCGGTTTCGCCGAAGATTTCACCAGCCGGGTGGTGTCGATCCTTTTTTCTAATACTGACGCCTATCTGGGTTATCAGTTGACTTTGAACGCTGGTTTGCAACTGGAGCGGCAGAAATTTGAAACGGAGGAGCGCAATACGTCGATCGGCTTCGTCCGTATCTACGCCAGCACGGGGCAGGAATAAGGATAAAAATTCTTGACAAGTATATCGACTGCGAATAATATAATAGGTCCAAAGAAGTCGGCAGGTCGAAATACCGAAATAATTCGTTGGGAAGCAGTAGTTTGCGAAAACCACATAAATTCATAGAAGGCTGCTTTCATACAAACCTCATGGAGGCTAAAGCATGAAAAAGCAGGTCCTACTTTCAGCTGTTTGCG
>PBOD01000012.1 GCA_002724215.1 Gemmatimonadota bacterium | reverse complement strand
TGACAGACCAGCACGCCCTGCGGCCCCCGGTTTTCGAGCCAGACCAGGGTGCGACCGTCCGCATCCCAGGCCACGTCGCGGAAGCGGGTGGCGGCGGCGAGGTCGCCCGCGCTGATGGGGCTCGGCCAGAGGCCGAAGGGCGCCGGGTCCATCTACTGCAGTTCCATCAATTCGATTTTGATGTTGTCGGGGCCGTTGATGAAGACGATGCGCATCCCGTTTTCGAGCTCGACCGGGCCCATCCAGATATCGACGCCGTGCGCCTCGATATCGGCGAGGGTTTGGTCGAAGTCGTCGGTGTTGAGGGCTAGGTGGTCGTAGCCCTGGTAGCGGCCGAGTTCCATGTCGGTGAACTCGCGGTCGGTGACGGTAATCTGGGTAGCGCCGATGTGGACCGGGACCCAGGTGGCGCCGCCGCGCTCGAAGGGTTCGTCGTTGGTGGCGTTGAAGAGCTTTTTGTACCAGGCGACGGCTTCGTCGACGTTTTTGGTCTCGTGATGGACGTGATTGAAGGTATACGCGGGCATTTGCGGCTCCTTTTATGACTCTGTCGGTTTTGCTCTGTATTTGCTGTATTCGTCTGCGTAGAGAAGGTCTTTTAGATCGATGCGCCGGCCCCCGAGTTCGTCGGAGATATTGGCGCCGAGGACGGCGGCGTGGGAGTTGAGGCTGGATGAAAAAGTGTTGAGCAGGGGGGTTTCGCTCTCTGTAGCCACGGAGGTGACAAAGGCGCGGGCGATTTCCAGGGTGGAATTGTTGCGCGGGCCGAAGTCGAGGTCGTGGCGCAGGGCGTCGGGGTCGACCTTGCCCTCCGGCGGGGGGTAGGGCCCGTCGTAGTAATAGGCCACGGGATTGTCCGCTGCGATCTTGAGGTGGCCGCGGTCCCACATGAGGTCGTGGTAATTGTCGCCCCAGAAGGTCTTGCGCAGGCGGCTGATGATCAGGTGGCCGATGGCGCCGGACGCGAAGCCGTAGGTTACCGAGTAGGCGTCGGGATTGTCGCCGCCGTCTTCGATGTCTGCGTCGGGCCGGTGCAGGTAGCGCGCCTCGGTCCAGGCTATGTCCCCAGCCCAGAAGCGCATCAGGTCGGTCTGGTGGATGCCGCCTTCGACCACGGTGGAGCCAGACCAGGCGCGATTGGCGGTCCAGATGCGGTTTTGCGGGCCCCCGACAGTCTCGGTATGGGTGTGCTTGGTCGAGTGGGATTCGAGGGTGCTGTTGAGAATGTAAGTCATCATCAAAAGGCGCTTGTCGGCGAGGAAGTCGCGAATCCCGATATGCCAGTTGTCGTGGCGTTGCTGGAAGCCGACGGTGGCGATAATGCCCGCCTCGCGAATGGCGCGGTCCATTTCCAGCGCCTCGTCGAGATAGAGGCTGACCGGCTTTTCGGCGAAGAGATGGACGCCGGCGCGGACGGCTTGGAGCAATTCGCCGCGGTGCAGCGAAGGGGGAATGGCAAAGTAGATCGCGTCGAAGCCGCCGCCGGCGAGCAGCTCGGTGAAGGTGCCGCAGGTGCGGATGCCGTCGAGGCTAAAGCCATCGACGAAGCGCTGCAGCTTGGCTTCTGCGAGGTTGTCGGGGAAGGGATCGCACAGCGCGACGACGCGGACCTGGTCGAGTTGCCACAGCGCGCTGAGGTGCTGGAGGCCGCGCTGGCCCAGCCCGACGATGGCGATATTTACCGTAGGCATGAGATCATTTTCTCCCGGCGCCTGAAAATTCACAAAAAGCCCCTTACTGTCAAGGGTTTGCCCCCCGTCGGCGATCTTAGTACACTTAGCGCAGGGGCAATTTCGATGCATTCAACTCATCAGATCACCGATCCCGAATGGGACAATGTTTTCCGCGAGGATATCTATGCGGAGGAGCGGCTCGAGGTCGCGCTGGGCCGAATACCCATTTTCGGCCTGTTATCGCCACGCGAGTTGCGGCTGGTGGGCAGCATCGTCCATATCCGCACTTTTAAGCGGGGCGAGATCATTCTCCACCGCGGGGTCGAGCAGTCGGGGCTCTACCTGATTCGCAGCGGCTCAATGCACATCGTCCGGCGCAATTCGGAAGGCGAAGATGTCGTGGTGGGGACGCTTTATCCGTTCGATCTGCTGGGGGAGTTCGCGCTGCTGGACAGCACCCCGCGCAGTTCGTCGGTCGTGGCGGCCGAGACCAGCCAGCTGATCGGCTTTTTCAAACCCGACCTGATGGACATTCTGGTCACCAAGCCCGCGCTGGGCTGCAAGATCCTGCTGCGCCTGGCCGAGGAGATGAACCGCACTCTGCGCCAGGACTACGGGCGGCTGCGCGAGGCGGGTTTTCCCTTTCCCGAAGAAGAACGACCAGGCGCGGAGATCGACCCGACGGCCGCATGAGCGACGAGAGAAAAAAGAACAAGGCCACCAAAAAGAACAAGGCCNNCAAAAAGAACAAGGCCNCCAAAAAGAACAAGGCNGCCAAAAAGAACAAGGCGGNCAAAAAGTCGCTGTTGTCCCGGNTGTTCGGAGATCGCAAGAATGCCAAGAATGGCCAGGCCGCGAAAGTGCCCAAGGCCAAAGCCAAGCCCCTGACGCCGCTGCAGCGGTCGATTGCCGAGATCAGACAGATGAAGAAGATCGGCGACCGCGACCCCGAGCGACTGGCGCAGCTGTTGGTCGCGATGCTCGGCCAGGAGCGGGCCAAGGAGGAAGAGGCCAAGCGCAGGCTCGACAAGCAGGTCTGGGATATCATCCACCGCTCCGAGCAAAAGGACGGCGAGCCCCCGCCAGAGGAGGGCGATGGCTCCGGCGGGGCCAGTGCCCCCACTTAAAGCTTAGAGCGCTGCTGCAATGCCCTTGAGGTAGTGCAAGCTCCCCGCCGCGATGGTCCTGGGATCTGGGGCGAAGTCGAATACTTCCACCGAGACATAGCGCCGGTAGTCGAGATCTTTCAGCGTCTTCAGTACGCTGACGAAGTCGGTTGTGCCGAAGCCGGGACCGCGCTTGTTGGCGTCGTTGACATGGACGTGGTAGAGGTGCTCGCCGGAGTCGCGCAATAGCTGGGCGACGGGGATTTCCTCGGTCGAGCCAGAGCAGACATCGACCATGGTCTGGAAGTTGGGGTGATTGATCTCNGCGACCATNTTGCGGGCTTCCTCGCAGGTAGAGACGATATTGGTCTGCTCCTTGCTCAGCGATTCCATGCACAGGTAGACGCCGAATTGTTCGGCCAGTTCTAACCCGCCTACAAATGCGCCGCGCATGCGGTCCCAGCACTGCTGGTAGTCCCAACCCTCTTTGACATTGCGCTGCATGGGCGAGCCGATGATCATCACCTCGCCGCCGAGGTCGCCACAAAATTGTACCAGCGCCTTGAAGTAATCGCAGGTGCGCTGGTAGATCTCGGGATCGGGGTGGGTGATGTAGAGGCCGTNGGGGCTGGCCAGCAGCCAATGNAGGCCGACGATCTCGACGCCGGCTTTGGCGGCGGCGGTGCGGATCTGATCGCGGCGGGCGGCGGGGATGTCTNCGACGCTGGGGGCCAAGGTGAAGGGGGCGATTTCGACGCCTTCGTAGCCGAGATCGGCGGCGTAGTTAAAGACGTCTTCTATGGGGATGTTTTCGAAGTATTCGTTGCAGGTGGCGAATTTCATTGTGCGGTCTCCTTTGGGATTATGACGGGGTAAGATACAGGTGTAGAGAGTGTGGCGCAAAGGGGGCAAGAGTGGGAAGAAAAGAGATCGTTGGCTTGTTGTCGGGAGGCTCTATGATAACTCTTCGAGCTCATTTGCCCCCCGTTATGCTGTGCTGCTCCGACTGATTTTACTGCCTGTAAAATCAGTCTCTGAATCCGCTCACAGAGTTGTTTTGCCGCCTTGTACTGTGGACAGATGACGGCGATGTCTCCAGGTGGGTAGGAGCTTGTAGAGGAGGATGGCACGGTCGTTGCAATAGTCCTGGAAAAGGAGGTAGGGCTATGTGGCGGCTTTTGTTCTTTGTGGCGATGCCGTTGTGGGGTGAGGATGTGTTTGTAGAGGAAGGCGATGNCGGCTATCTGGAGCAGCGCTTGGACGATGGGGGCGTGTTGAGAGATCTATCGCTGCGATGGAGGGTTAGAGGGGCCGAAAAATCCTGGGAGCGGTTACAGGTGTATCAGCGGGTAGAGTGGAAGCCGCGGGATGGGCAGGCGTTTTTCGGGTTGGTGGAGCGAGATCCGGGGGAGCGGGAGTGGAGGGATTNTNGCGCGTTCTATTATCGGGTCGCAGGGAAAATGGGANAGGTTNTCATCGGGGATTTGCGGCCGGGTTTTGGTGCGGGAGTGGTGTTCGGGCGCGGGAGGAGNAGNAGCGTCAATGCGAGGGTGCCGACCGCTGACAGTGNCCGGCTGGAGTATCGGTCGAGCGGGGAGAATGCGGCGGTGCGTGGNGTGGTGTGGCGTTATGGCAAAGGGCGGTGGGAAGGGGTATTGCTGGGTGGCCGCGCCCGGCGAGACGGGCGGTTAGACGATGCAGGCCGCGTGCGATCGTTGCCTGAGGGCGGGTATCACGTGACGGCGACGGAGGTGGCGGGAAAGGATGTACTGGCGCTGGATGGGCTTGCGGGCCGCGTGCGCTGGCGGGGGGCGCGGTGGCAATGGGGTATAACGGCGCTGGGGCTGGATTTTTCGCGGGAGTTGGATCTGCGNAGGAAGGGGCGGACGCCGTGGGGGTTTGTCGGCGGCCAGCAACAGATGGGCGCAGTGGACGTGCGGGGAGATTGGGGGCGGGTGTGGGTGGCGGCGGAAGCGGCGCGGGATGGGGCGGGGCGCTGGGGAATGGTGGGTGCTGTACGGATGCGAATCGGCGGGCCGCAAGCGCGATTGCTCGGGCGCTATTACGCGCCGGGCTTCCACAGTTTTTTGGGTGCGGCGCCGGGGGCATCGGGGATGCAGAATGAGTTGGGCGGGGGTGTGGATATCAGGGGCCGGCGCTGGCGGGTGTACGCGGAGATCTATCGCCGGCCGCAGCGGTCGTATTTCGTGCCGGTGGCGGCGACCTATGCGACGTGGGGCGGTGAGCGGGGGGGACGGGTGGGCGCGGTGGATTGGCGGGGGCAGTGGCAGGGCAGATTGCGGCCGCGGTGGCGCGATGGTGAGTTGCAGCGCGAGCGGAGTCAGCGGTGGCGGTTGGACGCGGATCGCGCTGGCTGGTGTTGCACATTAGTCGCTTNCGCACTGACTCGTATGCGACGCGGATTTACGAATACGAGGCCGACCTGCCGGGGACAGTGAGCATACGGCCGCTCTACGGGTCGGGGTGGCGCGGCTATGCCCAGGTCTCCTGCCGCTGGCAGGGATGGACTTTGAGCGGGCGCTATCGCCTGCAATGGGACCGGCGCATACGGCGCTACGGCGGGGTGCAACTCGACTGGGCATACGGCGCGATTGACAAGCACTAGCTGCTTGAATACCTTGGAGATACGCTCTTTTTAAAGGTCTCTTTATGCCGGCTGACGACCAGATACAGCGCGACCTTGAAGACCGCCTGCGCCGCCTCAATGAGATCGGCATGGCGCTGTCGTCGGTGCAGAACAACCTCAATGCGCTGCTCGAGCGGATTTTGCAGGANGCGCGTCGCTTCACCCGCGCCGAGGCCGGGACNCTCTACCTGGCCCGCGACGATCACCTGACGTTTGAAATCATCCAAAACGACAAGCTGCAGATTTTCGTTGGCGGCAGCCGCGAGAAGGTCGATATGCCGCCGGTGGCAATCAACAAGGAAAGCGTATCCGGCTACGTGGCNNTCACCGGCGAAATCCTCAACATTACCGATGTCTACGCCGAGGAAGGCCANCATTTCGAGGGGCCGCGCAACTACGACNGGATGACCGGCTACCACACCCATTCGATGCTGGTGATGCCGATGCGNGACCACGAGGACCAGGTCATCGGCGTCTTGCAANTGCTCAATTCNCTCGACCCGGATTCTGGCGAGTCGATGGCCTTTTCGGCCGAGGATGTGGCGCTGATCGAGTCGCTGGCCTCACAGGCGGCNGTGGCGATCAACAACGTGCGGCTGATTGAGGACACCGAGGCGCTGTTCGAGTCTTTTGTGCAGGTGATGGCGACCGCCATCGACGAGCGCTCGCCCTATACCGGCGGCCACATCCGCCGCGTCGCCGAGTTGACGATGATCATGGCCCACGCGATCACCTCCTGCGACGAGGGCGTTTTCGCCGATGTGAAATTCAGCGACGAAGAGCTCGAGGAGTTGCGGCTGGCGGCGTGGATGCACGATATCGGCAAAATCACCACGCCCGAGTGGGTGGTCGACAAGCCGACCAAGCTGACGACGATTTTCGATCGCGTCGAGCTGGTGCGCACGCGCTTTGCACTGATCCGCAAGGAATTCGAGCTGCAAATCGCACGCGGGACGCTCGACGCGGCCGAGGGACAACAGCTGATGGCCGAGGTCGCTGCCGACGCCGAGTTCGTGACGCGGGCAAACCTACCCGGCGAGTACATGGAAGACGAGGACCTGGCGCGGCTCCAGGAGATCGCGGCCAAGATCTACATCCGCGACGGCGAGCCCCGGCCCTACCTGACGGCCGAGGAGCTGGAAAACCTGTCGATCATCAAGGGCAGCCTCACCAGCACTGAGCGACAGAAGATCAACGACCACGCGGCGATGAGCATCAAGATGCTCGAGCAGATCCCCTTCACCCGCAAGCTGCGGCAGGTGCCGGCCATCGCCGGTGCGCACCACGAGCGGCTCGACGGCACTGGCTATCCGCTGGGGCTCAAGGGCGACGAGATCTCGCTGCAGGCGCGGATCCTGGCGCTGGTCGATATCTTCGAGTCTTTGACCGCCGACGATCGCCCCTACCGCGCCAAGCCGCTGGCGCGCGAGCTGGTGCTGCGCATCCTGCAGGAGATGGTCGACGACAACCACATCGACCGCGACGTGCACGAGGTCTTCCAGCGCGAAAATCTCTTCGACCAGCTCGACGAGATCAAAGCCCAGATGGCTCGGGAGCGCGCCCGGGCTTGACGGGAGCCTTTGCGCGCTCCCGGCGTCTTTTATCTATGATCTTTCCCCTGCTGTTGGTTCTGGTCGCGGCCGGCGCGGCTAGTGCCGCTACGCTGCAAGGCGGCCCTGTGCGCACCGGCCAGGTCCACGCTTTGACCATCTTTGCCCGCTTCGCCGACGAGCGTGATCTCGGCGCGGAAATACCCACCTGGGGGCAGGAGATCTTCGCCGCCCAGCGGCCGGGCAGTCTGACCCATTTTTACAATGAAATGTCGCGCGGCCAGTACGCGCTGACCGGCGCAGTGCTGCCGCGCTGGTACACATCGGGCCGAGACGCGGCGGCCTATACCGGCGGCGAGGTCAGTTTCGGCGACTTCAGCCGCGAGATCCTTGAAGCCGTCGATGCCGATATCGACCTCGGGCTCTACGACAACGACGGCCCTGACGGCGAGCCCAACTCCGGCGATGACGACGGCTATGTCGATTTCGTCTTTATCATCACCCGCTCGGCTCCGCTGGGCTTTATCGTCGATGCGGCTACCGGCATTGCCCAGCTCGGCCTGGGTGTCGATTACGTCGGCGACGACCCGGCGCGGCGCGGCGGCACGGTGCGGGTGCGCGCCGATGGCAAGCAGGTCGGCGGCACGCTGCAGCGCGGGCGTTCGTACGCCGAGGCGGTGGGCAGTATGGCACACGAGTACGGGCATTTCCTGTCGTTGCCCGATCTCTACGATCTCGACTACGATCTCGACCCCGAATTGGGGCCGATCGAGGACTCGGGCGGCATCGGCTACTGGGGCCTGATGGGCCACGGCAACCGCGGTTGGGACGAGGAGGGTGGTCCGAATCCCTTTTGCGCCTGGAGTCTGGGCCAGCTGGGCTGGCTCGGGGTCAATAACGCGCAGCTCGAGATCCTGGCCGACGACCTCGAGGGCGCGGTCTGTGCCGATGTCAATGCCGGCGGCAAGGTCTATATGCTGCCCGAGCCCGACGGGACGAGCTTTTTTCTGGTCGAACACCGCAGCCGACAAAATAGCTATTACGAGCGCAACCTGCCCGCCGAGGGTCTGCTGATTTGGCGGATCAATCCCCAGCGCACCGGCAATGACTTCGAGGAAGCCAAGCTGGTCGACCTGGTGTGTGCCGACGGGCTCTACCGCGACGCCGGTTTTCCGCTCGGCAGCGAGCGCGACCCCTTTGCCGGCCGCGACAATATCGACTTCTGGGCTCACGACGAGGGCTATCGCGCCGCCTTTGGTGGCAATCTCGGCGATGCCACCGATGTCTTTGACGGCGAGCGCTTCACCGATTTCTGGGCCGCGTCTAACCCGGCCGCGGCGCCGGGGATCAGCGTGACGGCTATTCGCCGCGAGGGCGAGCAGATGGTCGCCGATCTCAAGCTGCGCGACCACCGCCGCGCCGGTCCGATCGGCGGCACCGTGGTCTGGCGCGACAGCATTGAGGTGGTCGGCGACGTGACCGTGCTGCCCGGCGCGCGGCTCGACGTGGCGGCCGGCACCGAGATTGAGGTCGGCGCCGACGAGTTGGCCATGGGTGCCGATCCGGCGCGGGTCGAATTCGTCATCCACGGCCAATTCAGCACCAATGTTGCGGGGCGCGCTCAGACCGTCTTCCGCTCGGCCGCCGCCGAGCCGCGGCCGGGGGATTGGCTGGGTATCCGCCTGGGATTGGCGGGATCGGCCTTTATGCGCCGCACCCGGCTCGAATACCCCCGCTACGGCCTGATCGCCACTGAGCTCAACCGGCCGTTGACGATGGAGGGGGTAGAAATTTTTGCGGCGGCCGAGGACGGCGTGCGGCTCGAAGGGGTCGATGAGGAGGTCCAGCTCGATGAAATTCTGGTCGCCGGCGCGGGCGGCGTCGGCATTCTGGTCGATGGCTTCGCGGTGACCCGGATCCGCCGCGCCGAGTTGCGCGACAATGGCGTGGCCGGGCTGTGGCGCCGCAACGGCTTCCTCGAGCTGGTCGCTAGCCATTTGCACGGCAATGGGCTCGCAGCTCCCACCGGCGCCAACCTGGTCCTTGATCGCGAGGTCAGCGGCCGGGTAGCCGACAATGCCTTTGACGGCGGCGTCGGCATCCGCTGCATCGAGACGCGCGAGGTGGTGATCGAGGACAATGTGCTCAGCAACCACCAGGTCGGACTGGTGGCGACCAGCGCCCGGCCGCACATCTCGGGCAATCAATTTAACCGCAACGAGCTGGCTTTGCGCATCGAGGGGGTCGCGGTGCCGCCGCGGGTCGAACTCAATATCGTCCAGCAGAGCGAGCGCTTGCTCGACCACAGCGCCAGTCGCCCGCTGACGGCAATCAACAACTGGTGGGGCCAGATCGACTCGACCTGGATTGCGGCGCGGATCAGCGGCGACGTGCGCTGGCAGCCTTTTCTCAACTTCGACCCGCGCGTGCCGCTGGATTTCGCGCTGAGCCAGAATTATCCCAATCCCTTCAACGGCATCACCCGGATCGACTACCAGATCGGGATCAACAACCCGATCGTGGCCGGGCTGACCCGGTATACGCTCGAGGTCCGCACTCCGCTCGGCGGGCTGGTGCGGCGCCTGGTCGATGAATTGGCCGCGCCCGGCTTCTACACCGCTGCGTGGGACGGGCGCAACGAGCGGGGCGAGCGGGTGGCCAGCGGCGTGTATTACTACCAGCTGCAAATCGGGCCGATTGTCCAGCTCAACAAGCTGCTATTCCTCAAATAGCCCCGGGGATGGCGCTTCTGGGGCGCGAGAATTATTTTCCTAACAAGGCTCTATACGGTGGAAGCGGGCGGACATATGCCTTGCGTAGCGGTGCCGGGCCGCTACGCCATATATGGGGGTTTCCCGCTTTTGGCGCTCATTTTGTCAACTCTTCTTTTTGTGGACCTAACCTTTTTATTTTATTAAAGATATGAAGATTGATGCCGATTATCTTATCATGGGCAGTGGCGTTGCTGGCCTTTTTTTTGCTATCAAAGCAGCCGAGCACGGGTCCGTAGCAGTGGTCACCAAGCGCGAGCGGCGTGAATCCAACACCCAATACGCGCAGGGCGGCATTGCCGCAGTGATCGACGAGCGCGATTCCTTCGCCAGTCACGTGGCGGATACGCTCTTAGCCGGAGACGGGCTCTGCGATCGGGCGATTGCCGAAGCGGTGGTCTCGGAAGGACCCGAGGTCGTGCGCGAATTGTTGGCGATAGGCGCTGTGTTCAATGAAGAACGACCCGGCGAATTGGCGCTGGGGCGCGAAGGCGGCCACGCGCATGCGCGGGTGGTACACGCCGATGATACGACCGGTCGCGAAGTGACCCGGGCTCTGGTGCGGGCGGTCGAGGGGCTGCCGCAGGTGGCCCTCTACGACCACCATCTGGCC
Organism: Gemmatimonadota bacterium; assembly: GCA_002724215.1. Lineage (GTDB taxonomy): Bacteria > Latescibacterota > UBA2968 > UBA8231 > UBA8231. The sequence continues at coordinate 11,285 of PBOD01000012.1, read as the reverse complement.
GTCGATCTGATCGTCGATGAGGCGCGCCGCTGCCACGGCGCCTGGGTGCTCGACACCCAGACCGGGGCAGTTATCGAGGCGCGGGCCTCGGCGACACTATTGGCGACCGGGGGCTGTGGGCAGGTCTTTTTGCACACGACCAACCCGCGGGTGGCCTCCGGCGACGGCGTGGCGATGGCCTGGCGGGCTGGCGCCGGCGTGGGCAATATGGAATTCACGCAATTCCATCCGACGATGCTCTACGATCCGGACGGGCCGTCTTTCCTGGTCAGCGAGGCATTGCGCGGCTACGGCGCGGTGCTGGTGAATGGCCGGGGCGAGGCATTTACGGAATCTTTAAAAACGCGCGACGTGGTCTCGCGGGCTATCGTCGCCCAAATGCAGGAGAGCGGAGCCGAATGCGTCTATCTCGACGCCACGGCCGGGGACGCGGCAGCGACGCGCCGCCGCTTTCCCAATATATACCGGCACTGCCTGGGCATCGGCATCGATATGACCAAAGAGGCGATTCCGGTGGTGCCCGCCGCCCACTACATGTGCGGTGGGGTGTGCACGGACGCGTACGGCCAGACCGACCTCGCGGGGTTGTACGCCGCTGGCGAAGTTGCGATGAGCGGCTTTCAGGGCGCCAACAGGCTGGCGAGCAATTCGCTTTTGGAAGGCCTGGTATTCGCCCGCCGGGCCGCCGCCCACGCGCGACCAGACCCCGTTGAGTTTGCGGGCGTGGCCGGTGAGCAGCCGACGACCACTGTAGCATCCGCAGTCGATGACCTCGAGGAGCGGCGGCAGGCGCTCAGGCGCTTGATGTGGGAGGAGGTCGGGATCGTCCGCAACGGTCGGGGTCTGGAACGGGCCTGTGTCGAAACCGGGCGGATGGCTGGCGAAATAGAGACTTTATGCGACGGGTTAGCGCCGGAGGCCGAACGGGTGCAACTACGCAACCTGGCGACCGTCGCCGAACTCATTGCGCGCTCGGCGCGGCAGCGGCTGGAGAGCCGCGGCACGCACTACAATAGCGATTATCCCGAGCGCGACGACGCCCGCTGGCAGCGACCCACGCTGCTGGTCGGGCACCAGGCAGTACACTGACGAGGTAGCGGACTATGAAAAGAATCGAGCTGGTTTTGGTGGGCTTGCTGCTGTGGGCGGGCGCCGGCTACGCGGGCGAAGCGCTGATCACCAAGGTGCGCGGTGCCAGCCTGACCATCGACTCCGGCGCCGAAGCCGGGTTGGTCCAGGGTATGACCGTGATCATCATCCGGCCGCCGGGCGAGGCGGTGATCCACCCGATCACCGGCGAGAATCTGGGCGCACCCGAGGTCGAGATCGGTAGCGGCGAGATCGCCAAGATCTCCAACCGCGCCGCCAGCGTGCGGCTCGGTCCCGGCTTGCTGCTGCCGGTCAAGCCCGGCGATATCGTCCGCTACACCACGCCCGACGAAGAAATGATCATGGACCAGGAGCGGTCCACGGCGCGGCAGGAGCAGAACCTGGAGGACCACCAGGACTTCCGCAAGGATATCTCGCAGATGACGCGCAGTATCCGCAACGTCCAGGGTCGCATCGGCGGGATAGAAAAGGCGATCGAGCGCGTCGAGCGCGTCGAGGAGGGCTTCAGGGTCCAGTTGCGCGGGATCAACACCGATATCAACACCATGAAAGACGATATCAAAGATCTCAAGGAGTCGGTGGCGTTGATGGGCACGGTGCCGATTGAGGGCCTGGACGAGGCCGGCCAGCCGCTCGGCGGGCTGAGTCTCGACAACGAGGAAGATGTCGCCGCGCTCAAGCAGGTCGTGCGCGACGTACTCGGCGAAGAGCAGGTCGCCACCGAGTTGCCGCCTCTGGAAGAGGACGAGCTCGCACTGCCGCCGGAGGGGGAACTGGACGAGGACGAGGAGCCGGAGGCCGAAGAAGAGGAGGAATCCTTCTTCACCTCAGCGCTGTTTTTCATAATTCTGGGCGTGATCGGCATCCTGGCCGTGGTGGCTTTTTTCGTCCTGCGGATGATGGCGGGTAATGGCGAGGATGAGGAGGACGAGGAAGACGAGGAGCTGGAAGAGGATGACGACGATCTCGATCTGGATGATGATTTGGACATGGAGGTCGAAGAAGAGGACGACATAGTCGTCGAGGAAACTTCATAGGCGCGCAAGCAAGCGCCGCGACCAAGGTGATATTTTATGTTTAGGCGAAAAAGCGGAGTTGTCCTCCTCGTCTTGGCGATGCTGGGCACGGCCGGGGCGCAACTGCCGGCCAAGGGGCTGGTCATCAAGAATACGGATGGGCTGATCTTCATCGATATGGGCCGCCAGGACAATGTGATGAAGGGCGATCTCTTCGACATCATCGACAACGATGTGGTGCTGCATCCCCTGAGTGGCGATACGCTGTCGGTGACCCCGCGCAGCGTCGGCGCGCTCAAGGTGCTGCAGGTCTATCCCAAGATGTCGCTGGCTGAGCTGCTGCACATCCAGGGCGGCAAGGACCCCATGCTGATGCAGGTGGCGCAGATCCACAGCCCGGACCGGCTTGTGGAGATCGAGCGCTACATAAAACAGAGCACGGCGACGGCCTCGGGCGTCTCGCCGCGGCTGAGCCTGATCCCCGGCCTCTACCAGTACCGGATGGGCGAGAAGACCAAGGGGCTATCGCTGCTGGGGTTGGAAGCGACCGCGCTGGTGCTGGGCATGAGCTATCGCCTCAGCAGCAACGACTGGTACGCGCAATACGAGGAGTTGGGGCCGGGCCTGTCGCCTACAGACTACGATTTTTACTACAATGGGGCCAGCGACCGCCGCTCGATGAGCAATCGCTTGTTTTGGCTCGCCGGTGCGCTCTACGCCTACAATCTGGTCGATGTGATGTGGATGGGCGGTAATCAGATGCAGCTGAACGCCCGCGTCGAGCGCAAGACCGACTTCGGCCTGGGCCTGTCGGCTGAGGGGCGGCCGATGTTCAATCTAATGCGCAGGTTCTAAGGGCCATGCAAACCGCACTATTGATCGCGCTGTTGCCGCTAGTGCTTGCCTGCGGCGACGTCGGGCGCTCCAATCCCTACGATCCCTCGGGCGAGAATGTCATCGACCTGCGCGCCCAGTTGGTGGGGACCTGGAGCCGCGAGGCCGTCGAGCAAAACCAGATCTACATTTTCAAAGAGGACGGCCGCGCCGAGCTGCGCGATTACTCGGCCCCCGACGGGGGCACCGTCGATCGCAACGGCACCTTCCCGCAGACGCTGGTATACAGCTTTTCGGGCACCTACATGCTGGTCGGCGATCTGTTGCGGATCACCTTCACCGACGTGCAGATCAACGATCCGGGCGGCACCCTCCCGCTATTGCGCGACAAGGTGGTCAATATCCGCATCGCCAACAACGAATTGATTATGGAGGAGACCGACGGAGATCGGACCTATGTCCGGCTCTGAGCGGGCTTGGTCAGAGCGTATGGAAAAACCGGCACATCTGAGGTGATGCGCCGGTTTTTTTGTGCGTGCCTAAGCTGCCGCGCAAATCTGTGCCGGGGCCGAGCCGGTAGGGCGCCGGTAAAACCCTGGCGCGGGTGCTTGCTCAACGGATTGCTTTCTTTATATTGTCCTCCAACCTCTCCCCGCCGTCTCATACCTCTCCCACAGGGGGTTCGCCTTGGGCATTATCGTCCTCGACTTCGGCGGGCAGTACGCCCACCTCATCGCCAATCGCATTCGCCGCCTCCGCGTCTTTGCCGAAATTCGCTCGCCGACAACAGATGTCTCCGAGCTGGCAGACGCCGATGGCTTTATCCTCTCGGGCGGCCCGTCCAGCGTCTACGACGAAGAGGCGCCGAGCTATAATCGCGAAATCTTCGCGATGGGCAAGCCGATGCTGGGCCTGTGCTACGGCCACCAGTTGCTCTGCCACCGTCTCGGCGGCCAGGTCGAGCCGGGGCAGACGCACGAGTTTGGGGCGGCGTATTTGCAGGTAGCAGAGGCGACCGGGGTACTCGAGGGTATGGACGCGCGAGAAGTGGTGTGGATGAGCCACCGCGATCACGTGGCGACCATACCGGAGGGCTTCCGCGTCCTGGGCTCGACCGAGGACTGTCCGGTGGCGGCGATGGGCGACCACGAGCGCAAGATCTACGGTCTGCAATTCCACCCGGAAGTCACGCATTCGGTGCGGGGCATGGAGATGCTGGAAAATTTTGTCGCGCTGACTGGCGCCGAGCGCAGCTGGACGATGGAGCGCTATATCGAGGAGACGATGGAGCGGGTCAGGGTCCAGGCCGAAGGGCGCAAGGTCTTCTTGCTGGTCAGCGGCGGGGTCGATTCATCGGTGGCGTTCCTGCTGTTGAACAGGGCGCTGGGCGAGGACCGGGTCTTGGGGTTGCACATCGACAATGGCTTTATGCGCAAGGGCGAGACCGCGCTGGTCGAGCGGCTGATGAAGGAGTCGGGCTTCGCCAACCTCAAGGTCGTCGATGCCAGCGATGATTTTCTCCAGGTCACCGAGGGCCTCGCCGAGCCGGAGGCCAAGCGGCTGGCCATCGGCGAGGAGTTCGTCAGGGTCCGCGATCGCGCGCTGGCGGCGCTGGAGCTAGACCCGGAGGAGTGGCTATTGGGCCAGGGCACGCTCTACACCGATACCATTGAGTCGGGCGGCACCGAAAACGCGGCGCTGATCAAGACGCACCACAACCGCGTCGGCGTGATCGAGGAATTGCTGGCCGAGGGCAAGGTGGTCGAGCCGCTGGACCAGCTCTACAAGGACGAGGCGCGCGAGCTGGGCGAGACGCTGGGGCTGCCGCATCACTTAGTATGGCGGCATCCGTTCCCCGGGCCGGGGCTGGCGGTTCGAGCGCTGTGCAGCGAGGGCGCCGCCGCGATGGAGGGCATGGACGAGGTCGAGGCCGAGGCGCAGAAGGCGGCGGCGCGGTTCGGGCTCGAGCTGGCGGTGCTGCCGCTGCAGAGCGTGGGGGTCCAGGGCGATGCGCGGACCTACGCGCATCCGGCGGTGGTGACCGGGCCTGGCGAGTGGGAGAATCTCGAGGCGCTGTCTACTGAGCTGACGAATAATTTTACATCGATCAACCGGGTGATCTGGTTGCTGGGGCCGGAACAGCGGCCACTGCAGGGGCTCAAGCGGGGTTTCTTGACCCGCGATCGGCTGGATCTTTTGCGCGAGGCGGACGCGATCAATATGGCGGCTTTGGAGCGGCACGGGCTGATGCAGGAGGTGACGCAGATGCCGACGGTGCTGGTGCCGCTGTCTTCGGACGGGGTGCAGGAGAGCGTGGTACTGCGGCCGATATCCACCGACGATTTTATGACCGCGCGGTTTAGCCAGCTGTCGCGCGATTTCCTCGACGATGTGTGCGGGCGGCTGCTGGCGCTCGAGGGGATCGAGGCGGTGTTTTACGATATTACGCACAAGCCGCCGGGCACTGTCGAGTGGGAGTAGGGTAGGGATCGAGGGTAAGCGCGGGATGGTCGCGGGGTGGTTGGGTGCATCCCGCGGCGTTTTTCTTGGGCTCTCTCTGGCCCCCGATTATTTGATCGGGGATGTTTTTTGTGGTGACGCAGCAGGGTCTTGAATGTGTTGAATCGGTGGGAAGGTTTTCGCAGCAACGACCGGATTCACGCGTTCAGGAGGCCGAGCCATGCGCATCGCACGGTATTTTGGCATCGCCTTTGTCCTGGCCCTGCCGCTGTCGAGTTGCGAGCTATTCGATTGCGGCTGTGCCTACGAGATGAAAGAGATCCGGCACCGCTACGGGCACCCCGACCAGCAGTCGACCTTCAAATCGAGCAGGGGCTATCGGGCCGAAAACTGGCGCTACGAGCCTACCGGCGGCAAGTGGCGCAGCTACACCTTCGAATGGCAAGAATATGAAGCATGCGAATGCGAGGTAATAGAGGAGACCTATTACGCGCGCGATCATGCGGGCAAGCCGGTGGTGCGGCGCTGGCGCGCCCGGGCGGGCGGAGGCCATTGCGCGACGTGCCCCTGAGGCAATGGGGGGCTGGCGACAGGCTCAGATGATATCGGGGGCTTCTGGATCGATGCTGGCGCCGGTGGGGCGGGTGCCTGTGGGGCGCTGTGGCAGAGCGTCGTACGAGCTATAGGCGATATTCAGGTAGGGCGTGTCGATCTTGCGGTGGCCCTCGTAGCGGGAGTTCATGGCCGCGTCGATGACGCCGGTGGTGAGCAGGGTGCGCTCGGGGGGATAGGGCGCCTTGTGGTTGTGGAAGAAATCCTGGACATTGCAGCACAAATAGCCGAAGTGCGAGAACGGCCCCTCGTTTTGCAGATAGAATTCGACGCCGTGGACCTGGCCGTCGACGCGCGCGGCGTAGGCGAAGTCCGAGACATAGCCCGATAGCATCAAGGTCGCCGTCTTCAGCCCGTCGGCGTATTCGACCAGGAAAACCGCTGGGTCTTTGGCGTGGTCTTCCATGCGGCCGTCGGGTTTGTTGGCGATGGCGTCTATGGCAGCGTCGGCCAGCTCGCGCGACCAGCGACCGTCGTCGCCGGCTCGCCACACCTCGTCTCCCTCCAGACATTGCACCGAGACCACGCCGGTCTCGCCGCCTCTGCGCCGCTCGACCATGCACTGCAGCGTCTCCAGCGCGTGGTAGCCATAGGCCTCGATACCGCCGTAGCCGATCGACAGCGCTTCTTCGACAGGGGTGTCCTTAGCGTACTCGACATACGGGCTGCGCCAACACAGCGGCAGGCTCGAGCCGGCCATCAGCGGGATATCGAGTTCGCGCGCCCGGTCCCACATCCACTGCGCGTCGCCAAAGTCATAGGCGAAGTGCTTGTCGTTGAAGACCGGGACCGAGCGGCCGCTTTCGGCGAAGACGCCGGCGATTTGTTCGAAGAAATAGCGGCGCGGGTACATGTGGCGGCCGCGCTCGTTCCAGGGGTAGTCGCCGTGCTCGCCGACGAGCAAGACGGCATCGACATTGAGCTTGTTGTCGCCGGCGTGGAGGGCGCGGCGGATGCTGGGATAGACCGGCAGGCCGTATTCTTCTGCCAGGCCGAGGCCGATATCGTTTTCGAGAGCGTGGTCGAGGTACATCGCGACGATGTCAATCTCGGGGGGCAAAAAGCCCTCGTCGGTGGACATGCCCTTGAGGTATTTGGTGACAATAACGTCGGCGTGGGCCTTGGGGTGGTAGATGGTGACGATGGCGGCGACGCGCAGGCGGTTGGACATGGGATTTGAGCTCCTTTTTGCCGCGTGGTGGCGCTGGCGGTGAGGCCCGGCCCCGAGGTCTGGGCAAATATAATTTATTGGTACGACAGACGGACGCGACCCTCGTCTAGCGCACCAGCGTGTATTTCTTCTTACCGCGCCGCATGATTAGATACTTGCCGTGCAGTCCATCCTGGGTGCGCATGACCCGATCGAGCTGCGAGCAGCGCTCGCCGTTGATGTAGATCGAGCCGTTCTGTACATCCTGGCGCGCCTCGCGCTTGGACGACGAGATCTTGGCTGCGACCAGCAGGTCGAGCAGCGCCAATTCCTCCTGCGCCATCTGATGCGTTGGCACGTCGTGGAAGGCATCGAGGATCTCCTGTTCGGCGAGATCGTTGAATTCGCCATAGAAGAGAGCGTGCGAGATCTTCTCGGCGCTGCGGGCGGCAGCGGCGCCGTGGACTAGGGTGGTGACCTGCTCGGCGAGGGTGCGCTGGGCCTCGCGTTTTTCGGGGGCATCGCGCACGTTTTCTTCCAGCTGTAGGATCGCATCCTTGTCCAGAAAGGTATAGATCTTGATATAGTCGATCACCTTCTGGTCTTCGGCATTGATCCAGAATTGATAAAACTGGTAGGGCGAGGTTTTGTTGGCGTCGAGCCAGACGGCGCCGCCCTCGGTCTTGCCGAATTTGGTGCCGTCGGCCTTGGTTACCATCGGGCAGGTCAGGCCATAGGCGCGGTTGCCGGCCGCGCGGCGGATCAGATCGGTGCCGGCGGTGATATTGCCCCATTGATCCGAGCCGCCGGTCTGTAGCTCGCAGCCGTATTTTTCATTGAGCACCAAGAAGTCGTAGGCCTGTAGCACCATGTAGCTGAATTCGGTGTACGAGATCCCCGCCTCCAGCCGCGAGCTGACCGAGTCCTTGGCCAGCATATAGCCGATCGGGAAGTGCTTGCCGACGTCGCGCATAAATTCGATGGCCGTGACATGGGCGAGCCAGTCGTGGTTGTTGACCATCAGCGCTGGATTGGGGCCGTCGAAGTCGAGGAAGCGCGAGAGTTCGCCCTTGACCTTCTCGGTCCACTCGGCGACGGTGTCGTCGGTGTTGAGCTGGCGCTCTTCGGATTTACCCGAGGGATCGCCGATCAGGCCNGTGCCGCCGCCAGCCAGGGCGATGGTCTTGTGGCCGGCCAGCTGAAAGCGGCGCAGGAGCAGGATCGGGACCAGGTTGCCAATGGTCAGGCTATCNGCNGTNGGGTCGAATCCGTTGTAGAGGGTGACCGGTCCCTGCGCCATGCGCTCGGCGAGGCCGTCGGCGTCGGTGGCCTGATAGACGAGGCCGCGGAATTCGAGATCAGGTATGAGGTTCATCGTCGTATTCCCGTATAAAAGGCAATAAAAAAAGCCCCTGATCTCAGGGGCCTGGCAGAAGCTGCGGCAGACGCAGGGCTAACGGCGCGAAACCCCTTGTGGGTGCTGGNGAAAATAATGGCAATGGCGATAGTCTGTCAGCATGATATCGGTGCGCTCGATGGGCAAAAATATAACCGNGCTGGAGGATGNCGTCAATCTGCGAAGTGGCGGTCGAGAAGCTGCTGCGCAGCCGCGGTCTGCACGCCGAGCGCGACAAAGCGCTCGAGATGGGCGCGGGCNGCGGCGTGGCGCCCGTAGCGGGCGGCGGCGGCGGCATAGACGCGGGTGGCGGCGGCGATATCGCCCAGTGCCAGATGGGCGAGGCCGAGGTTGAAGTGCGGCTCGGCTTCGGGTCTCTGCGTCAAGATGGCCTCGTAGGTGGCGATGGCCTCTTCGAAGCGATTGCTGACAAAGTAGGTCCAGCCGAGCCGCAGCGCCGTGTGCCGGCGCGTCGAATCGTAGCGCAGGGCATAGCGCGCGGCGCGGATGGTCTGCGGCCAGTCTTGCCGNGCGAAATAGCCCTCGGCCATATTCGCATAGAGCCGACCGATCCAGCGGGCGTTGTCTGCGCTGTGNATGNGCGCCGCGTCGAGGGTGTGCTGCGCCGCTGCGGCACGATCTGCCTGCATTGTGGCGAAGACGGCTGCGGCGAGGGTGAATTTGGCCTGGTCGGGCAGGCGTTGCCGCGCCTGCTGCAGGATGGCGGGCGCGATCTCGACGCTGTCGAGGGCGACGGCGACCAGTCGGGTGTAGGCGTCGTCGAGGTCGATCGCGTCGTCGCCGAGNTCGATCGCAGCGCGGAGCTGGGCGATGCCCTGTGGCAGCTGGTTGGCGGCGATATAGCTGCGGCCCGAGGTGTAGCGCGAGAGGGCTTCGGTCTGGTCGCCGGCCAGNTAGCTGCTAAAGAGCAGCAGAGCGCANAGAGCGGCGGGCGCATAGCGGTAGCGCAGTCGGCACAGGCCCTGGGCCAGGAGCAGCGCGGCGCCGGCGCTGGCGGGATAGAGATAGCGCGAGGGGCCGGCGGGCATATCGCGCAGGGTGGCCTCGGTGAGAAAGACGAAGGGCAGCAGGGCGAGCANNGTCCAGGCGGCCCACAGGTTGCGGCGGTAGCCGGCATAGCCAAGGCCAAGGAGGACCAGGCCGCCGACGAAAAGCTCCCAGGTCTGCAGGCTGTAGACGGGGAGCGGCAGCCAGTGGGCGGTGGTCAGCAGACGGCTGGCAAGCCAGAGCAGCACGCGANNCCAACTCCAGATNAGCGCGATGGGGCTGGNTTCGGCCGAGGCGGCGAGCGAGCTCCAGGTGCTGGTGCTGCGCGAGGCCAGGGCCAGCTGCAGGCCGAAGGCGAGCGCCAGCAGCAGCGCCAGCGGGAGCAGGCGGCGCANGGCTGCGGGCAACGGTTCGCCCCGCCGCCAACTGTAGTAGAAGCAGAAGGGCAAGATGACGACCAGCGACAGGTGGGAAAATGCGGCGGCGAGCAGCAGCAGATAGAAGGCGGCGAGCGCGGTTGTGGATTGGACGATGCCATGGCGTTGGTACAGGAGCAGGGCGCTGAGACCGAGCGCGAGCGCGAGCGCATAGTCGAGCGCAGAGATGTAGTGGACGACCTGGAAGTGGGCGACATTGGCGAGGAAGAGCAGGCCGCCGAAGCGGCTCGTCTTGAGATCGGCGCCGTATTGGTGGGCGACCCGAGCGACCAAGAAGGCGCAGAGCACGTGGAGGGCGATGGCCAGCAGGTGGAAGGCGATGGCGCTGTTGCCGGCTATATAATAGTAGAGCAGCTTTGCGGCTTCGGCGACGGGGCGTCCGGAGGCCTGCTCCTTGTCGGGGGAGAAGAAGAAGGCGGGGTCGGCGGCGATGCGTTCGTGGTCGCGGAAGGTTTCGGCATCGTGGGTATCGATGCCGAGGGTCGGTATCTGGGCGAATAGGAGCGCGGCGAGGGCAAGTAGCAGCAGGGCGTAGAGCGGCCAGGCGTAGCGGACGGGCATGGAGCTTAAGATAAGCGATGGGTGGGCGCGGGATAAGGGGAGTGATTCTTTGCGTGAAACGGGTGTAATGGCTAAGTTTTAGACGGTCTATGGGCGATTAGCTCAGTTGGTCAGAGCGCCTGCCTTACAAGCAGGATGTCACTGGTTCAAGTCCGGTATCGCCCACCATCTTTTAAGCCCCTGAGAAATCAGGGGCTTTCTTTATGTCTCCCAATTTATACTTAACTTAGAGATGTTTCACTTGTTACGTTGAAGCAGTGTTCAGCGTGTTTCAGGTTTTACACAATATTTCAGAATATTGCTGTTTTTGGTCGATTTTTGTGTTATTTTCATGTTGCCAGTGACGTAAGTTGTTTTGGAGGAGGCCTGCATGGCGTTGATTTCCAGGAGCAAATCCGGTTGGCGAGTGGCTTATTCTATCACTACACCCGAAAAAAAGTATCAACGCTCAAAATATTCTCAGCACAAATCAGAGGCTACTGAACTCAAGAAACAGATCGAAATCCTGGAGCGGGCGACAAAAACTGGTCTGGCCCATGTGCACCAGATCGAGGAGTAGGTCGCCGAGGTTGGGTCTCGAGCGACCAGGCGGTAGCTGCGTTCCCGGCCTTCCGCGATGTAGCGGTGAAGTTGGTGGAGGTCGATCTGGATGCCGTCCTGGCCGCCTACGAAGAGTACGCCATATCGAACTCCAAGGCGCG
>PBOD01000011.1 GCA_002724215.1 Gemmatimonadota bacterium | reverse complement strand
ATATTGCGCCAATTCTCAAAGCGGGTCAGGCCGTCGTGCTCGTTGAGCATGATCTCCTCGACCATCCGCGGTCCCTCGGGAATTACATGGATGCCGGCACCATTGTGCTCGACATCCGTCAGATAGTAACACCCGCCAATGCCGACCTCGTAGCGCACGTGCTCCGCGCTCAACTCNTCTGGCTCGGGCCGCTTCATATCCAGATGCAAACGCTGAATCAGCCCNTCGGACCCGCTATCCTTGAGCGAAATGCCCACCGAGCCATCGCTGGTGTGCAGATAATCGCTCTGCAAAATATCGGCCGCCGCGTGGTAGAGCTGCTCGTTGCACAAGAGCGGCAGCAGTTCCGCCGTGTAAAAGCTCTGGCTGCCGTCGGGATTGTAGGGCTTGAGCCGGCCTTGCGACGAGTGAAAGTACTCNGGGAAAACCATGTCGCGGGGAATCATATTCAAAATCGCCCCCNGGGCGGAGGCGATCTGCTGCGGGGTCAGAATGCCCTTGAGCAGCAGATAGCCCTGCTGCCAGAAGGTAGCGAGCTGATCGTCCGTCAAATAGCGATTGGTCGTCGCGGTCATGATATATCCTTGGGGAAAATGGCCTTGGGTCTATCGGTACGGATAAGACGCCCTGGGCGGGTGTTTGGCCATTTCCTCCTCGATCAGGTCCGTGCCAAGGCCGGGGCGGTCGCTGATGACCAGTTCGCCCTTTTCNATCTCCAGCGGATGGGTCGTAATTTCGTCGCGCCACGGCGCATCATCGACATCGAATTCCTGGATGTAAAAGTTGGGTACCGTCGCACAGACGCTGGCCGAGACCAGCGTGTTGATGGGGCTGTGACAGTTGTGCGGGGCAAAGAGGATGTCGTAGGCATGCGCATAGTCGGCGAGCTTTTTGCCCATGGTGATACCGTTCCAGGCCAGGTCGGGCATGACGATGTCCTGCGCGTGGTTTTCGATAAAGGGCTTGTACTGATGCGTGCCGAAGAGGCTCTCGCCGGTGCAGATCGTGGTGCTGGTCGAGTCGCGGATGACCCTGAGCGCGTCGGCATCGAGCGTCTCGACCTCGAGCCACATCAGGTCATAGGGCTCCAGNGCGCGTGCCAGCTTGATCGCCCCGCCGAGCTTGAAGGTAAACGCCACGTCGAGCGCAATGCCGATATCCGGNCCGAGCGCTTCGCGAAAGGTCTCGATAATCGCCACCGCCCGTCGCACAATCTGCGGCGGACAATCNCCCGGGGAATTTTCGCGCCAATTGGGCAACCCNCCGCCGGGTACATCGTCGAGGTCCATAATATTGGTCTTGATCGCGGTGTAGCCCTGCTCCTTTACTTCGGCCGCCAGGGTCCGCAGATCGTCGAGCGTTGTTACCTCCGCCTTGCCCAGGTCCGCCGCGTGCCGCGAGCGCATCGAGCCGCAGTGCGACCAGTAGAGCCGCAAGCGGTCGCGCATCTTGCCCCCGAGCAATTGCCACACCGGCACACCCAGNACCTTGCCGCGAATATCCCATAGCGCCGAGTCGATCCCCGCCATGGCCTTCCAGGCGATGCCGCCGGTGTGCCTGACCGACGAGGCGGCCAGATCCCACCAGATCGCCTCGACCTGCATCGGATCGCGGCCGACGACCCACTCGGCATAGCGCTCNACNGTGGCGGCAATCGGCGCGGCCGCNCCCCAGTCCGTGCAGTCGCCCCAGCCNATCANNCCNTGCTGGTCGGTTTCGATCTTCACAAAGGTCCACGGGCGGAAGACGCCATCGACGAGGTGGGTAGTTATCCGGGTGATTTTCACAATTCCTCCACTATCAGCGAATNNAACTTCTCCTCGTCCCACTCCGCACCCCACCCCGGCCCATCCGGCGGCGCAATGTGCCCGTCTTCTATCAGCGGGGCGTTCATCAATCCCCACGCCTCTCCCGTCTTGCGCAGGCTGTCGCTCGCCCCCCCGAAAAANTCATAGAAATCGGTGTTGTCGATNCAGCACCCCAGGTGCGCGTGACCCAATCCGTCCAGCAGGCCGGTCCCATTGAGTTCGATATTGGTTCCGTGCAGTTCCGCCAGATGCGCCATCTTCAAAATCTGCGTCGCCCCGTGCCGGGCGTTGCCGCGCAAGCGATCGGTCGCCCCCTGGATCAGCCACTGCGAAGTCAGGCCGATGTCGTGCATCAGCATTTCGGTGCCCATCACCGGAATGGTCAATTCGCGGCACAGTTCCTGGTAGAGGTTCATCTTCTGCTCGTGCATGGGCTCTTCCAGCCAGATAAAATCCAGCTCCTCAATCGCATGCCCAACCTCGATGGCCTCGCGCAGGTCGTACGAACACACCGGATCAGTAATCAGCCCGTACTCCGGCCCCACCGCGTCTCTGACATCGCGATAGATCGGAATATCGGCCCTGCCGCCTTTGTACGAATGGAACTTATAGGTCTGGATCCCGATCTTCTTCCCCGTCTCAATGTGCTGGAGATAGCCCTCGGTGTCCATATCCCCCCCGGTCAAATACACCGCCAGCCGCTCCCTCACTCTCCCCACCAACGCATACACCGGCAAGCTCGCCGCTTTCCCCACAATGTCCCACAGACAGTTGTCAAAAGCCCCAAACCAACCGGGCGGTTGATACACCCACCGCGTCCCCTTCCAGAATTGCTGGAACATCCCCTCGCGCTCCCACGGATCGCGCCCCACCGCGTGATAGCGGATAATGTCCGCCTGATACGCAGTCATCGTCGTATCGGTCCGCCCAACGATACCGGCGTCGGTATGGACCTCGAGAAAGCTCTGGCGCAGCGGNTTCTGNGCACCGCCCTGNCGCCCGGTNTGNGTATACTGGATGCGCCGCAACCGCTCTACTGGTTTTATCGCCAGGCCCGCGCCCGCCTTCCGCNCAGGATCCTCCAACACCAATAATTTCACCTCGGTAATTTTCATAATCGCCTCCTTTGTCCCGATCCCCAAACATCCTATATTCCCCCCTGGCTACTGTCAACCCATACACCTATTGTATATCACTTGCTCCCTCCCCAGGTTTGGTGACGGTTTTTCAGCACTGNNGTCGAGGCCATACGCTGGCGGGTACGAGCCGCTTGCTGGCGCGGATTTCTCCAGCTTGTGAAATCTGAGGACAACCTCGCAACCGCCTTTGCGGAGCAGCGAGATCGCAAACTGATGCGTGCATGAGCGAGGTCCTCTTCCGCGAGGCCGTTACCAGGGACAATACCCGCATGAAAATCGCCACCATTGAAACATTCGACCTCACCTGTCCCTTGGATCGCCCCTTCGGCTGGTCTCAGGGCTGGATCGACCAACGCGGCACCACCCTCGTCAAAATCACCACCGACAACGGCCTAGCAGGCTGGGGCGAAGGCGCCGAATCCTCCATAATCAACCACCTCCTCGGCCCCCTCCTCATCGGCGCAAACCCCATGGACCGCGCCGGCCTCTGGGAGCGCATGTTCCACGCGCTCTACAATGGCAACAACGCCGTCGGCCTCGCCGGCAGTGCCCTCTCCGCCCTCGACATCGCGCTGTGGGACCTCGCCGGCAAAGCCGCCAACCTCCCCATCTGCACCCTCCTCGGCGGCAAAATTCGCGACAAAGTCGCCGTCTACGCCACCGGCCTCTACTACACCGAAGGCGAATTCCCCGACCGCTTGTTAGACGAGGCGCGCAGCTATGTCGAGCAGGGCTTCACGGGCATGAAGACCAAGGTCGGCGGGCTGTCGATCGAAGAGGATGTCGCCCGCGTCAAGGCGCTACGCGAGGCCATCGGGCCGGATGTGAGTCTGATGATCGACGCGAATGAGGGCTACAACGCAACGACGGCGATAAGGATTGGCAAGAAGCTGCAAGATGTAGACCTGGTGTGGTTTGAAGAGCCGGTCAATGCCCAGGACTTAGAGGCGTATCTCGAGGTCAAAGCCGCGTTGCCGATGGCCATTGCCGGCGGAGAGAATCTGCGCACCCGCTACGAATTCAAACCCTATCTCGCCCGTCGCGCCTACGACATCGTCCAGCCCGATATCATGCATTGCGGCGGCCTCACCGAAATGGCCCGCATCTGCGCTTTGGCCAACGCCTGCGGCATTCAGGTCAATCCCCATGTCTGGGGCTCGCCGGTAATGATCGCCGCGACCCTGCATCTGGCGGCGACGCTGCCGCCCTGCCCGCCAGCGCGCAACGCCCAACCCTATCTACAGGAGCCGGTGATGGAATTCGACCGCACGCCGAGCGCGATACGGGATGAGGTCTGCGCGGTGCCGTTTGACCAGGTGGACAGCTTTGTAAAAGTGCCGCAGGGGGCGGGGCTGGGTATTGAGGTAGACGAGGAGGCGGTGCGACGAATGAGTTGACGCGCGATAGTGCTCCGTTGTAAAATCAGATCCTGGCACATACCGAAAACTCATCCTTGAGCGCGATGACCTTATACCGTTGATTGGATCCCATGCTCCTGACCGCAGACCAGATCGCCCACTTCCACACCCACGGCTACCTCATCGTCGAACATCTGTTTACCGCCGACGAGGCCGCCCGCATTCGCGCGATCACCGCCGCCGATCCCGACATTGCCGAGCGCGCCAAATTCAACAGCAACTACGACGAGAATACCCGGGGCGGCACCAGCGGCATCGACACCCGCCTGGTCTACACGCCCACCCTCGACGACGACACCCATAGCGCCGTCGCCCGGAGCCAGCGGCTCACCGCGCCCCTAGAGCAACTCTTCGGCGACAAAGTCCGCCACTATTACCATCTGGCGACGCTCAAAAACCCGCAGACCGGCGGCTGGCAGTACCATCAAGATTACGGCTATCACTACAAAGAATTCTTTCGCCCCAGCTTCTGCTCGGTTATGCTCGCCTTAGACCCGGCCACCCGCGACAATGGCTGCCTGCGCGTGGTCAGGGATTCCAACCAGCTCGGCCGTCTCGAACACCTATCGTCTGGTTCGCAGCTCATCGCCGACCCGCAGCGCGTCGCACTGGCTCTGGACGAAATGGACGAAGTCCACTGCGAGCTGCAGCCCGGCTCGGCGCTCTACTTCCACGGCAATATACTCCACGCCTCCGACCCCAATCTCAGCGAGCAGTCGCGCTGGGCGCTGATCTACGCCTTCGTCGCCGCCGGCAACACCGTTGTCCTGCCCGAAGTAGAAGAAAAACTGGGGCCGCCGACCGCGGGGTGGAGCGACGAGGAAGTCCTCGCCGCCATTGAGCGGCACGAACGAGCTATCCGGGACCGATAGATTCTCCTGGCCTGGCTGTCGACGTATTGATACCCTTGATCGACCGCGGCGAACATCCCTGGCTCGGCCTCGGCCTCGCTGCTCTTACCTTGCTCCTGTGGGGAGCACTGCCGCTCATACTCAAGCTCCTGCTGCTATCGCTCGACCCCTTTACCGTCACCTGGTACCGCTTCCTGCTCGCCGGTGCTCTGCTGGTGCCCGTTATCTCCTATCGTTACGGTCTGGCCTCGCCCTTCCGCCTGCGCGGCGCGGCGCTGGCGCTGGCCATTGCCTGCATCTTGGGGCTTTGCGGCAACTATCTCACCTACTTGATGGGTTTGCAGCGCATCTCGCCCGGCTCGGCGCAAATCGTCATGCAGATCTCGCCGATATTTGTACTCCTGGGTGGACTGATCCTCTTTAAAGAATCCTTCGGTCGCCTGCAGTGGCTGGGGGTCGGCGTACTCGTCGTCGGGATGATCCTCTTTTTCAACCAGCGCTTCACCGAGCTGTTATCCGTAATCGACAACTACGGCCAGGGCGTGTGGCTGATCTTCGCCTCCGCCATCCTTTGGGGCACTTTCATGCTGGCGCAAAAAGCCCTACTGCGCCATTTGCCTTCCGCTTCGATTATGGCGCTGGTCTACTGGTCGGGAGTCCTGCTCTTTTTGCCGCTGGCTAGCCCGGGCCGCGCGGTTGAGTTGTCGACCATACCGCTGCTCCTGCTGGCCTGCTCGGTCGTCTTCACCCTGGTTTCCTACATCAGCTTCGCCGAGTCGCTAAAACGCATGGAAGCCTCGCGCATGGGCGCACTCGTCGCCTTGACGCCGTTGATCACTATCGGCATGATGGGGCTGCTCGCCCTCCACGACCCGACCCTGGTCCCCATGGACCCGCTCAACGAACTCGCCAGCGCCGGTGCTATCCTCGTCGTCGTCGGCTCGATGTGCTGCTCTCTGGGCAAAGAGTAATATGAACGTACCCATCGCATTGCAAGCCACCCGCCGCTCCCGCATCTGCGCCCTCTACTACCTCAAGCGCTGCAGCCCCAACCAACCCCAGATCGCCGCAGAGCCGGCGACCGCTATGAAAGGTCTCCCGTGAGCCACTGGACCCGCACCCTCGCCCTCGACTCTGCGCGCCAGATCATCGGCGGTAGCGAAAGTGTCCTCGCCGACGCCATCCGCCGTGGCGCCGACCTGCGCATCTACACCGAATTCCGCCACAACGAGCACATCGATATAAGCTCCCCCAGCGACGAGCTGGTGCGCGAGGTCGCCGAATTCGCGGTGACGTATCTCATCGACGACCGCTGGACCGCCGGGCTGATGAGTTTGCGCCAACCCGTCTCCTTGCCCGACGGTTTCGGGCCGCGACCGTCGATGTCCTTTTTTCTCTACAACCAAGACGGACACCAGGCCATCGGTCGGCCCCACCTCGACGGACAGGAACCCGGCCCCACGCCAGAGGCGGCGGACGCGACGATGCCCAAGTACAACCTGCTCGGCCAATTCGACGCCGACACCAACGCCCCCAGCCAGAACTTCATTTACGACTTCGACGCCTACCACTTCTACGTCGATGATTCCTGGCGGGAAGTACTGCACCACGACGCGCAGGGGCAAGTGCTATCCGGCTCGATCGACGCATTGGCCGCAGCCTTTGCCGACGGCGCGGCAATCAAGGTCGGGATCGGCGGTCTGTGCGGCGATATGGGCGATGGTCTGGCACACGAAATTTTCGCACAGACCGGCTCGGGCTATTACTACACCGAGCAAAAGCTCTTCATTGCTGGCTCGCATCCTTTGATCCGCGTACGGCCAGCCATCCCGATGCAATTTGGCAGTGGAGACTGGGACTTCGGCTGGCTGCTATTGCGCACCGACGGGGCTATTGTCTATCGTCGCTGCGATCCCTACACGCTGGCTTTTAGCGACGAGGACCGGCGCCACCCTGTGCGCTGGTTTGTGCGCTGATGGGCGGAAGAGCCGTCCATTGCCTTGCTCCCTGCTCTACGTCTGGCTGGTCAACGCCCACGGCGCGGTCCGCCCTGGTAGCCGCGCAACGCGCTGGAGGACAGAGTGGCCGACAGAGAGCAACTCCAGAAATCTCACCATTCTCCCATAACGAGATCTTTGCTATCTTACCACCCTATCTGCCCCTGTACACTGGACCAACTAACCCATGAACGCCCAGGACCACACCTTCTTCCACCAAAACGGCTACCTCCTCCTCGGCCAGCTCTTCTCCCCCCAAGACGCCACCCGCCTCCGCACCGCCTTCGACCGCGACCGCGCAGAATGGCGCGCCATGTGGCGCGCCCTCGACAGCGCCTATCAGACGGTCAACTGCGATCCCCTCATTACCTGGCCCGGCATCGACGAAATCATCCGCCACCCGCATATCCTCGCTACCACCGAAGCGATTCTCGGCGGTCCGTTGTGCCTATCCGAAGCCTGTCTGCGCCACATGGCCCCCTGCAGCAGCGAGGGCTGGCAGAATTGGCACCGCGACCGCCCCCATTGGCAAGAGCATCCCTTGCGCACCGCCTATGTCCACGCCATGGTCTATCTGACCGACGTCGACGAGTCCACCCATTGCTTTTCCATCTCGCCCGAAGCCGCCGACGCCCCCATCCTCGACAAAGAGGCCCAGCTCCAGCGCGGCGGCATCATCGACCTGCACGGCCCGGCCGGCACCGTGGTGCTGTTCAATCTCTCAGTGCTGCACACGGCGACCATCCGGCCCACGCAACAAGAGCGCAAAACCGCGCAGATCTACTACGGCCGGCAGGACCAGCCCCACCTGAGCAACTTTACCACACTCCCGGCCCGCCTCTGGCGCGATCATCCCGACCCGGAAGTCCGCGCCTTCTACTCGGTGCTCAATCCCAAGTCGCACGCTTTCGCCGCGGCGTTCGGGGCCGCCGTCTAACTCTCCCGCCAACCGCACGAGGACCCCATGACCGACGCAACCGACTTCTGGCCCGACGCCATCCAGGGCGCGATCTCACTGACCTTCGACGACAATGCCCTGAGCCAGCTCGACAACGCCCTGCCGTGCCTGGACGACCACGGACTGCAGGGCACTTTTTACGTCAATCCCGGGCGCAGTCCCATCTGGGAGGAAAATCTGTCGCGCTGGCAGCAGGCCAGCCGCAACGGACACGAAATAGGCAACCACACCGCGGACCACCCCTGCTCCTGCAACTTCGGTTTTAGCTCGGACGGCTATTGCCTGGAAGAGTTGACCCTGGCCGATATCGAGCAAACCATCGACCAGTGCACCGCGGCCCTCAACGAGCTCTTTCCCGAGCAGGGCGGCAAGCGCAGCTTCTGCTATCCCTGTTATCAGTCCTATGTAGGCGCCGGAGAAAACAGGCAGTCCTATGTGCCAGTGGTCGCCAGGCGGTTCAAAGCCGCCCGTGGCGGCGGGGAACGGCCCAATAACCCCCAGGTGATCGACCTTTCCTATATCGTGTCCTTCGCGGTGGAAGGCCACTCAGGCGCGGATATGATCGCCTATGTCGAGAAAGCCGTCGCCCAGGGCCACTGGGGCGTCATCTGCATGCACGGCGTGGGCGGCGATCACCTCGCCATCGAGACGCCCGCCTTCCGCGAGTTGTGCGCCCATTTGGATCAGAACCGCGACCGCATCTGGACCGACACCCTCATCGATGTCGCGGAATACGTCGGCGAGCGCCGGGAGGCGCCGTGAAAGTCGCGGCCGTATTGGGCGAGCGCCGGGGGGGCGCGGTTGAGGTACCCGATCCCCAGCCCAAAGAGAACTGGGCACTGGTCAAGGTGCACGCCGCGCCGATGTGCACCGAGTACAAGGCCTTTGTCGCCGGGCACCAGACCACCGGCCTGGGACACGAGGCGGCCGGCGAGGTGGTCGAGGTCGCGCAGCCGGGCCGGGTTGAGGTCGGCGACCGCGTGGCGGTCATGCCGCAATACCCCTGCGGCACCTGCGCGCTGTGCCTGGGCGGCGAGTACATCCACTGCCAGCAGTTGGTCGACTTCGCCGCTTTTACCGGCGGCGCCGAGGGGCGGGCAACGATGGCGCAGTATCTGCTCAAGCCCGACTGGCTGCTGCCCAAAATCCCCGACGGCGTATCCTACGAGCACGGCGGCATGGCCTGCTGCGGGCTGGGGCCGAGCTTCGGGGCACTGCAGCGGATGGGCGTCGGCGCCTTTGACACCTTGCTGGTGACCGGCCTGGGGCCGGTCGGCCTAGGCGGCGTTATCAACGGCAAGTACCGCGGTGCACGGGTGATCGCGGTGGACTCACAGCCCTGGCGCAAGGACCGGGCGCAAGCGCTGGGTGCGGATTTCGTCGTCGACCCCAGCGACAAGGATGCCTTGCAACAAATTGTGGATCTCACCGACGGCATCGGTGTCGATGCGGCGGTAGACTGCTCGGGCGCGGTGGCCGCGCACCGCTTGTGCATCGACGCAGTGCGGCGGCGCGGGCAGGTGGCCTTTGTCGGCGAGTGCGGCGAGGAGACGCCCTTGCGCATAAGCCAGGACATGATCCGCAAGGGCATCGCGCTGCACGGCTCGTGGCACTACAATCTCGGCGATATCCCGCTGTTGATGCAGACCGTCGCCGACTGTGCGACGCAGATCGACCGGCTCATCTCGCACCGCTTCGCCCTCAACGACGTGCAGGCGGCATGGGAGCTGCAAGCCACCGGCGAGTGCGGCAAAGTGATCCTGCAACCCTGGGGGTAAGAAGCATGTACAAATGCGCGATCATCGGCGTCAGCGGTGGGCGCGCCGCCGGCCTGGCCGCGGCCTATGCCCACGTGCAGAAGGGCCGGCTGGTGGCGGTCTCGACGCGGACAGAGGAGAATCTCCACGCCTTCGGCGAGCGCTTCGACGTGGCGGCCCGCTATACAGACTATCGCCAGATGCTGGCCCGCGAAAAGCCCGATCTAGTACACGTCAACACGCCGCCCGACGTCCGGCTCGAGGTCTTCGCGGCCGCCGAAGAAGCCGGCGTCCCCGCGGTGCTGGTCGAAAAACCCGTCGCCATCCAAGGCGAGGACTGGCGCGCAATGCGCGACTTCGCCGCCGGAGCAAAAGTCAAAATCGCGGTCAACCACCAGCTGCACTTCCACCCGCGCCGCCAGCGCCTGCAGGACATCGTCCACGACGGCAAAATCGGCGCGGTGCAGTTTATCGAAGCCAGTTGCGGCATGAATCTCGCCTATCAGGGCACGCACACCCTGCAGGCCATCAATGGCTTTTATCCCAAGGGCGAGCCGGTGCGGGTGCTGGGGCAGGTGGCCGGGGCCGACGGCCTGATCGATACGCCGCGCAAACACTTCGCACCGGACCAGAGCATGGCCTCGATCGAGTACGCCGACGGATTGCGCGCGCACTTCGTGTCGGGGCCTTTCGCGCAACGGGTATTGCCCGACGACGAGCGCACCAATGTACACAAGCGCATTGCCGTCTACGGCACCCGCGGTTATGTACATTGGACGATGTGGTCGTGGGAAGTGGGCATCGACGGTCAGGTCGAACGCGGCAAACACGCCTATCCCGACGAAGATATCCTGGGGCAGGCGGCGATGACCGACGCTCTGCTCGACTGGATCGGCGACGACAGCGCGCTGCACCCGCTCCAGCTGCAGTTGGCGCTGCGCGACTTCAATATCCTGCTCGGCGTCTACACCAGTGCCCTGGAGCACCGACCGATCGAATTGCCCTTTACGCCGGGCGACGATCTGATCGGGCGGCTGCGGGCAACACTCTCTCAGCGGCGCTAGTCTTGCGGCTCGTGATACGCCCAGTCCTCGCCGCCGACCCTGAACTCTTCCTCCAGATCCGCCGGTAATTCAAAGCCGATCCCCGGCGCCTCCGGCCAAGCCACCGCCCCAGCGTCAACCGTCGGCGCCACCGCCTGCAGTGCCTTGCGCAACGGCGACCAGTAGACATCCGCCGGCGCGCTCTCATAATAAGGCGTGATCGGCGAATAGGCCGCCAGGTGCAGTGTCGCCGTTCCCAGGACGTGGGTCGACCAGTTGCCCGGACACACCAGCGCCCCGCGCGGTTGCGCCAGATCGACAATACGCTTGGCCTCGGTCAGCCCGCCGCAGGTGGTCATATAGGGCTGGGCGACCCGTACGCCGCCCTGATCCATCAGCTGCAAAAACTCCCAGCGCGTGGTGGTGTGCTCACCGACGGCGATCGGCACTGCGGTCTGCGCAGTCAGCCTGGCGTAGGCATCGATCGAATCGACCGGGAAGGGCGTCTCGAAAAAGAGCAGGTCATACTGCGCCGCCTCTTCAATGGTGGCATAGGCCTCGCCGACATCGTTCCACAAGTAGCCGACATCCACGGCCAGCATCACCTCCGGCCCCACCGCCTCGCGCGTCCGGCGCGTCAGCTCGACGATGACCTCGCGCGGCTGTCGCATCGGCTCGATCTTGAAGCCGCGATAGCCCAGCTCGCGCAGGGCCACCACCCGCTCGACCTGCTGCCGCAACACGCTCTCGCGATCCCATGCGTCGGAGACGATGGTGCAATAGGGGACGGCGGCGCGGCGCTGGGCCTCGCCGGTGATCTGGTGATTCGAGCGCTCGACCCCGCCCAATAGCTGCCATACCGGCCTGGCGAGCGCCTTGCCATAGAGATCCCACAGCGCCACATCCACCGCACCCAGGCAGATAATCACCCAGCCGCGGCGGTTGCCGTGCAGCATGCTATTGTAGAGTTTGGTCCACAGGCGCTCGGGGTGGATCGGATCCTCGCCGACGAGCAGGCGGCCGAACAGTGATTCGGGCCCGTCGAGCACCGCCCTGGCCACGCCAGGCGGTACGCAGAAGATCTCCGACAAGCCGGTCAGACCCTCGTCGGTGTGGACGCGCACGAAGGCCAGGCCGTCGATGCGCGAGCCATCGGTGGGACCTTCCCCGAGCGGGGGATCGCCGAGCACGAAAACTTCGGTCCTGGTGATTTTCATACCGTGCGCCTCGTCTGGGATATGTGTTTTACGCGTGGGCAAACTTCAGTGTGCGCCGCCATCGCATCCGAACCCCGGCCCAAAGCGAGAGACCCCTACCCCTACTTCCAAACCCCGCCAATCCCCTCAATCTTATCCGCCCCCAAGTACCCATACCGGTTGATCCAAACCCCATCCGCCCCACTTCCCGCCACCAGTTTAAAGCGCCGCATAAAATCATCCAGCGGCCCATAGCCGTGCACCAGCGGCGTCACCGCCATCCCCTCGCCCGCCACGGCCCGCACCTGTCCGATTTTGCGCAACTGGCACCCGTCCGGCACCGGATGTGCCTCGTCGGGCCCGGGGTAGCCATAATCATCCAAACCCTCGGCGTCGATATCGTCCCCCAGGTCGAACAACTGCGCCAGCGCCCGCGCCACCAGCTTCTCGTCCAGCCCCTCGTTGCGCTCGATCAGCACCCGGCCCCAGAATTCGACCATCGCCGACCAGTGCATCGTATAGAGCTTGGGCGAGGCGGCGTCGCAATAGCGAGCCGCTCCTGCAAAATCGAAACCCGTAAACAGCGTATATGGCGGCATAAAGGCATTGGCCGAGAGCTTCTTGCCCTCGCCTCCATACGCTGTCAGCGCCGCGCGCCACTCGCGCAGCAGATCTACCGACAGCGCCGCCTTCAGCCGCAGCCAGTCGTAGAGACCCGACGAGCCGCGCAGTGCATCGATCAGCGCAAAGCGCCCCCGCTCGGCGCAGGCCCAGTCTGCAAGGTGCTCGTTGGTCAACCCGCCGTGCAACAACGCGTACAATCGCGCGCCCTCGTGCTGTATCGACTCGAAGTCAAAGCCTCGTTCTTCGGCCCACGCGCGTGCATGCGGACCGAAGTCCTGGAAGGCCTCGTCGAGTTTATAGCAGGGATATTCAGGCCAGTCTGGACGCAGCCCGGAAATCTGCGGGTAGGCGTTGAGCAAATCGCGGACATAGGCGTGGATGTACGAGCGGATCGCCGGGCTGGCCAGGCTGCCGGTCTCGGCCATGCGATTGTGCGGCAGCGAGCCGTCGGGCAATCGCGGCACATCCTCCTCGCGCAGGCCCGGCGGCTGAGTCGCGCCAACCTGGAAGTAGACCTCCATGCCCCGCTCCAGCGCCCCATCGACGAATTGGCCGATCACCGAGCCGTGGGCCGCGGTCAGGTCGTTGGCCTTGCGCGGGGCGTAGGGCGTGTCGCGGTAGAAATCCTCCACCGGCTCGTAACTAGTGCCGCTGCGAACCCACAGCTCGCGTTTGCCCCACAGCGGCCGGTCGAAGAGCCGGGGGCTACTGCCGGCGTCGGAGGGCGGCTGGAACGAGCCCTCACCCTCGTCACAGGGGGCCGTCACCGTTGGGTTGCAGGCCACGGCGGTGGCGCCGCACTTCTCGAGGTTGTCGAGCACACCGTCGACGCCCTCGTTGAGGATAAAGTCGCCGAGTACTGTAATGCCCAGAAAGCGTTTCATTGCAATGTCTCCGCTTGGATAGAAAAACCGCGTTGTTAATAAACGCGCGCGCGAGCCCGTGTCAAACGCCCTCCTCTTGGCGCGGTGGGAGATGGTGTTTAAGTTGAAGTTGCCCCAACGCGAGGATGAATCATGGCCAAAACGAGCGCGCTCTTCATCGGCAACAGCTTCACCGCCCGCAACGACCTGCCGGGCCTGGTAGCGCAACTAGTCGCGGCCGGCGGCAAGGGCGAATTGGGCTGCGAACTCATCAGCATCAGCGGCGCCCCGCTACGCACGCATCTCAACAAAGGCGAGGCCCACAAGCGCATGCAGTCGCAGCACTTCGACTATGTGGTGCTGCAGGAGCAGAGCACCCTGCCGATCAAAAACGCCGCCCGCTGCCTCGAGAATATCCGCGACTTCGACGCGCTCATACGCAAAGCCGGCGCCCGCACGGTCCTCTATATGACCTGGGCGCGCCGCAACGCCCCCCAAACCCAGGACGCCCTCAGCACGGCCTATATCGAGGCGGGCAGCGCAACCGGCGCGATCGTGGTACCAGCGGGCCTGGCCTGGCAGCGCTGTCTTCAGGACCACCCCGACATCCTTCTCCACGACAAGGACCAGAGCCACCCCAACCCCGCCGGCTCCTATCTGGCCGCCTGCACATTTTACGCCGCGCTCTTTCTGGGTCGCTCCCGCTCCATACCCGCCATCGCCATCGACCTGCAAGACCACGAGATTGACGCCCTCCACACCGCCGCGCTGGAGACGGTGCGCGCTTTCAACAAAGGACAACGCTGATATGATCGCCCTGGGCGCCTGCGCCGCCGTGATAGACGACGGCAAGATCCTGCTCACCAAACGCGAAGACTTCGAGGTCTGGTGCCTGCCCGGTGGGCACGTTGAGGACGGCGAATCCATGGCCCGGGCCGCGGTGCGCGAAACGCTGGAGGAAACCGGTATCGAGATCGAGCTGTCACACCTGGTCGGCCTCTACTATCGCCAGCACAATTGGAACGGCCTGGCCATGCACGTGGCTTGCTTCGCCGCCCACCCGGTGGGCGGATCGCTGCGTCCCCAGCTCGAAGAAGTCCTGGAACTGCGCTACTGCGCCCCCGACGCCCTGCCCGCAGAAATCCTATCCGGCCACCGGCGCCGCATCGCCGACGCCTTCTCCGGCGCCGCCGGTCTGTCCCGCGTGCAGACCGACCAGGGCCCCTTCGAAAAACCCCTTACGCGCCCCGAACTCTACGCCCTCCGCGACCAGTCGGGCCTCTCCCGATCGGAATTCTACGCCCGGCACTTCACCCACGAGGAAGACGTGTTGGAAACAGGGATGCAGACGGGCACCTAACGTCCCTCTTTTCCATTCTCCATTTTTTCCCCTGGACGCCCGTCCCCAGATCTCCTTCTTATTTCGCGGCGAAAATCAGCCCACCCGCAGAAAGGCCGCCTCACATGAGCGAACTCGTCAGTCAGTACTACCTTTGGCTAAAAGCCATCCACATCATTTTCGTCATCTCCTGGATGGTCGGCATTTTCTACCTGCCGCGCCTCTACGTCTACCACTGTCAGGTCACCCCCGGCTCCGAAGCCGACGAGACCTTCAAGGTCATGGAGCGCAAATTGCTGCGCGTCATTATGAACCCCGCGATGATTGTCTCCTTTGTCACCGGCATCCTGCTCATCATCGCCACCGGTGCCGGCGCGCCGGGCACCGGCTACTGGATGCATATCAAACTGGTACTTGTAATCTTGATGGGCGGCGTACATGGCATGCTTTCGAAATATCGCAAGGGCTTCGAACGCGGCGAGAATGAAAAGAGCGAGAAATTCTACCGCATGCTCAACGAGGTGCCCACCGTGCTGATGATTCTCATCGTGCTGCTGGTCGTGGTCAAATTC
>PBOD01000010.1 GCA_002724215.1 Gemmatimonadota bacterium | reverse complement strand
GGCCGAGGCTATCGCGCGCAATCTTTACGAGATGTCGCACTTGCCGGTGCCGATCGTGGTGGCGATTACCGGGCAGGCCTTTAGCGGCGGTGCCATCGGGATCACCGTCGGTGACCGCATCTTGATGATGGAGCATGGCTGTTATACGGTGATTGTGCCGGAGAGTTGCTCGACCATCTTGTTCAAGTCGCGCGATCGTAAGGAAGAGGCGGCCGAGGCGCTTAAGCTTACGGCCGATGACTTGCAGCAGATGGGGATCATCGACCGCATCGTGCCCGAGCCTTTCGGGGGCGCGCATCGCAATTGGGACGAGGCCGCCACCGTGCTCAAGCGCCACCTGCTAGAGGCCCTAGCCGAGCTGCGTTCGCTGGAGCCAGATGAGTTGGTGGCGCAAAGGATGGATAAATTTGCGGCGATGGCCCGCTTTGAAGAGTAAATAATGCGCAAGCAAAAACGCCCCGTCCGACTCGCGGACGGGGCGTTTTTGCGTTGTGGCGCTTTTTCAGACGCGGCGGATGCGGTCGAAGAGGCGCTCGAGACGGTCGAAGGCAACCCGGATCATGTCTTCATCCCAATCGCCATCGATCTTGATCTGGACCACGGACTGTACGGTGTCGAGATAGGCCTTCTGGGTCTCGGTTAACGGACGCGAAGAGCGCTCGGTGCGATCACCGCGGTCGTCGCGGTCGTCGCGCCCGCCGCGTTCATTGCGCCCGCCGCGTTCATTGCGGTCGGAGCGTTCATTGCGGTCGGAGCGTTCATCGCCCTGGCCGCCGCGCCCACGGCCGGAGCGGCCGTCGCGGCCGCCGCGCGATCGCGGCGCTGGCGCTGGCGCTGGTGCTGGTGCTGGTGCTGGTGCTGGTGCTGGCGCTTCGGTTTCGGTTTCGGTTTCGGTTTCGGTTTCGGTTTCGGTTTCGGCTTCGGGCTCTCTGGCGGGAGCCGCCGTCTCTAGGCCCTCGGGTGGTTCGCCGAAATCGGCTTCGCCGACGAGGTACTTGAAGAACATCTTCATCTTGTTGGCCGAGTCGCGCCCCATGCCGGTGCGGTCGCGGAAGTAATCGACGATGGCGTCGTCGCTCATATTGCCCTCGGTCTGCTCCCACTCGGGGAGCAGGTCCTTGTAGAGCTCGCGGATTACGTCGGCGACTGCGTATTTGCGCGACTCCCTGCCGACCAGCCGTTGCAGCAATTCGGTCGGCTGCTGGTCGCGGTCGATCAAGCCCATGGCCTCGATACCGCGCAGAAAGCGGTAGATCATCGAGGGGGTGCGAATGATCGCGCGCACGTAGTCGCGGTCGATTTGCTCGGGTACTTTGCTGTCGAGGCGGCTGAGAAATTTCTCGAACTGGACCTTGGTTATATAGGGATACCAGGTCTTGGCCTTTTGGCCGTCGTTTTCCTGGTCTGTTTCGCCCTCTGCGACTTCCTCGCGAACGTCCTCCATTGTCTACTCCATTCGTATGGGCGATATATCCTTTATTTTGCTCGGGCGAATTCGGCCGTCACGACGGTTGTGATGCCCCCGCGCACATTGAAGTCTCCGACCACGGTCATCTGCCGTGGCGCGCAGGCGGCTACCAGGTCGTCGAGAATACTGTTGGTCACCGCTTCGTGGAAAGCGCCTTCTTGGCGATAGGACCAGAGGTAGAGCTTGAGCGATTTGAGCTCGATGCACTGCTGGTCGGGCACGTAGCGGATGCGTATGGTGCCGAAATCCGGTTGCCCGGTGACGGGACATATCGAAGTGAATTCCGGACACTCCATCTCGATTGTATAGTCGCGGTCCGGATGGGGATTGGCAAAAATTTCTAGTTCTTTACTGGGCTTGGTAGCCATTGATACTCATCTGCTGAACTATCTGAAAAATCCAAATATAAGGTTTAATCGGAGCTTTGGCTATACGCTGGTGAAGTGCTTGATGACATTGGCGGTGATCTGGGAAACGACGTCGTCGACCAAAATTGATGCGGGGTAGGTGATCGAACCGACGGAAAATACCTCGCCTCCACTATCTGACTGATAATAAACAATTTCTGCGCCGCCCTGATCCGGGTTGAGGCCGCGCGCGACGATTTCGGTATTGGCGGGCGAGGCGGGCGAGGTCTTGTCGGTCTCGTGGCCGGAGGCGCCTCCCGGGATGCGTTCGTGCAGACTCTCCGTGCCGAAGGTGTCGCCGTTTTTGACGCCGGTGCCGGCGAAGANCCAGTGATCGGCGGCCAGGACCTGATAGGGTGCGGCGGTCATGATGCCGGGGNCGGTGAAGACCACGCCGAGCAGGTTGGCCTCGGATTCGTTGTAGATATGGAAGCGGCTTTCGTGCNCTGNCGTGCGCTGGTTGCGGCCGTCGCCATTTTTGACCTTCATGGTCTGCTCGTCCGTAAATTCGACCTCGCAGTTGAGACCATTGCCGCCCAAATACATCAGGCGCCCGCCGCGCTCATGGACCCAGGCTTTGACATCGTAGTACATCTTGCGCGACCAGTACTCGGGGTGGGTGGTAATGATAAGGGTCGTGTAGCGGTCGAGGTCGAGGCGGTCGAAGTGGAGCTGGGTCTCGGAGTAGAGGTCGTAGGCAAAACCCTCNCGCTCTAGCCAGGCGAGGAAGCGCCACTCGGCCGGAGCGACGTGGCAGGCGGCGCGGCCGGTGATGGGGTCGGTGGCCAGGGTGCCTTCGGGAATGTGGTTGATGGGTTCGGGACGATCGAAGGACAGCGGCGCGTAGTCCTCGCAGTCGTAGTTGACGTGNTCGGGATCGGTGTAGCGCTTGAGTTCGAGCCGGGCGTTGATCGTCGGGGTCGGCGGCAAGCGATCGGGATGGATGTAGTTGGAGCGGCCGCCGAAGTTGTTGTAGGCGTTCCAGTTGATATCGGCNGCGAGCACGGCGATAGCGGCGCTCGGTTCGGCGGGCGCGACGATCCACGGGAAGGAGAAGAATTCTCCCGACTCGCTCTTGGCGTGGAAGTAGTAGAGGCCCGAACGCGCGGGCGCGGTGACATATTGCTTATGTGCGGGGCTGGTGTAGCCGAATTTGTTCCACATCACCCCGGTCTGGGTGTAGTCGCCNTCGGGGGTAATCTGCATGGTGGCGCGCGGTCCGTGTTCGTCGAACCACCCGAGGGGACGAATCAGTTCCCTATCGATGCCGTAGCGGTAGAGGTCGAGCTTGTAGGCCTCGAGCGCGTGGACGCGAAATTCGGATTTCTCGCCCGATTTGACGCATTTGGGCCAGGCGTAGCCGAGCAGCTTATGTGCGAGCAGGCGGAAGTGGTGCGGCCGGTCGGGGTGGAGGTTGATTTGCGCGCGCTTGGGGCCGTAGCCGTCCTTCTGGCAGGTAACGGTGTAGGGGCCGGGCGGGATATCGGCGAAGATTTCGCCGGTGGCGCGTGAGCGGGCCTCGACGTGCAGGGTTTCGCTNGCGATTTCGAATTGCACGTCGTNCAGGGCGATATGGCGTTCGTCGCTGACATAGCCGATTAGCATTGTGGGTTCCTATATATGTGAAGCCGCGCGTGGTTTGTTGGGGTCTGTGTTTTCGCGTTGGGATTCATGAGATCTAATTTAGGTATAGAGGATGGGGTCAGTGGTGCCCGCCTGGCGAAAGCCCTCCAGGCGCAGGCGGCAGCTCATGCATTGACCGCAGGCGATGTCCTCGTTCTGATAGCAGGACCAGGTCAGGTGCAGGGGGGCGTNGAGGTCGAGGCCCNTGCGGATNATGGCGGCTTTNTCCATGTCGATGAGGGGAGTNCANATGCGGATGTCGGTATGNGGGCCGGTGCCNAAGGCCGTCATCTGCTGGTAGGCGCGGAAGAATNCGCCGCGGCAGTCGGGGTAGACGCTCTCCTCCTCGTGTGCGCCGATGTAGATCGCGTTCGCGCCGATGGTCTCGGCCCAGGCGACGGCGATGCCGAGCAGGTTGGCATTGCGGAAGGGAACGTAGGTCGAAGGCANGGTGTCGCCGTGGTCCCCATTGGGTACTGGTATCCGCTCGTCGATTAGGCTCGAGCCGCCGATCTGATGCATATAGGCGACATCGACGACTAGGCGCCGTTCGGTGCCGAAGTGGTCGGCCAGGGCGGTGAAGGCGGCGAGTTCGCGCCGTTCGGTGCGCTGGCGGTAGTTGAGGTGAAGAAAGGCCAACTCGACCTCGCGCGCGGCGCTGGCGGCAGTGACACAGGAGTCGAGACCGCCGCTGACCAAGGCGATGCCCAGATTCACGCGATTACTCGTTTCGTTAAGGTGCCGCACAAGCCTAGGTTGGGCGCCGGGCGCTGTCAAGCTATTGACAGCCTAACTCTACACTGTACTATACTATGGAATCTCACCGGGAGCCCGCATGGCCTATTCGCAATTCGACCGCGTGCCCAACCACTACGCCGGTCCGATCATCCAGCAAGTAAAGGATTTTCGCGTGGCCGCCGGCAAGCGTTCGCTCAGCCCGACACTGCTGGAGATTGGGCAATTACAGGTGCTGATTCCGCGCCATTTCGGCTTTTGTTTCGGGGTCGAGCGCGCGATCCACATGGCCTTTTCGACTCTCGAACAGCAACCCGAGCGGCGCACGTTCTTAGTCAGCGAGATCATCCACAACCCCCTGGTAAACAACGAGCTCAAAGAGCGTGGGATCGAGTTTATCTACGATGCTGCGGGCAAGCGCCAGGTTCCCGCCGACGAACTCAGCGGTGACGATATCGCGCTGATCCCGGCTTTCGGTACTACCTTGCAGATTGAGGAGTCGCTGCAGCAGAGCGGTATCGATACCTCGAGTGAGGAATATCGCGAAAATTACGACACGACGTGTCCGTTCGTCTCCAAAGTGTGGAAGCGCGGCGAGGAACTGGGCCGTGAGGGGTACACCATTATCATCCACGGCAAGTACAAACACGAGGAAACCCAGGCGACCCACTCGCACACCATGCAACACGCCAAGACCCTGGTGGTGCTCGACCGCGACGAGGCTCACAAGGTGGCGGCTTTTATCACCGGGGATATGGCGCTGGCCGACTTCGAGTGCGCATTCGCCGGTAAATCCTCCGTGGGCTTCGAACCCGCGCGCGACCTCGAGCGGGTGGCGGTGGTGAATCAGACCACTATGTTGGCCGAGGAGACGCAGGAAGTGACCCGGATTCTGCGCGAGGCCATGCGGGTCCGCTACGGCACCGATGATCTGGATCATCACTGCGCCGATACCAACGACACGCTCTGCTATGCTACCAACCAGAACCAGAACGCGACCCGTGCTTTGTTGGACTCGGGTGCGGACCTGGCGCTGATCGTCGGCGGCTACAACAGCTCCAATACCTCGCACCTGGTCGAGATCTGCTCCGACGTAATGCCGAGCTATCTCATCGCCAACGCCGACGAGATCGTCTCCGCCGAGCAGATCCGGCACTTCGATATCCACACCAGGAGCATGGTGCAGGCCCGTGACTGGCTGCCCGGAGCAGTGCCGGTGCGGCTGATTATCACTTCGGGCGCGTCCTGCCCCGATATACTGATGAACCAGGTCCTGGAGAAAATCGCCGGTTTCTACGACTACGGTGCGGCGGATATCGCCGCGGCGCAATTGAGCCTGTTCGAGGAATTATCGTGATTCTCGCCGTCGTCAAGGGCCACGTGGTCTCCACTGTCAAGGCGCCGCCGCTGGAGGGCCAGAAGCTGCTGCTGGTCGAGATTCTCGCCGCCACGTCGGAAGGACTGGAGCGCACCCAGAAGCACATGGTCTGTCTCGACGCGGTGCAGGCTGGCGAGGGCGAACTGGTGGTGGTAGTGCAGGGCAGTTCGGCGCGGCAGGCCGAGAGTATGCGCGACGTGCCGGTCGATGCGTTGATCGTCGGTATCGTCGATTCGCTGCAGGCCTTCGGGCGTCCGCTCGAAAAGGAGGTTGCGTGAAGGTCTGTACGGTGATTGGCCACGTGGTGTCCAATAGCAAGCATCCATTGTTAGAGGGGCAGAAGATCATGGTGGTGCGCGGCGACGGCGAAGAAGGCGGCCTGGAGGTGGCGGTAGACGGAGTGCGGGCGGGCATTGGCAGCCGGGTGATCGTGGCCCAGTCGGGAGCGGCTGGGGCCGAACTGACGGGGGTGGACTTCCCGCCGTTCAGGAGCGTGATCGTGGGGATTGTCGACGAGGAGCGGCGGCTGTGAAACTGGCTAAGGTCGTGGGTACGGTCGTGCTGTCGCAGTGCATCGAGTCGTTCAAGGGGCGAACGCTGCATTTGATCCAGGACATCGACGAGAATTTGCAGCTGACCGGCGAGGCCGAGGTGAGCGCCACCTGGGCTGCGATGAATGAGGGCGACACGGTGTTAGTCGAGGTCGCGCGCGAGGCCTGCAATGCCTTCGATCCTCCCTTGCCGGTGGACGCATCGATTATCGGCAAGGTCGAGAAGGTCAACATAGAAGGATAAAGCAGGGGATGCATTTGGTTATAGCCCGGGGTACGGTGCTCCGGGTTTTCGTCGTTCTGGCCGGTTCCTTTTGTAGTATCTCGCTAAGCGGAATATAGCCCATGCTGCTTCTCATCTTGGCGGTTTTGTTCTGGGGCTGCACGGACCCCGTCGATCGCGATATCGCCGACCTGATCGAAGGCGGCGACGAGGCCGCAGAGGCGCGAATTGCGCTCAATATGGCCAAGGGCACCGCCATCGAGCCGCTGATCGCGGCCTTTGTCGATGAAGCGCATCCCGCCCGCGCCCGCGCCGAGTTTGCGCAGGCGCTCTATCGACTCTATTTGCGCACCGAGGACGAGCGCATCATGACGGCACTATTGGCTGGTTTGGAAGATCCCGAGCCGGGGGTGCGCGCGGCGGTAGTCGCCGCGCTGGGCGATATGGGGGAGGAAGTCGCGATCGGGCGCTTGCTCGATCACCTCGAGCGCGAAGACGACGCGCTAGTGCGGCGCGAGGTGCTGGTCGCGTTGGAGATTATGGGGCTCGACGGGTGGTCCGAACTCACCGGGCTTATCGCGGGTGAAGACCGCGTGCGCTTTACCCGTATGCTCCAGGAGATCGTGCGGGAAGCTCCTGCCGATACGTTACTGGACAAAGCGCTGGACTGGCTGGAGGTGCTGGCCGAAGACGTGGCCCGGCCAGCCGATCGCTACGTCGCCGAAGCAAATCTGCAGCGGGCCGAGGAAGTGCTGCTGCAGGCTCTCGAATTGGTGCCCGCCAGCAAAAACATCAACCAGCGCCTGGGCCGTTTCTACTACGCCCATGGCGATTCGGCGCAAGGGATTGCCATCTACCGCGATCTCGGCATGGTCGCCCGTGCGGTGCGGCTGCCGGATGTGCCCACCATCGACGGCGTCCTCGACGAATTCGCCTGGTCGGCGGTGGCGCCGCTGACGCAATTTTACCAGTGCATACCCAAGCTCAATGTTTATCCCGCTGTGGGCCGTACGGAGATCAGCGTCGGCCACGTGGACAATAGCTTATATCTCGGCGTCAAGGGCTATGAGCCCTCTACTGCTCACTTGGTCGCCGAACATTCCGAACGCGATAGCGACGTATGGCAGGACGATTGCATTGAGATCTTCATCGACGACGATATCGTCGAGCGCAGCTATTTTACGTTCCACATCAATTCACGCGGGGCGTACAAGGACCAGCATGCGCGAACGGCCGAGGGCGAGCGGTGGAACAGCCGGCTCAAAGTGGCGACGCACGTGGCCGAGACCTTCTGGACGGTAGAGCTCGAACTGCCGCTGGCCGATTTGCGCGACGAGTCGGTGGTTGGCGGCGAGGTGTGGGGCTTCAATGTGGCACGGGTGCGGATCGGCAACGCAGCCGAATACGGCCAGTGGGTCCCGACATACGGCATCGCCCACCGGCCGGAGCGTTTCGGGCTACTGGTCTTCGAATGAGTGCGCTGCGCGCCAGGCCTAGCGCACAGCGTCAGGGCATGCGGTGCGGATGAACCCTACCGCGCTTTTTGTACCGTCCGTCTCAGTGGCTAGGCATTGACCACCGGATTGGTCAAGCGGCCAATCTGGTCGAGTTCGATGGTCACCTCGTCGCCGGCTTTGAGCCAGACGGGAGGCTTGCGCGCGAATCCCACGCCCTGCGGGGTGCCGGTCAAAATGACCGTGCCCGGCAGCAGGGTGGTGTCTTGGCTGAGGAATTCGATGAGTTCGACGACAGTGAAGATCATATCGTCGGTGGTGTGGTCCTGCATAATCTCGCCGTTTAAGATGGTGCGGATCCCTAAGCTCTGCGGGTCGGGGATTTCGTCGGCGGTGACCAGGACCGGCCCCAGCGGGCAGAAGGTGTCGAAGCCCTTGCCGCGAATCCACTGGCCGCCGCCGCCGTTGAGCTGCCATTTGCGGGCCGAGACATCGTTGGCGCAGGTGTAGCCGAGGACGTATTCGAGCGCGTCGGCCTGTGACACATTGCGGGCGGGCTTGCCGATGACCACGGCCAATTCGCACTCGTAGTCGGTTTCGGGGCCGTGGTTTTGGCAGGCCGGCAGTTTGATGGCGTCACCGGGGCCGCAGACCGCGCTGGTGGGCTTGGCGAAGACCACCGGCTGCTCGGGCGGTTCCATGCCCGATTCGGCGGCGTGCTCGCGGTAGTTGAGGCCGATGCAGAAAATATTGGTCGGGGAAAGGGGTGCCAGCGTTTTTTTAATGGTGGCTTTTTCGCCGCTGGGCTCCAGGCCCTGGTAGAGGTCGCCGACGAGGAGTTCGGCCTGGTCAGAATCCGATTCGAGACCGCAGCGCTCGCTACCGGCATCGTCTATAAAGCGGATAATACGCATATCTTTCTCCTTGGTTTTCCAGAATTTGCAGAGATTTCAAGGTAGGGTCTGGCGCCCCGAGGTGTCAAGGCGCGGTGGACCTTGACGCCTTTGGTAGAGCCGACTATTTTTCAGGCCGTATATACGTTCAATGATAATCATGAACTACGAAATTTATAGTTGTAGTTGAGCCCCGAACGCGAGGATACGAGCGTGGCCC
Source organism: Gemmatimonadota bacterium (assembly GCA_002724215.1). GTDB lineage: Bacteria > Latescibacterota > UBA2968 > UBA8231 > UBA8231. The sequence continues at coordinate 33,242 of PBOD01000010.1, read as the reverse complement.
CGAACGTCAACGAAGAGCACATACGCAAGATTGTCGAGGAAGTCGTGCAGCGGGTGGTTTCCAGCAATGGTGGCGGCGCGCCGAGCAGCGCTTTGGGCGATGGCGGCGTTTTCCCGACCATCGACGCGGCGGTCCAGGCCGCCACCCGCGCCCAACAGCAATTGGTCGCTATGACGCTAGAAAAGCGCAAGGCGATCGTCGAGTCCTTTCGCCGCACCGCGCACGAGCATGCCGAGGAGTTTTCGCGCCGGGCGCTGGCCGAGACCGGCATGGGGCGCTTCGAGGATAAGATTCTCAAGCACCAGGTGGCCGCCGATACCACGCCCGGGGTCGAAGACCTAGAGGCGACCTCGTGGACCGGCGATCACGGTCTGACGGTGGTCGAGATGGCCCCCTATGGAGTCATCGGCGCGATCACCCCCTCGACCCATCCGGTGCCGACGATGATCAACAATTCCATCTGCATCGTCTCGGCGGGAAATTCGGTGGTCTTCAACGTGCATCCGGCCGGCAAAAATGTCTCGATGTTTGCGGTGCGGTTGATCAACGACGCGGTGGTTCGCGCCGGCGGGCCGGCCAACCTGGTCACCGCGGTCGAAGAGCCGACGATCGAGTCGGCCAACGAACTCTTCAATCATCCCGGCATTCGCCTGCTATTGGTGACCGGCGGGCCCGGTGTGGCCCAGGCCGCGCTGGCCAGTCCGAAGAAGGCCATCGTCGCCGGGCCGGGCAACCCACCGGTAGTCGTCGATGAGACGGCCGACCTTGAAAAGGCCGCGCGCGATATTATTGACGGCGGTGCCTTCGACAACAATATCCTCTGTCTCGGCGAGAAACAGGTCTTCGTCGTCGAATCAGTCGCCGATGAGCTCAAGCGGCTGATGGTCCAGTACAGCGCCTTCGAACTCAACGCGCAGCAGATCGACCAGCTGGCGGCCATTGCCTTTGTCGATGGCCCGGACGGGCATGTGCAACCCGATCGCGCCCTGGTGGGGCGCAGCGCCAATGTGCTGGCCGAGCGCATCGGCCTCAATCTCGACGACTCGCTGCGGATGCTCATCGGCGAGACCGACGCCAACCACATCTTCGTGCGGGAGGAGCAGATGATGCCCTTCTTGCCGATCGTCCGGGTGGCCAATGTCGATCAGGGGATACGCGAGGCGGTGATTTCCGAGCACGGCTATGGCCACACCGCGATCATCCACTCGCGCAATATCGAGAATATGCACAAGATGGCCTGCGCGATGGATACGGTCATCTTCGTCAAGAACGGGCCGTCCTACGCCGGGGCGGGCATCGGCGGCGAGGGCTTCGGGACGTACTCGATAGCCGGGCCGACCGGCGAGGGTCTGACCTCGCCCAGGACCTTTACGCGCCAGCGCCGCTGTGCCCTGGTCGATTACTTTCGCATTAGCTGATGCTCCTAGGCCAGGTCAAGGGTCACGTGGTTTCGACCGCCAAGGTCGAGAGTCTCAACGGCAAGAAACTGATGCTGGTCGAGGTGGTGTCGGTGCGCGAGCACGGGCTGGTCACCACCGGTCGCGAGATGGTCTGCATCGATGCGGTGCAGGCCGGCGTGGGCGAATTGGTGATCGTGGTGCAGGGCAGCTCGGCGCGGATCGCGCCCGAGTTTGGCAAGGTACCGACCGACGCGGTGATCATCGGCATTGTCGATACGCTACAGGCGATGGGCGTCGATATGGAATTGCAGGCTTAGAAGATGGCGATCGCGGAGCGAGCGGAAGTCGAGGCGCTGGTGCGCCGGGCGGTCTACAACCAGTTGCCCGATGCGCAATTGCAAGGTGTGCATGCGGCGCCGCGGCTGGTGGTCAATATTTCGGCCCGGCACATCCACCTCAACCAGGCCGCGCTGGACGCGCTCTTCGGCCCCGGCGCCGAGTTGACGGTGCAGAAGGAACTCTACCAGCAGGGAGCCTTCGCCTCTGAGCAGACGGTATCGGTCTTCGGTTCGCGCAAGCAGGTGATAGCCGATGTGCGCGTGCTCGGACCGTTGCGCGACTACAATCAGGTCGAACTGGCCTTTACCGACGCCCGCTTTTTGGGTATTGATGCGCCAGTGCGGCTATCGAGCGATGTCGCCGGCACGCCGGGTTGCTATCTGGTCGGGCCGCATGGCGGGCTGGAACTGGACCACGGAGTGATCCGTGCCGCACGCCACGTGCATATGAGTCCCGGGGAGGCCGACTATTACGGGGTCAAAGCCGGCGACTTGATGCGCCTGGTTGTCGATGGCGATCAGGGTGGGGTGTTGGAGGGCTTGATTTGCCGCATAAGCGATAAGGAGCGGCTCGAAGTGCATATAGATACGGACGAGGGCAACGCCATTGATCTGGTGCATGCCCACAAGGTGACGTTGGAAAAATAAACGCGAAGAATCCGCATAATTACTGAGGAGGTAAGCGATGTCGGATGCAATAGGCATGGTGGAGACCGTGGGGCTGGTCGGCGTCATCGAAGCCGGTGATGCGATGGCCAAGGCGGCCAGCGTGCAACTCCTGGGTTGGGACAAGGTCGGTTCCGGTCTAGTGACGGTATTCTGCTCGGGTGATGTGGCGGCGGTCAAATCGGCGGTCGATGCCGGCTCGACCGCTGCGGCCAGGGTTGGTCAGGTGCACTCAGTGCACGTGATCCCGCGCCCGCACGGCGAACTGGGCGCGGTCGTGCCCGAGCGCGGTGGTGAGGGCGGCGAGGATGGCTCGATCCGCGCGCTGGGCTTTATCGAGACCAAGGGCGCGACCGGCGCGATCGAGTCGGCCGACGCGATGAGCAAAGCGGCCGATGTCGAGGTGGTCAAGGTTCAGGATATCGGCGGCGGCTATATCACGGTAATGGTCAGCGGCGATGTCGGTTCGGTGCAGGCTTCGGTCAGCGCCGGTTCGGAGGCGGCCGAACGCGTGGGCGAGCTCGTCTCGCAGCACGTCATCCCCAGACCCCACGACGATCTCGTCGCGCTGTACTTGTAAGGAGAGCTGAGACAATGAAAGCACTAGGTATGGTAGAGACCCGCGGTCTGGTCTGCGTCGTCGAAGCCCTCGACGCGATGTTGAAGACCGCCGATGTCAGCTACGCGGGCCAGAAGCGCGTGGGCAGCGGGCTGATCGCGGTGCTGGTAGAGGGTGACGTGGCTGCGGTCAAGGCCGCGGTCGATGCCGGGGCGCAGGCGGCGCAGCGCGTGGGCGAGTTGCGCAGCGTGCACGTGATTCCGCGGCCCGTAGATGGCTTGACGGGCCACATCGGCTAAGACCCTTGACAGCGGTATTGCACATCGGTGCCCCGGTCGTCACCGGCGACTTGCTGGCGCGCGAGCATAAGGGCGAGCGGGCCGTAAGCGTCGTGCCCGACGCGATCCTGACCCCGACGGCCTGGGATTATATTCGCCAGCACCGTCTGCAACTGGTGCGGGGCCAGGTGTCCGCGCCCGCGGCGGAGGTCGCGGAGGAGCGCATCGGGGGTGAGGGGCGTTGCGATCATCCTGATCGCTCCAGCGGCTGCCAGCACGAGGAGTTCGGCTCGGGCTATGTCGAGCCGGCGTGCTGTAGCGAATGCGCTATCCACGCGCGCAAGAAAGCCGGCGATGCGAACGCCAGTTGCGAGGGCTGCAACCGCCACAAGACCCTGTTGCACCTCATCGACCAAGGCCAGGCCTCCGATCCGGAGCAATTGATTCGCGAAGTCTCCGCCATGGTCTTACACCGGTTGGAAGAATAGGCGCGCATGGATGCTGCCATCGGCATGATCGAAGTCGAGGGGGTGGCCGCTGGTATCGTCGCGGCTGATGCCGCCTGCAAGGCGGCCGAGGTCCGGCTGATGGGCTGGGAGTCGATCGGCGGCTTCACCACTACATTTTTTAGCGGCTCGATTTCCGATGTCGCGGCCGCGCTCGACAGCGGCGAGACTGCGGCTCGAGATATTGTCGAGCAAGTGACCGCTGCGCCGCTGAACCAGCCCGAACCCCCCTGCCGCAATTTCGTCAGCTTCCCCGTGCGCGAGGACGCCGAATTCCCACCGGGCGCGCTCGGGCTGGTCGAGACCCGCGGCTACGGGATCCACCTCCCTACCAATGACCAGATGGTCAAGACCGCTGCCGTCGAGGTGGTCAATGTGCTGACGGTCCACGACCGGGTGGTGTGCTCGTTGGTCTTGGGCGATGTCGGCGCGGTCAAAGAGGCCATCGCCGTAGCCAGAGCTGAGTTGGCCACCTATGATAACCTGATGGGGACGGCGTTGATTCCGCAGCCGCGGTCCGAGGTCCTAGCCGCCTACGCGGTGCCGATGGGGGGCAGCGGTGTCTAGCGGAGCGATAGGCATTCTCGAGATGCGCGGTATGGCATCGCTGTTGGGCGCCAGCGATGCGATGCTCAAAGCGGCTGAGGTGGGCATTTGCGGTCGGCACGGCATTGGCGCGGGTTGGCTGACGGTGGTGATCGAGGGCCAGGTCGCGGCGGTGCAGACGGCGCTCGGCGTGGGAGAGGCCGAAGCCAACCGCGTCGGCGAGTTGATCAGTTCGCGGGTGGTGCCGCGGCCCGAGGCGCTGGCGATCGACGCGATGCCGCACGGTGCGGGATTGGGTGACGGGCAGATCGGCGATTGGGCCCTGGGCTTGTTGGAGACTCAGGGGTTGACGCCACTGGTCGTCGGCGCCGACCAGATGGTCAAAGCGGCCAATGTGCAATTGGGTGGCTGGTCCTTTATCGGCGGTGCGCTGTGCCACGCATCGGTTTTCGGCGATGTGGCGGCGGTGCAGACGGCGGTGGCCGCCGGGCGCGAGGCCGCCGCGAAAATCGGTACAGTCTACGCCACGCTGGTCTTGCCGCAGCCAATTGCGGGATTGGGGCCGTTGTTGCCGCCCGCGCCAGCGGCTGAGTCGCGCTCGACGGGTGCATTGGGGCTGGTCGAGACGATAGGCTATGCCACCGTGATCGGCGGAGCCGATGCGATGGTCAAAGCGGCCGAGGTCGAGATCGAGCGTTTGAGCATTGGCAGCGGTGGGCGCATCGCGGCGCTGGCGGCGGGTCATCTCGACGATGTGCAGGCTGCGGTGGTGGCCGGCGCTGCGGGTGCCGCGCAATGGGGTGCGGTCGATGCCTCGGCGGTTGTATCGCGGCCCGATCCAGAGCTGATGGCCTGTTTCGCCGGTGCGGCGCCGGGTCAGAGGGCGGGAACACCGCGTCAGGCGATGGGGATTATCGAGACGCGCAGCACCGTGGCACTGGTGCGGGCGGTCGACCAGATGCTCAAGGCGGCCAATGTCGAATACGAGGGCTCGTACAAGGTGGGCTACTACCTGACCGCCACTGTGGTCCGCGGCGATATCGGCGCGGTGCAGGTGGCCATAGACGCTGGTCGCCAGGAGGCGATCAAGCACGGCGAACTGGTCTCGGCCTACGTGATTCCGCAGCCCTATGGTGGCATCGAAAGCCGCCTGCCGCACGTTTAATAAGGATATGGGATCTCTTATGGTACGGATCGACGATTCGGTGATCACCGCTCAGACTCTGGAGAGCCGGTTGGCGGGGGAGCGGCAGGTCGAGATCTGCCCCAGGGCCAAGTTGACGCCCTCGGCGCATGACTTTTTGCGCGACCAGAGCATCGAGGTCATCCGCCGTGCTACGGACGGGCAGCCGCCGGTCGCAGCGCCGCAGCGCTCGGCCGCCAATATCCCCGCGCCGGCGGCGCGCCGGGACAGCAGCCGCCGGGACTTTACCGGGATCTTCTGCCCCAATGTGGTGATCTTCGACGACAAAAACAAAATCAACTATTCGGAGATGGAGCGCTATATAAACTGGCTGATCGACGCCGGTATCCACGGGCTCTATCCCAATGGCAGTACCGGCGAGTTCACGCGGTTGTCGTGGGAGGAGCGCCAGGATGTTGTGCGGCTGATCTGCGACATCAACCAGGGGCGGGTGCCGGTACTGGCCGGGGCCAGTGAGGCCAATGTGCGCGATGTCTTGAAGATGGCCGACTATTATACGGGGCTCGGCGGCGTCGACGCCATCTCGCTGATACCGCCCTATTACTACCCGCTGTCCGAGGAGAGCCTCTACGAATTCTACGCCGAGATCGCCCGCGAGTCGCCGCTCGACATCCTGCTCTACAACATTCCGCAATTCACGCAGGAGTTGACGCTGGACCTGATGGAGCGGTTGTTGCCCTTCGAGCGGATTTTCGGTACCAAGGATTCCAGCCGCGACCAGCCGCGCCTGCTCAATACCATACACCGCATGCGCCAGCAACGGCCCGACTACGTGGTGCTGGTCGGCTGCGAGGAGATTCTTTTTCCTTCGATTCTGATGGGCGCGAGCGGCGGCACCATCGCGACTTCGGGCATCGTTCCGGAGGTGATCGTCGATATCTACGACCAGGCCATAGCCGGCAATATAGAGCGCGGGCGCGAGTTGCAGTATCGCATCCTCGATTTGATCAACCTGATGCTACTTGGCGTCAATTTTCCCGAGGGCTTCAAGACCGGCATTGCCGCGCGCGGTTTTGATGTGGGGCCGGCGCGGGCCTCGACCAATCCCGGCGAGCAGGAATACCTGATCCAACTCGAATCCCAGATCAACTGCGTGCTGGCCGATATGGGCTACGATGTCCGCGGCCCCCGCGCCTGCCCGGTGACCAACCTGCCGCCCATCGTCGGCCGTTAGGGCGATGATCCCTTCCGGGGCAAGGGTCCTGGTGGTGGGGGCGGGGATCGTCGGGTGTGCAGTGGCGTATTTTCTCGCTCGCCGGGGCTGCCAGGTGGTCGTACTCGACGAGCACGGGGTCGCCGAATCTGCGACCAGTCGCGCCTCGCTCGGCGTGCTGTCGCACCCCAATGGCGGCGACAATCCCTATGCACAACTTTACCGCGATGGGCACGCGCTGCACTCGGTGCTGGCAGCTGAGCTGGCGGAGGAGACGGGACTGGACGTCGGCTGGCGACCGCTCGGCGGGGTCGAGTTGTGCGCCGACGAGCAAGAGCGCGAGGAAATTTATCAGTTCAACCGCTCCAGAGGCTGCGCGGTCGAGCGGCTCGACGAGCGGGCGCTGCAAGCGCGCGAGCCGGCACTGGTCGGTGGCGACCGGGGGTTGTTCTTTCCCGACGATCACCGGGTCGATCCGCCCAAACTAGGTGTGGCACTGTGGGCCGGGGCGCAAAAGCGCGGCGCGGTCGCGCACAGCGGCGAGCGCGTCGCGCGGCTGGCTCAGGATGCGGGCGGCGTCGAGGTCGCGACGCGGCGCGAGGTATATCGCGGCGATTTTGCAGTGCTGGCGGCCGGGGCTTGGACGGGGCCGCTGGCGGCGATGTTGGGGGCCAAGGTGGCGGTGCGGCCAGTGCGGGGTCAGCACGTTCGCCTCGGCGGTTCGCCGCTGCGGCATCTGGTGCGGGCTCGCGGGCGCTATATGGTGTCCGATGGCGATACGACCATCGCGGGGTCTACGGTGGAGGAGGTCGGCTATGCTCTCGATACCACGACAGAGGCCGCTGCGGATCTCAGGGCCTGGATCGGACGATTGTTGGGGAGGGATCTACCGCTCGTCGAGCAGCGCGCCGGTTTGCGGCCCAAGCCGCGGGGTGGGCGTCCGCTGATCGGGCCGCTGGCGGCTACGCCCCGTTTTTTCGTCGCTAGCGGGCACTACAAAAACGGCGTGTTGCTGGGGCCAATAAGCGGTAAAATCATCGCGCGATGGATCGTTGAGGGCGCGCCGGGCCGCGATATGGACCGCTTTGAGCCCGAGCGTTGACAGCGAATTTTTAAAGTTCGAGCCCAAGGGGTCAATTTTCATTCACACATCCATAAATATGCATATATATTAAATAATAGGAGTTGTTAACGATGGCTATGAATAAAGAAGAACTACTCGACGCGCTGAACTCCGTGACATCCATACCGGTCATCCCCTTTCGCGAGGCCAAGATCGATTATGGAGCGCATGCTAAGAATATCAGCTATCTGATGGAAAACAATCATCTGGATGGTGATAGGCGCCGGGTAATTGGCATTGCCGGAACCAGTCTCATCCATCATATCAGCGCTGATGATCAGGTGCAATTGATGGGCTTTACCGGTGAGCAAATGGGTGGCAAGGGGTTGTTGATGGCCGGGATTGCCCCCAACCCGATTGAGGATGCCGAGCGTCTAATAGAGAGGGAGGCGGCTCTCGAATTTCCACCCGATGTCTATCTGGTGATGCCGCTGACGGGCGTGGGCAATGCCGAGGGCATCTTCGCCTATTACATGGAACTGGCCGAGCGGTTGGGGCGGTCGTGCGGCGCGCGTTTGCTCTATTATCTGCGCAACCAGGCCGAGCGCGATATCGCCGTGCGGCTGATGAACGAGTCCGAGCATTTCGTCGGCCTCAAGATCGGGACTACCGTCGACGATGTCGGTCCGATCGTCGCCGGGGTCGAGGATGGGGCGGCGCTGGTGATCTGGGGCGTGGGCGATCGCTCGACCGGTCCGGCGCAGCGGGGGACCAAGGGCCACACCTCGGGGATTAATGTCGTGGTCGCGCGCGCGTCCGATGAGATCAACAACGCGCAGCGCCGCGGCGATTTCGCCGAGTCGCAGCGAATCGAGGATGCCATCACCGCCCTGGAGGATATTCGCTTCCGCGACGGGCGGATGTACAACTATTCGGCCGTGGTCGAGGCGATGCACCTGGGGGGCTTCGACGATGTTGATGGCGGCGAGGGCGGTCCGTTCAATCCGCGAGTGCCAGCGGAGGTGGTCGAAGAGGTCAAAGCGGCGCTTGAAGATATAGTGCAGTACCACTGATCTGGGGCTTTGTCCGCCTGGTGGGAGCGTCGGTTTTGGTGGGCTGACCGATTTACCCGCATCGGTCCCGAGAACAGAAGGAGGAAGGAACGATGGCAAGGAGAAGGCGCCACAGGCCGCCGCGACATCCAACGACGGGTTTTAAGACCTATCTATTGATTTTCCTGATGTGCGGTGTAGCGGCGGTAGTCCTTGATTTCCTGTTCGGGGTGCCCGACAAAGCGAGGGAATTCGCCCAGGAGACCGTAAATTCCGCGGTGCGCAGCGCAGTGCGCGCGGAAGTTGAGGCCGCCGCCAAGACCGCCCAATCGTCGAGCGCTAGCGCCGCCGCCAAGTGAGCTAGGCGCTGGTGTCCCGCTGTAGGCTTTCGAGGTAGTCATCCCATTCGATGGGCAGCAAGCTCTGCTTGCGGCTATTGCAGTCCTTGCAGCAGGGAACCACGTTGGACTTGACCGTCAGGCCGCCACGGCTGAGTGGGACCACGTGGTCCATAGTCAAATCGGCGGCCGGGAACGAGTCTCGGCAATAGTGACAACGGCCGGAGGACCGCTTGCGCTTCCACCATTGGGAGCGGCGAAGGTCTTTGGCTTTGTTTTTTTCCCGCGCGATATGCGCGTCATCCGCCGGGAAAAAAAAATCGGCATCCATGCGGACTAGTTTAGTCCCTCAACCCCCGGAGCGCAACCGCCCCGATGACCGATCTCAGCACCATCCCGCTCTTTCCCCTGCAAATCGTCGTATTGCCCGGCCAGACCGTGCCCCTGTACATCTTCGAGCCGCGTTACCGGCAGCTGTTCGCCGAGGTGCGTGCGGCGGAGGAGCGGGGCGAGGTATTGCAAGTGGGGATCGTCCTGGGACAGGACTGCGAGGCGCAGGCCAGCGTCGGATGCACGGTCGAACTCAGACAGGTCGTCACCGAATACGGGGACGGCAGGTTGCAAATCGTCACCGAGGGGATGCGGCGTTTCCGCATCGACAGCGTCGTCGAGGTCAAGTCCTATGTGGAGGCCCGGGTCGAGTATATCAAGGACGAGGAGGGGCCGCCAGACCAGAGCTTGATCGAGCGGGCATTGGCGGAGTTCAAGCGCCTGGTAAGATTGGCTCGGGAGGAGACGGGTACCGCGACTGCAGACTGGGCCCCGACCACGACCTGGGAACTGGCCGAAGCCGTGGTAATGGACGTGGGGCAACGGCAGCAGTTGCTGGAAATGACGAGCGAGAACGGGCGCTTGCGGGCGCTCTGTGACTACTTCGGTCAATTGGCTTTGATGGTGGAGCAGCGTCGTCAGGCCCAGCGGCAGGGAGGCTCTAACGGCCACTTTAGCCCCAACTGATTTTCATTCGGCGCACTTTAGTCGTCGGCATCGACGAAGATATTGTGCGCCACTTCCAATCCCAGCGATTCTTCCTTGTCGGCGTCTATCTGCACCTGCAGCGGACCGCTGAAGGGGGCTTTCTCGCGCACTTCGACCCGCGTGCCTAACTGCAGCCCCAAGCGTTCCATATAGCGCAGCATCTCCGGGTTGCGGTCGCTGACGCGGCGGATGACGGCGGGTTGGCCGATGGCGAGATCGGAGAGACGGGCGTATTCGAGATCCTCGATCTGGCCCTGCTTGGTGGGAATGGGCTCGCCATGGGCGCCGACGGTGGGGTAGCCTAGGGCCTTGTCGATACGGTCTTCGAATTCCTCTGAAATGGCGTGTTCGAGGCGATCGGCTTCGGCGTCGATCTGGTCCCAGGAATAGCCGAGGGCCTGAGCGAGATAGAGCTCGATCAACCGGTGGTGGCGGATGGTTTCGAGGGCGATCTTCTCGCCGGCTGAAGTGAGTTCGACGCCCTGATAGGGGGCGTGGACCAGCAGGTGCATTTCGGCCAGCTTTTTGATCATATTGGTCGCGGAGGCGGCCGCGACCCCCAGGCGTTCGGCGATCACCGAGGTGGTGACGCGCTGCTCCGGGTTGCCACTGTGCTGTAGCTTGTAGATGAATTTGAGATAGTCTTCAATGGCCTGACTGAGCAATCCCCATCTCCTCAGCTATACGTTGCAATNTCTTAAAATAAAGAAATAAAAGGAGCATTTAGCAATGCTCTTGACATTTTTTTAGCCTTGACTAATTTTTGTATGCTATNTATCTAATAGTTTTGTAAGNTAAATAAATATNCGCCTTTGCCCAGATTATAAAAGGCANCTTAACCGAGTAGAAGCTCCAATGAAAGCGACCATTACCCTTCTTTGCGCTCTATTGCTGGCCGCCTGTGGCACCCCCGAACAACGGGCTGACGACGGCCTGATCAACGTGGTTTGCACCACGGGCATGGTCGCCGATTTGGCGGCGAATATCGGCGGCGATCGAGTCGCGGTCACCGGATTGATGGGGCCCGGCGTCGATCCGCACTACTTCAAGGCGTCACAGGGCGATTTGGCGCGGATGACGGCGGCGGACCTGGTGCTGTTCAATGGTCTATTTCTAGAGGGCAAGATGGAGGAGATCTTCGAGAAAATGGCCCGCGGCAAGAAAGTATTGGCCGTAACCGGTGGCATACCAGAGGACGCGCTGCGCCGCCCGCCCGAGTTGGAGGGCAACTACGATCCCCATATATGGTTTGATGTTTCGCTGTGGGCGCAGACCATTGATGGGGTGGTGGCGAGTTTGAGCGAAGTCGATCCGGAGGGCACGGCGGTCTACCGCGAAAACGGCGCGCGCTATCGCCGCGAACTGGAAGCTCTGCACCAGTGGGTTATCGAACAGGTTGCGCAGATCCCGGAGGACGGCCGGGTGCTGATTACCGCCCACGATGCTTTCGGCTATTTCGGCATGGCCTACGGGATCGAAGTCGTCGGCCTGCAGGGGATCTCGACCGTCGCCGAGTACGGGGTCCACGATGTGACGCAGTTGGTCGATCAGATCGTCGCGCGCCAGGTCAAGGCCATTTTCGTCGAGAGCAGCGTGCCGGCGCGTTCGATCGAAGCGGTGAAAGAGGGCTGTCTCGACCGCGGGTTTCAGGTCGCGATCGGCGGTACGCTCTACTCCGACGCGATGGGCGGACCAGAAAGCGGCGCCGACACCTATGTCGGCATGGTCAAGAGCAATGTCAACACCATCGTAGGGGCGCTGAAGTGAGCCAGGACGTGTATCCGATCCAGATCCACGACATGACTATCGCCTACCACAAGAAGCCGGTGCTGTGGGATGTGGATCTCGACGTGCCCGAGGGGCAACTGGTGGGTATTATCGGTCCCAACGGCGCGGGCAAGTCCACTATGATCAAGGCGATTATGGACCTGGTGCCCAAGGCCTCTGGTTGGGTCAAGATCTACGGCGAGGACTACAGTGAGATGCGCAAGATCATCGGCTACGTGCCGCAGCGCGAGTCCGTGGATTGGGATTTCCCGATCAGCGCGCTCGACGTGGTGTTAATGGGCCGCTATGGCCACGTCGGCTGGATGCGGAGACCGGGCAGGGAAGACCGGCGTCTGGCTCAGGATGCGCTCGACAAAGTCGGGATGGGCGATTATGCCCGGCGGCAGATCAGCCAGTTGTCGGGCGGTCAACAGCAGCGGGTCTTTTTGGCCCGCGCCCTGGCCCAGGATGCCAGGATTTACATGATGGACGAGCCTTTCGCCGGGGTCGATGCGGCGACCGAGCGGGCGATCATCGAGATTTTAGTCGCCCTGCGCGAGCAGGGCAAGACCATTCTCGTCGTCCACCACGATCTGCAGACGGTCACCGAGTATTTCGGCTGGGTCATCATGCTCAATATGCGGGTGGTGGCCTCGGGCCCGACCGGGGAAGTATTCACCGACGACAACCTGCAAAAGACCTACGGCGGCCGATTGACGGTATTGTCGCAGGCGGCGCAGGCGATGGCCAACCAGCGCCGCGGGGGGTAGATGGGATGATCGAAAATGCGCTGCGCTTTTTGAGCCTGGCCGATGCCAATGTGCGCTTCGTGCTCTTCGGCTCGTTGCTAATCGGCGCCACCGGCGGGCTATTGGGATCGTTCGCGGTGTTGCGCCAGCGCAGCTTGGTCGGCGATGCGTTGGCGCACGCGGCGCTGCCCGGGGTGGCGCTGGCCTATTTGTGGACCGGCAGCAAGGCGTTGCCGGTGCTATTGGCGGGCGCGGCGGTATCGGGCGTTGTCGGCGTGCTGTTCATGCAATTCGTCACCAACTTTACTCGCATTAAGGCCGACGCGGCCATCGGCATCGTACTATCGGTGTTCTTTGGTATCGGCATCGTGCTTTTGACCCACATCCAGCGCGCCGGTTCGGGCAATCAGAGTGGACTCGACAAGTTCCTCTTCGGTCAGGCGGCCTCGCTGGTCGATGACGATCTGAAAGTCATGAGCGTGCTGGCCGCGCTGATCATCTTGGTGCTGGCGCTGTTCTTTAAGGAATTCAAGGCGCTGATTTTCGACCCGGGCTTTTTGCAGACGCTGGGCTATTCGACGCGCTGGATCGACGTTTTGCTGATGGGCTTGATCGCGCTGACGGTGATGGTGGGCCTACAGGCGGTGGGGGTGGTGTTGGTGGCGGCGATGTTGATCACGCCGGCAGTGACCGCGCGCTTCTGGACCGAGCGTCTGGGCACGATGGTATTGCTGGCCGCGGCCTTTGGCGGCTTCGCCGGGGTTGTCGGGACCTTTATCAGTTCGCTGGCGCCGCGGATACCCACCGGCCCGGTGATGGTGCTGGTGGCGACGCTGAGCTTCGTGGTCTCGGCGCTGTTGGCGCCGCAGCGGGGGGTGGGGGCACGCTGGCTCAGGGAGCGGGCCAACAGCCGCCGCGAGAGCCAGCAGCACTTTTTGCGCGCCTGTGTCGAATTGCAGGAGAAGGTCGAGGAGGCAAGGCCGCTGGCGGTCGAGGAATTGTCGATCGAAATGGGCCACTCGCCCGACAAGGTCAGACGCATCGGCCGCCAGCTCGAGCGGGCGGGCCACGTCGAGCGGGCGGACGGCTTTTTCGCCCTGACCGAGACCGGGCTCGCAGAGGGGCTGTTCGTGGTCAAGTCTCACCGATTGTGGGAGCATTATCTGTTCTACCGGGCGATTCTCGACGCCGACCACGTCGATCGGCCCGCCGACGAGGTCGAGCATTTGTTGACGCCCGGGATCATCGCACGGCTAGAGGAGATCCTGGCGCGCGAGCGCGGCATCGATCCGGCTCAGATCGTCAACCTGCACGGCACCGGCAGCCAGTACCGCCGGGGAGGGCGCGAGTGATCGACGGCTCGTTCTGGATCGTGCTTACTGGCGTATTGGCCACGGCTTCCTGCGGGCTGCTCGGCACCTTCTTGGTGTTGCGCAAGATGTCGCTATTGGGCGACGCGCTGTCGCACGCGGTGCTGCCGGGCATTGCCATCGCCTTTTTGCTGTCGGGCAGCCGGGCGGTGTTACCGATGTTTCTGGGCGCGGCGTTGTTCGGGCTGGTGACGACGCTCCTGGTCGAGGCCTTGCACAAGAAGTGGCGGGTGCAGGAGGACGCATCGATTGGCGTGGTCTTCACCGCGCTCTTCGCGCTGGGCGTGGTGCTGATCACCGCCTATGCCGGTCAGGTCGACTTAGACCAGGAGTGCGTGCTCTACGGCGAGATCGCCTACACCCCCTGGGATCTGCTGTTGTGGGGCGACGAGTCGATCGGACCGCGGCCGGTGTGGATTCTGAGCGCGGTACTGGTTGTCAACTTACTGCTGGTCACGCTGTTCTACAAAGAGCTCAAGATCGCCTCCTTCGACCCGGCGCTGGCGGTATCGGTTGGCATTAACGCCACACTGATGCACTACCTGCTGATGGGCCTGGTGTCGTTGACGACGGTGGCGTCCTTCGAGTCGGTCGGGGCGATCTTGGTGGTGGCGATGCTGATCGTGCCGGGGGCGGCGGCCTATTTGTGGAGCGACCGACTGGTGGTGGTCATCGCGCTGGCGATGATTTTCGGGGCAGCGTCGGCGGTGGTGGGTTACGTACTGGCGAGCGAGTGGGATAGCTCGATCGCCGGGGCGATGGTGGTGGTTGTCGGCGGGATTTTTCTGTTCTCCTTGCTCTTTTCGCCCAATCAGGGCGTGCTGGCCCGATTTTGGCAGCGGTTGCAACTGTCTTTGCAGGTGGCGCAGGATCACATGTTATTGGCGCTGGCGCGGCGCGCTGAAGTTGCCGATCCGGGGTTGGCGCGCGAGGCGTTGCTGGGGGCGGCGGCGGTATGGCGCGGTATGGCGCAGTTGGCATTCCGGCGTTTACAGCAGCGACATTTATTGCAGGCTGTACGCAGTAGTCAGTACGCGCTTTCGGAAGCGGGGCGACGCGAGGCTTTGCGGTTGCTGCGCAACCACCGGTTATGGGAGACCTATATGAGCCGCTTGGGATTGCCCGAAGACCATACGCACGATCCGGCAGATGCGATTGAGCACTTTATCAGCGCGGAGCTGGCAGTGGAATTGGGGGTTGAGGTAGGGGATGAGCGGGATCCGCAGGGGAAGGAGATTCCCCCCTCTTCAGCCTAGGAGGACGGCGCAAGACCGGCGGTCAGGGGCAGCGCCGGCTCTTTGTCTTCGCGCTGGAGTGATTAGCCGCCGGCGCGCTTGGCCTTGTATCCCGCTTGCTCCAGCGCGGCGATGACTGCATCTGCCTTATCCCCCTGGATTTCTATTACTCCATTGATGACCGAGCCGCCGCTGCCGCATTTGCGCTTGATAGCAGAGGCTAGGGCTTTGAGGTCGGCACCAGTAAGCGGCAGACCCGCGACGGTGGTCACAGTTTTGCCGCCGCGGCCCTTTTTCTCCAGACGGACGCGGGCGCTGCCGTCCTTGGTAGTGGCGGATTGCTGTTGCTCTGGTGGTTTTTTGCCGCGGTGGACGCGACCGCTGTCGCTGGAGTAGACGAGTTGGCTATTTTTGGCCATCTCAGACTTTGGTGACGGCGTCGCCGGCGCGGACAGTGCCAGCCTGTACGACCTTGGCGTTAATGCCGCGCAGGTGCAGTTGCTTGCCAATGTCGGAGTTGACCCACTTCATCGCGTCGATGCCGAAGCGCTCGGTGAATTTCCTGCAGCCATTGTGGGGGATCGGAGTGACCTCGATAATGGCCGTGCCGAGCTGTAGCCGGGTGCCCGTCGGCATATTGTCTTCGCCGATATCCATGTCGATGTAGAGCTGGTCGCCGGCCAGTTGCCAGCGCTCGCGGTCCTGGGCGATGTGGGCGATGGTGCGGGCATTCATGATATTGAGCTGCATTTCGGGATGGGCCTTGCCGTCGTCGGTCATCGACGAGCCACGAGCAGACCAGTTATCGCCGACCAGGCCCTCGGCCGGGTCGAGTTGGCCCACCGTCAGCACTTCGCGTTGTTCGCTAACCGGGCGGCGCACGATTAGTTCCAGTACCCCCTGGTCCTTGGGGGCCTGGCGGATGTGGTCGAGGCCGGCGTCCAATTCTTCCATGGTCAAATGCGCGATAGTCGTTGTCATTGGCGATCTCCTTTGGCTGGGATTTCTATAACCTAGGTATACGGGTGCACCAACGCCAGTGGTGCTTCAGGGTCGGTTGGGATTTTCCATCCCGCGCCCGGCTTCCACCCGCTGCTGGCTTTCGGTGCGGATATCGGTGCGCCACGATTCGAATTCGTCGGTATCGACCGCGTCGTGCAAGGTCGCGCGTTGGGCGTAGGGCACATAGTTGCCGAGGTGCCAGAGCGAATTGCGGTAAAGGCAGAAGTCGCCGGTTGCGAGATGCAACTGTCGCGCGCCCGGCATGCTCTCGACGTATTCGCGGCAGATCCATTCGCGTTCGATATACGACTTGCCCTCGAGGTCGGGTCCGGGGATTGGGCGGTCGGGGAAGCGCTCGGCTTCGCGCCGCAGGTCGCGCCGCAAATGACTACCGGGCACAACCCAGGTGCAGGCGTCGTCGTAAAGGGCGCAGTTGACCTGGTTGAGATAGCGGTCGTCGGCGAAGATCCGATCCCAACGCGCCAGGTCGAGACCGACGACGTTGTCGCGCCAATCGCGGTGCCAGGGGGTACACCAGGGCAGGTCGGCCGGCTCGAAGAGCACGCCGAGGAATCTGGGGCCGCCGACGCGGTAGGCGGGCGAGAGCAGGCGCTGGATGGCATCGTTGAGGACGGGGAGTTCGACGTAGTCGAGAAAGGGCTGCTGGTCGAGCGGGTAGTCGGCGATGGGTTGCAGGCGCTGGGCCTGCGGGCCACGGTTTTCACGGGCGATGCCACGGGCCTCCGCACAGACTCGGCGCAAATCGGCGACCAGCGAGGGCGGCAGGATGCGGCGGAAGACGGTGTAGCCCTGGGTGCGATATTCCTCGATATGGCGGTCGGTGAAGGTGAAGGCCATAGCGCTATTTTAGCCGGTAGGTGAGCAGACCGTCGCGGCGGTCGGTTTGCGCGCGGCCGTATTGCACCAGCCGTTCGAGGTGACCGAGGAAGGGGAAGCAGGCGTAGGCGCCGGCCTCGGCGGGCCAGGCGCCGAGGTCAGGTGCGAGCAGGTCGGTCAGTTCTTTGAGCGTGCGTTCGGATGCGAGCGCTTTGATCAGGGCCTGATCGACGCGGTCGACGAAGGCGCGGCTCTCGGCCATAAATTCGGCGGCGGCAGCGCCCTCATAGACAGGGTAGTGACTGGTGAGCAGGAGGTTGGGGCGCACGGCGGCGATACGCTGGGCCGAAGCGAGATAGGTGTCGACATAGCGATAGGTCGGCGGGAAGGCCGGCGCGCCATCGGCAGTGAGCACCGCGTTGTAGAGCGCGGCGTCGGCGATGATCAGGTGGTGGCCGCGCGGGTCGTAGAGGCTGAGGTGGCCGTAGGAGTGGCCGGGTGTGTGCCAGATATCGATGCTCCACTCGGGCCCGAGGCGGATGGCTTCGCCGCCGGCGAGCGCAATGTCGATGGGGCAGGTGCGGGTGGCGGCGCGGATGGCGTCGAGGGCCTCGTCGCCATCCGCGATTCCGTGGTCTTGCGCGTATTCGCCGTAGCGGTCGGATATCATCAGCTCGATGTCCTCGACCTGGCCGAGATCGGACCGGTGGCACATGAAGAGCGCGCCGGGGCAGAGCTCTTTGGCCGACTGGTTGCCGGCGGTGTGGTCGAAGTCGGCGTGCGAGTTGATCACGTAGCGGATTTTATCGACGGCGAGGCCGATCTCGTCGAGATAGGGCGCGAGATATTCGCCGGGGGTCGCATCGACACCGGTGTCTACAAGCAACGCGGCCTCGGACCCGACGAGGAGGTAGAGGCAGACGAAGCGGTCGCCGAAGGGCGTCTGAATGCGGTGGATTCCGGGGGCGACTTCCATCGGTGTTTACTCCTGGGTGATGGAGATCTCCGAGGTGACGACGCGATTGCGGCCCGCGTCCTTGGCCTCGTAGAGGGCGTTGTCGGCTTTTTTAAAGAGTTGATCGGAGGCGATCTGGACCGGAGTGTCGTTGCTGAGATCGGCGTTGATCAGCAGAGTGGCGACGCCGATGCTGATCGTCACTTTGCGCTCGTCGGGGGTGCGCAGTGCTTCCTCGGCGCGCTCGCGCATGCGCTCGGCCCAAATCAAGGAGGCGTTCTGGTTGGTATTGGGCAGCACCGCGATAAATTCTTCGCCGCCATAGCGGGAGGCGAGGTCGGTCGAGCGGCAGCTATTTTTGAACAGCTCGGCCAGTTGCTTGAGGATCTGATCGCCGACATCGTGGCCGAATTGGTCGTTGACCTCCTTGAAGTGGTCGATATCGAGGATGGCCAACGACAGCGGCTGGCCGTTGCGGTAGACGTGGCTTATTTCGCGCTCGATGAATTGGCGCAGCATATGGCGGCTGTAGAGGCCGGTCAGCGGGTCGTGGAAGGCGATGTGCTCGAGCTCGCGATGGACGGGTTGGGCGATATTGACGATTCGCTGGATAACGGTCCACACCAGTTCGTAGAGTGAGGAGCCGTCCGCATTGGAATCTTTGAGCGACTCCTGGAGGTCGAGGAGCAGGTGCCAGATGAGTTCGGCGATATGACCGTCGATAACGGTGACATCGCTGAGCTCGCGGCTGAGGATGTGGCGCTGGGTGGTGGATTTATGGGTGACGTTGATCAGCCAATTCATCGGCTGTTCGAGAATCAACTGCCCCGAATCGGTGTAGGTGTCGATGCCCATCTCGCGGGCGATGAGGATGGCGGGAGCCTGTGGGTCGATGTCGCAGACGCCGACGATGGTGACCTGGGGAATATCCTTGAGGGCCTGCAGCAGGGCAGTGCCGCCCTTGCCGCCGCCGATAATACCGATATCGATCGGATTGAGTCCGCCGTCTTGTCGATTGTCTGCCATGGCGTTTATCAGGGGTGTAGGTGCGCCCCATAAACTATCGAAAATAGCCGCAAACTTCAACCAGCTCGACAACTACCAGCGGCCGACGCGCTTTTTTTCAAAGTAGGCCCGATCCCATTCGGCGCCCCACCCCGGTTTGTCGGGTGGGCTTATATATCCGCTGACGGGCAGAGGGGGGTTGGTCAGGCCGATTTCGCGCCCGAGTTCGTCGCGACTGCCGCCGGGGAAGTACTCGTAGTAGGTGGTGTTTTCGAGGGCGCATGCCAGGTGGGCGTGGACCAGTCCGAAGAGCCCGCCGGGGCCATTGAGTTCGATTGTCGCGCCGCGCGCCGCCGCTAGATGCGCCAGCTTGAGGGTGGCGGTGGTGCCGTGGCGGGCGTTGGCGCGGACCAGGTCGGTGGCGCCGGCCAATACCCAGGCGGTGCTGAGCTCGTAGTCGTGCATCAGGGTCTCGAGGGCCATCACTGGTATGGTCAGCTCGGCGCACAGCATCTGCAGGCCCTGCAGGTCGCGGTCGGAAATCGCCTCTTCGAACCAGCCGTAGTCGAACTCTTCGAGCGCGCGGCCGACGCGCAGGGCTTCGTTGAAGTTGTAGGGGCTGCCGGCGGCATCGTGCAGGAGTTCGATGTCGGGGCCGACGTGGTCGCGGACGGCACGGGACCAGGCGATATTGGCGTCGGGTGTAGCGGTCCAGTGGTCCTTAAGCGCGGTAAAGCCTGCGGCCAGTGCCCGGTCGCAGCCCGAGAGGGCGGCATCGAGACTCCCCGAGGGAAAGTTGTAATACGCTCGACAGCGCGGTCTGGCGCGGCCGAGTAACTGGCAGACGGGCAGGCCCGCGGCCTGGCCGGCGATATCCCACAGGCAATTATCGAAAGCGCCGTGCCAGCCCGGGCGCGAGAACATCGACCGGGTGGCGAAACGCAGTTTGGCGTCGAGGCGCTCGCGGTCGAACGGGTCGTGGCCAATCGCCATGATCCGCAGCTGTTCCAATTCCTCCCGCCGCATCGTCTGGTAGCGGGCATCGCCGACGGTGCAGATGCCTTCTATGCCTGCGTCGGTCAAAACGTGCAGGACGTGGATGGGAGCATCGATGCGCCCGTGGCCACGGCTCTGCCAGCGGGTGCGGCGGCCGTAGGCGACTTCTTCGAGGTCGAAGCGGGCGGTGTTGGTGGGCAGCTCGAAGATCGATAGCTCGATGGCGGTGATTTTCATGGATCAATGTGGTTTGGTGGGGTGGATGCGTTCAGGGCGTTCCGTACGGCCTCATTGTCAGGGTATTTGCGCAAATAGCTTTCCAGGACCGCGCGGCTGACACCTGGCTTGCCGAGAAAGTCCAGCGCCCGGGACAACTGCAAGTACAAAGCGGCCGTCTTTTCGCGGTGGTCCTTGGGGTGGTGGCGCCGGATGTAGTTTTCGTCGAGCGCAAGGGCCTGGCGGTAGGTCTGAGCGGCGAGGAGGTACTGTCCGCGGTCGAAGTAGACATCGCCAAGGCCGCTGAAGTGCATAAAGCGGTCCGGCCGGAAGGTGATCGGCGGGAAGCCAGGTGCGCCCATCGTGGCCCGCTGGCTGCGCGCGACATCATCCGGGGCGGGGTAGCGGTATGTGTCCTCGTCGATCAGGTGGTTGTAGACGCCGGTGTTGATGTCCCATATTGCGGCCAGGCGCGCGGACGAGAAAAGTTCGCCGGCGATGATCGATTTCAGGACATCATAGTACTGGGCCAGGCCGGGGTCCGCGATCAGATTTGGGCCGTACAGGTGGGTTTCGAAATACCCATCCGGGAGGATGCGTTCCATGTGCCCGATCCCCCAGTTAATGTCGCGGCGTGCGGGCAGTCTTGCTGTCAATGGATCGCCAAGGCCGTACATGTCGATGAAATAGCAATCCGGACCACCGTAGAAACCGATGAAGCCAACCAGGGGCCAGGTGACGACGGCGCTTTTGCCCCCGTCGGCGAATTGACGCAGGCGTCGGCCCCAATCGGCCCAGCCGTGGATCGGGAAGGTTGTGTCCTGACGCGTGGTCACCGCTCGGAGTAGTCCGGTGAACGGATAATAGAAGGCCCGTTCGTCGCCGACCGAGTATTGTTCGGTTATCGCTTTGGCTTTGCTGTGGCTATTGACGTAGTCGTGGCCGTAGTCCGTTCCGCTGAGGAATGGGGGATGGGGGCCTATCAGGGCCAGCGTGACGGCGAGGGCGGGAATGGCGAGCCAGCCGCGACCAGCGGGACGCGGCATCGCTCGAACCATCAGGGAGACCGCGAGGAGATAAGGGGCAGCGTAGAAACGACCGCTCATAAAGTCGCCGCCGATGCGCACGGTATAGATCAGGTACAGCACAAGGCCCGCCGCCAGTGGGGCGAGCATTCTGTCGCGTCGCCATAGAACCAAGCCCAGCGCACCCGCCATGGTCGATAGCGTCACCGGGTCGAACTCAAACGAGTGGCCGGCGTAGCGCAGCCCCTGAGCAGCTATTTCTGCGGCCGGAATGCCGGACGCGAGTTTGGCATACGCGGTGTTTGGAAAGGGGAATCCGTAGTAGAAGATGGCGAAGGCCTCCCAGAGGCCGAAAGGGACAAAGCCGAGGGCCGCTGCAGCCGTGGCGCGCACGCCTCGCTGCGGCCACCAGACCGACAATAACGCCGGCAGGTAGAAAAGCGCGGTATCCATGCGGTTGAGCGCAGCGAATCCGGCGATAAGCGCCAGGCGGAATATGTTGCGGGGTTGCTCTATATAGGTGCGAACGAAAAGGGCCAGCAGCAGGAAGCTGAGCGGATTTTCGAGGCCGGAGGTCGAGTAGTCGACGAAGGCCTTGGAAGAGGCAAGGAACGCGCCGCCGATCAGCGCGGCCCGACCGTCGGAACGGGGCAACGCGAAATACACCGCCAGCACCGAGACGGCCGTGCCCAAAAAAATAGCGGTGAAGTAGATTTCGCCGCTGAGGAAGTAGCAGAGCGAGATGGCGAAGAGCCAGAGGGGGTTGGTGAAGGCCTGGACGCGCTCGCCAGCATTCCAGGTCAAGCCGTGGCCGTTGATTAGGTTGTCGGCGGTGCGGAAGCTGACAAATGCGTCGTCGCACAGCCAGGCGTTTTGCAGTACCACCAGTGCGTAGAGCGCCAATGCCGCGCCGAGGCCGGTGCGGTGGCTCATACGCTGGAGACCCGGATGCCCTCTATGCCCTCGGGTGCGCGTTTGCCCTGCGCGAATTCCTCCAGGGTCGCGACGTCCTCACTACTGCCGATAAAGAGCGGCGTGCGCTGGTGCAGTTCGCTGGCCTGCAGGTCCATGATCGGCTGCTCGCCGTCGGAGGCGGCGCCTCCAGCCTGCTCGACAATAAAGGCCAGCGGTGCTGCTTCGTAGAGGAGGCGCAGCTTGCCGCGGGGCGATTTGGCATCGCCCGGGTAGAGGAAGATGCCACCCTTGAGCAAGTTGCGGTGGAAGTCGGCTACCAGCGAGCCGATATAGCGCGCCGAATAGGGACGGCCGCTGGCTTTGTCGTCTTCGCGCAGGTAGTTGACGTAGTGGCGGATAGCGGGATCCCACTTGGGGGCATTGCCCTCGTTGGCGCTGTAGTACTGGCCACGTGCGGGAATCTGGATGTTTTCGTGCGAGAGCAGAAATTCGCCGATGGAAGGATCGAGGGTGAAACCGTGCACGCCGCTGCCGGTAGTGTAGACCAGCATGGTCGACGAGCCGTAGATGATATAGCCGGCGCCGACCTGTTCGCGGCCGGGGCGCAGGAAATCGTTGAGGGTAACGCCGGAGGCGCTCCTCTTGCGGTAGATGGAGAAGATGGTGCCGATCGAGACATTGACGTCGATATTGGACGAGCCATCGACCGGGTCGTAGACCAGGATGTAGTTGCCGCGTGGGTGCTTGTCGGGTATGGGGTAGATGTCGTCCATCTCTTCCGAAGCCAGGCCGGCCAGCCGACCGGTGTGGTCGGTCGTATGGATGACCAGCGAGTTGGCGAATTCATCGAGCCTTTGCACTTCCTCGCCGTGGACATTGGTGCGGCCGGTGATGCCCATGACTTCGGCGAGGCCGGCTTTGTTGACATCGCGCGAGATGATCTTGGCGGCGCTGGCGAGTTCGGTGAGCAGCCCGGTAAACTCGCCGGTGGCCTCGGGGTGCTGGCGTTCTTCTTCGATGATAAAGCGGGTTAGGGTAGTGCCGATCTGCATGGACTCTCCATCGGGTGTGTATTGTCGTCCGGCAGCGATCTTGGTAATTTGGTTCCTATTGAATAGGTATTGCCCGCGTTGCCGTCAACCCGGGGGTGCAGCGCTCATAGCGCGATGCCGCAGCACCGGCAATGGGGGGCTTCGTGGGCGGTGCTGCGGCAAATAGCTGGCACATGGAAAATCCTTTTTCAAAAACAAGTCGGTTACAAGACCGAAAGGGGATAATATGATTAAACTGGCGACGATGAGCAGCGTGTGTCCAGATTGGACTCTCGACGAGGTCGTGGCAGGGATGAAACGCCACGGCTACCAGGGCTTCGAGCCCCGGGTCGAGTGGGGGCATGCCTCGGGCATTGAGGTCGAGCGCAGCACCGACGAGCGCAAGGATATTCGCGCGCGAATGGAGGACGAGGGTTTGGAAATCTGCTGTATCGCCACCGGGGCACGGATGGCGGCGCCAGACCCCGACGAGCGGGCCGGCCACGTAGAGGATCTAAAGAAATACATCGACCTGGCGGTGGACCTGGGTTGCAGTCGGATCAGGACTTTCGGCGGGCAGCGGGACCGGGGGCGAGAACTCATGGCGGTGGTCGACTACGTCGCCGAGGGCTACCGGCAGGTGCTGGAACANGCCGAAGCTTGCGGCGTGACCCTGATGCTGGAAACGCACGACGACTGGTGTGCCTCGGCGCCGGTGCGGGCGGTGGTNGAGCGGGTTGGGCATCCGAATTTGAAGGTCCTNTGGGACTTTATGCATTCGCAGCGGATGCTCGAAAANCCCGAGGAGAGCTTCCAGGTGTTGGGCGAGCACACCTACCACACGCACGCACACGATGGGCAGATCGTCGATGGTAAGCTACAAGTCAGTGCAACGCTGGGCGACGGGCTTTTCGACCATGAGATCCCGCTGCGGCTGTTGTCGCAGGCCGGGTTCAACGGCTATTTTTCGGTTGAGGTGATCCACCCGCCGGGTTCTGAGCACGACGCCGACGCAGTGTTGCAACAATACGCCGAGCAGTTCCGCGCGATTGTGGCTAGCCTCTAGGGGGCCACCTCCAGGCGCTTGGCCGAATCGACGCCCGGCCCGTGGTTGGCCAGCGGATCGACGCCGCGCAACATCGCGCCCTGGCCGCGCGAGAGGTGAGTCTTGACGATGGGCAGGTCCTCGGGGTCGCGCATCTGCACCAGTAGGGTGGTGCGGGCTTCGGCGCTCTCGTTTAGACCGGAGCCGTGGATAGTTAGATAGCTGAAGAATAGCACGTCGCCAGCTTCGGCGGGGCACGGCGTGCATTCGGCGACGGGGTATTCTGTGGTGGACAGGTGATGACCGCCGTCTTTGAGATGATCTAAGGGACCGAGCTTGAAAGATCCGGGCACCACCCGCACGCACCCTTTCTCGATGGGCGCGTCGTCGAAGTGGATGATGGCGGCGATCATCGAGTGGTGCTGGTGCGGGAAGTAGGGGACGTCCTGGTGCATGGGGAAGGGCGCGCCCTTTTCGGGCGGTTTGATAAACATCTTGGTGTGGTGCAACTGTATATTGGGGCCGATGATATCGGCGGCGCGGTCGGTCAGGCGCGGGTCGGTCAAGAGTCGCGCGAGGATGGCGGAGTGAAACTGGACGTTGTGGCAGTGGAGGAGCTGGCGCGGCAACTCGGTGACCTTGGCGCCAGCGCCCCAACCCTGGTTGACGACGCCTGCGGTCTGATTGGCCTGCAGACGGCGGGCGATCTGGTGGGCTTCTTCTCGCAACAGCGCGGCTTCTGCACGGGTGAAAACGGCTTTGGCGAGCAGGTAGCCGCCGTCGTCGTAGAAGGCCTTTTCCTCCGGGGTGAGGCCGTACTTTTTGGTGCTGGTGAGCATGGGCATGTATCCTCCCTTGGGGTTGGTGCTTGCGGCGCCGATCGCGCTGTCGATCTGATCCCGCTGCAAGAGGACGATCTCAATATCCTGCAGGAATGCTAATGGAGCGGTCGGATAAGCTCCGACTGCCGCTTTAAACCCGCCGGTAAGCAGCGATCGCCGCCTCGACTCCCAGCTCGGGACTGCTCAGGACCGGGATCGGCAAATCAGTGCACTGTGTTGCGGCACCAGCCATTGAGGCCTGGGCCAGCAGGATGACTGCTCCCCGGTGCGCGATCTGGCGCAGAGAATCCGCGATTTTCCGCACATATCCTTCGTGGTTGGCGCCGTCGGCGACTGCGGCGCGGTCTGGTTCTGGATGCGTCGGGTCAAATCAGGGGAAATGCCCTGTGTGCGGGCTGCGGCGAGGAAGTCGGCACCGACGACGTGCGCGGCAGGACTGTCGGGCGCCCGCTCTTTGAGCAGGGCGTCGAAGGTCTCGATGTGGACGGGCGACGTGTGCAGGAAGGTCAAAGTCGGCGGCATGGCGCGGTATCCAGAACGAGGTTTGCTGGGATGGCGTTGCGGGGATAGATTACGTCGGAACGACTATCCCCGCAACGCCACTGAGGAGAGATCGTGAAAGTCGGGATTCTGGGCTTTGCCCACGCCCATGTTAACGCCTACTGCACACAGTGGCGCCAAAGGGGCGAATTGGCCGTTGAGCCGACCGCGGGTTGGGACCGCGACGACGCGCGGCTCGACCGGGCGGTGGAGCAGCACGGGGTCGAACCTTATGCCTCGGCGGAGGAATTGCTCGCGGGCGATGTGGAGGCGGTGGTGGTGGCATCGGAGACCTCGCTGCACGCCGAACTGGTCGGGCAGGCGGCGGCGGCCGGCAAGGCTGTGATATTGCAGAAGCCGATGGCCTTGACGCTGGAAGATGCCGATCGCATCACAGCGGCGGTCGATGCGGCAGCCGTGCCCTTCACCATGGCCTGGCAGATGCGGGTGGACCCGGAGAATTTGCAGATCAAAGCGCTTCTTGACGCCGGCGCGCTGGGGCGCATTTACCAGATCCGCCGCCGGCACTGCCTGGGCATGTTGCTCAACCCCGCATTCGAATCGTCCTGGCACGTCGATCCGATCTACAATCGCGATATCTTTGCCGACGACGCGGCTCACGCCATCGATTTTCTCTACTGGCTTTTCGGCCTGCCGCAGGCGGTGACCGCACGGATGACCACTGCGCACAAGGCGACCATGCCCAATGACCAAGGCATAGCGTTGTTCGACTATCCAGACGGGCTGCTGGCCGAGGTGTCTTGCTCCTTTACTGCGGCAGCGGGCGAGAATACGACCGAGATCGTCGGCGAGCGGGGCGTGTTGGTGCAGAACTGGGGCGATGCGCCGAGTGCGGCCGAGCGCTTCGACTGCGCGGCGCCGAGTTTGAAGTGGTTTTTGCGCGATCGCGGCGAGTGGGTGGTCAGCGATGTCGAGGCACCCAGGGCCCAGGCCGAGCGGATCGCGGGCCTAGCCGGGCCGCTGGCCGAGTTTTTGCACCGGAAGCGGTCGGCGCTGGCCACGGCGGCGGAAGGCCGCGATGCGCTGCGGATGGTTTTGGCGTGTTACGAGGCCAATGAGGAGGGGCGGCGGGTCGCGTTGGGGTGACACTACAAGGAGAAGCTATACCATGTTGACCGATGCAGAGCGCTATCTTTTTGATCTGCAGGGTTATCTGCTGATCGAAGATGTGCTTAAACCCGACGAACTGGCCGATCTCAATAGGGTGCTCGATGAGTACGACCTTTGGAATGAGCCTTCGGGGCAGGACGGTTTCTTTGACTTTTGGAGAAATGGCGACTGCCAGATCGCAGCCGGCCCCCTGCACCGATTCGCCAGGCCTTTCAGAAATATAGTGGGCCACGCCCGTATCGTCCCGTATCTCGCCGACCTGCTCGGCAACCAATTCCGCTACGACCATGGGCAGGCCATGCTCATGCGCACGGGCGGTGGGCCTTTTCATCTGCACGGTGGCGCCGTGCCATGGGAACCCGGGATGCGCTTTCAGGTCGCCGGCGGGCAATTCCATTGCGAACTACTGGTCGTCCAGTATGCGTTGTGCGATGTCGGTGCCGAGGACGGTGGCCTCTGCGTAGTGCCGGGTAGCCACAAGAGCAATTTCGCCTGCCCGGAGAGTTTTGCGGCCTTTGAGAAAACGGGGCCGTGGCTAAAGCACATCCCTCAGCAAGCGGGATCGGTGGTGATTTTCACAGAGGCCCTTGCCCACGGCACGTTGCCATGGACGGCAGATCATGAACGCCGGGCCCTTTTTTACCGCTATACCCCGGGCCATATGGCGTTTGTAGGGCGCTATCGGGAAGATGGATGCGAGATGGCCGACGGTGGTTATCCCCAACCTGCACATAGCGCCGAGGGTGATTGGAGTCGGCAAGAGCGGCGTATCCTCGAAGCCCCGTATATCTGGAAGCGCGCCGATACTATTGGGCAAGAGTGATTGCAAGAACGAGCTTGCCGTAGGTGTTTGCCGGCGCCGTCACGTTTGGCTTTGACGGCCAGGTCCAGGGGGTTTTCCAACAGCAGTGCCCGCGTTGGGTATAGGCGAATCAGTCGCAGTTGGCGGTGTAGATTTTGCGCATGGCCCCTGTGGGTTGCGGGTGATTTGGGTCGCCCCTTTTTATTTTATATATTCGCGCCCGGCTCTCCAAGGGAGGACATGCATGGCAGATGAGCACAAGGCAATTCGCGAGGCCCCGACGGGTTTTGGCGGGCTATTGCGCAATATCGGCCCTGGGGTCATCGTTTCGGGATCGGTCGTCGGTTCGGGCGAATTGCTGGTAACCACGCGGATGGGCGCCGAGGTGGGTTTTGTCTTTTTATGGGGCGTTATACTGGCCTGTCTGATCAAATACGCGATCCAGCTCGAGCTGGGCCGGCAGTGCATTTTGCGCAATAGCACCACCATCGAGATTCTCGACCGGGTGCCCGGCCAGCGCATCAAGGGCGTGTCGTGGATCGCCTGGCTCTGCGTGGCGGGCTACTTCTCTGTGACCGTGGCGGTAATTGGCATCCTCGGCTCGGTGGCCGGGTTGATGGTGACGATCTTTCCCTTCCTGTCAGAGCAAATCTGGGCCGTTGTAGTATTTATGGGGATGTCGGTCCTGTTGTGGCGCGGGCTCTACAACGATCTGGAGACCATGGTTGCGGCGCTGGTGGCTACTTTCAGCCTGGTGGTAATCGGCTCGGTGCTGGCGCTACAGGGCACCGACTACGCCATTTCCGGCGCGCAGATCGCCGCAGGCTTCCGTTTCGAAATGCCGTCCGACGGCGCGTTTGTGGCATTGGCGGTAATGGGCTCGGTGGGGGCGACGGCCGTCGAACTCTTCATGTATCCCTATTGGATCGTCGAGAAGGGCTATCCGAGTTTTGTCGGGCCACGGCAAGATTCCGACGAATGGCGGGCGCGCTACCGCGGTTGGATGCGGGTGATGATGGCGGATGCGGGGGTTTGTACCGGAATCGCACTGGTGATCACCTGTGCCTACTATCTTCTCGGCGCATCGGTGCTCAATACGCTCAACGTGTTGCCCGAGGGAATGAAGGTCGTTGAGCAGGTGTCGCTGATCTTCACTAAGAGCATCGGCGACTGGGCCTATTATATCTTTATGTTCGGCGGGTTCTGCACGCTCTTTTCGACGCTGCTGGTCTTCGCTGCCTCCTCGGGGCGGATCGGCGCCGATTTCCTGCGGCGGGTCGGTGTCGCGGCTCTGAGTGCCGATGATAGCTATCGGCGCTGGGTGCGGATCTTCCAGATCGGCTTCCCGTTTTTGTGGCTGGTGTTTATCCTCTTCGATTCGCGCACGCTCGACTTCGTGCTCAAGGGCGCCAATGCCAACAATCTGCTGCTGATCCCCGTGGCCTATGGCGTGTTGCATCTGGCGATGAAGACGCCAGAGCGGGAGCGGATGTCGATGTGGACCGAACTGGCGCTGCTCCTTACGCTGTGGGCGATTATCAATTTTACGGCTATCAATATCTTCAATCTCTTGGGACTTTAATTGTTGTCGGTTGCGCGTCCCATAAATGGCGAGAATTGCAATCAAATCGAGGTTTCGGTCTGTCCCATTTATCGCCGTGAGTGACCTGACGCTCACGGCGAAACCCCATCGGGAGAAATGAGATGAAGGCTATTTGTAGGCTGGCATTAGTGAGCGTGTTCTTCGCGACAACGACCGCTTACACAGATCCATCCGCCACGATCGATTTCGACCATCTGGTTTTGCTTTCGCCGCACGCGTCGGGCGAATACAGCGGCTACAAGCGTCGCGGCAACGAGATTGTGCTCGAGAAAGGTCAGCGCCATCTGCTGGTCTATCCGGTGGAGCGTCTGGAGGACGCGTCGATCCACGGTTTGCTGGCTGGTCAGCTTTCGATACGGGGTCTGCAGCCGGCTCTCGACCGGATCTTGCTGCTCGAAATGAAGGGCGCTGAGCTGCCGAGCGTGGAGGAGATGATCGACAATGGTCCCAATGGCGAGGACGCGGTCCGCTGGGCACCGAGTGGACGCAGCAACAACATCATTTACCTTGCCGACTCTCCCGATGGCATTTCTCGCTTTATCTATTTCCACCTTGCTCCGGGCGCACCGTCGGCGATGGGCTATACCGTGGCCAACTGGCCGCAGTATATCAGCACCGATCCGGCCCTGCTGTCTACGGTCAGTGAGGAGGAGGGCGCGCGGATGGAGATCTGGGCTGATGAGTTGATCGAGGGCGCGGAGTCGTGGGGCATACCGCCGTCGCTGACGGTCGATGAAGACTACGATGGCGAACGCACGCTTATCGCTCGTTGATATGGAGTAGCTATCGCCAGGAGATGCCCCGTCATGGTGGACACCTGATACCGCGATCGCAAGTGGCCATCACGGGGAAGTATCGTTCCGCCTAGCCGACCGAATNTAGATANAGATGATNGAGGTGGTCCGCTCTGTGCGGACTCCGTCCGAACTAGCCCGCAAATATGAGCTTGNGGNAGAGTGCGCCTGTACNCNGTATGGGAAGGCCATCGCNATCGGTGCTACCCGGTTGNGCCGCCCGCCGGTTGGCNCGCAATGTCNGCCGCCNNAGTGGCNTTCGCAGGCAGGTCATGCTCAGGCGGAGCCTTGCCGCAANGCCGCCATAGCCTCGTAGCGCAGCCCCGTGCCGCCGAAGATATCCAGCGCGCTGCCCACGGTAAAATCTAGCTTGCCCTGTCCTGCCCGCGCGATAATATCCACATCTTCCCGGCAGCGAACGCCACCCGCATAAGTTGTCGGGATCGGCGCGATATCTCCCAACAGCTCGATCAATTCCTCGTCGATGCCCTGCTGTTTGCCCTCCACGTCGATGGCGTGAACGAGGAATTCGCTGCACGATTCGGCGAGGAATTCGAGATGGTCGCGGTCGATGGCGAAGTTGGTGGCCTTNTGCCAGCGATCGGTCATAACCACGTAGCGGCCGTCGCGCAGGCCACAGCTCAGATCGAGGACCAGGCGCTCGCGCCCGGCGGATTCCACCACACNCCGCAAGTTGTCGCGGTGGAGTTGGCCGTCGCGGAAGACGTAAGAAGTGACGATGACGTGGGCGGCACCTTTGTCGAGCCACTGTGCCGCGTTGGCGGCAGAGATGCCGCCGCCGATTTGCAGGCCGCCGGGATAGGCGGCGAGTGCTTCCGCAGCGGCTTCGTCGTTGCCGGGGCCGAGCTTAATGACGTGGCCACCGGGCAAATCGTCCCGGCGATAGAGTTCGGCGAAGTAGGCGGGAGGTTTTTCGGCTATGAAATGGGTTTCGGGCGTCCTGCCGTCGCGCAGACTGGAGCCGACGATCTGTTTGACCTGGCCCTGGTGCAGGTCGATGCAGGGGCGGAAGCGCATTAGCGGTCGAAGCGATACTCGGCCAGCGCGGCCTCGTCGAGGCTGACGCCCAGGCCGGGACCGGGCGGCGGCAGCAGGTAGCCGTTTTCGATTGGAAGTTTTTCGGCGATGACGTCGCCCGAGTGGTAGACGCAGCCATTGACATCGCTGGCGTAGCCGAGGTTGGGCATGGCAAAGGCCAGGTGGGCCTGGGCGGCAGTACCGATGCCCAGTTCGGGCATACTGCCGATGGTGCAGGGCAGGCGCGCGGCCTCGGCGATGGCGAAAATACGCGCGGCCGGGCCGAGACCACCGGCTTCCGACACGTAGACATTGAATACGTCTACGGCCTGGTGGCGCACGCATTGCATCGCATCGGTCGGCGTCCACACACTCTCGTCGGCCATGATCGGCACATCGACCCGCTCGCGCACGAAGCGCAGGCCTTCAATATCGTCCGGCGGCAGCGGCTGTTCGACCAGTTCGAGGTCAAACGCCTGGATTTTCTCGATGTGGCGCACCGCCTCCTTGGCTGAGGGCCAGCCCATATTGGCATCGACGCGCAAGGTGATCTCACGGCCGATTTCGGCGCGCACGGCTGTAAGTGCGGCGATGTCGGCGTCGATGTCACGGCCGATTTTGGCCTTGAGGGTCCGGTAGCCCTGGTCGATGAGTTGGCGGGCCTGGGCGGCGATATCGGCGGGATCGCCCATCGATAGCGAGTGGCTCAGCGGGACTTTTTCGCGAACCATACCCCCCAGCAACTGATAAACCGGAAGTCCCGAGGCCTTGCCGACCAAATCGTAGAGCGCCATCTCGATCCCAGCCTTGGCCGGGTAGGAGCGGTGCAGAAGCTGGTCCATGCGATCGGCTATATCGCGGATGCGGCGGGGGTCGAGGCCGACGAGTTGGGCGGAGAGCAGGCCGTTGATGACCTCGCTCTCGCCCAGGCCGCGGCGGTCCCAGACGCTCGAGGCTTCGCCGAGCCCGGTCAGTCCCTCATCGGTGTGGACCAGGACCACGGCGTTTTCAGAGTTGCGATGGGTGCCGAGGCTGCTCTTGAAAGCCTGTGGCCGGGGCACGCGGACGGGAATGGCTTCGATGCGGGTAATTTTCATGATTCGGAAAGCTCGTAGATGCCGAGCGCGGTATTGCCGTAGCCGCGCTGCTGGGTGAGCGTGAGACGACCGCTCGATTCGGGCAGGTCGAGTTCGGTTTGGTGCTGGACTAAGAGCAAGCCGGGCTCGGTGATGAGCTGCGACTGGCCGAGGGCGGCGATCAGACCGAGCAAGAGCGGCTCGCCGCAATAGCAGGCGCGGTAAGGCGGGTCGGCATAGACGATGTCGAAGCGGCGCCCGGCTGTGTCGAGCTGGGGGATCAGGGCCTGGGCCTTGGTCGCGTGCAGGCCGGCGACGCCGGCGCGCCATTCGTAGAGCAGGGAGCGGATCTGGCTCAGGCGCCGGCGGTCCGGCTCGTTGAGCTCGACTATGGCGCCCCGACTCAGCGCCTCGAGCCCCATCTGGCCAGAGCCAGCGCACAGGTCGAGGAAATTGCGACCGGACAGATCGGGGCCGAGCATGGAGAATACGGCTTCTTTGAGGCGCGTGGAAGTGAGGCGGATATCGCCCAGGCGGTTGCCCGATGGAATCCGCCGGCCACGAAAAGCGCCGGTGACAATGCGCACGGGTAATCCTCGTGGGTCGGCGTTGGGGAATAGAGAAGAGTATCGCGGCTGGGGCGGTCGGCGTCAAGGCGCCACGGCGCCACGGCGCTCAGGACGGGATTTCGGCGCAGGCGGATTCCCAGATGACCCGGCCTGCGGCGACGGCGAGGGTCACCGCCCGTAGTTCGTCGATCGGGATGTCCGCGATGGTGGCCTCGCCGTTGATGCTGGTCGAATCGAGGCGGAGTTTGCCGGGATTGCTCTTGGTGATCTTGACGCTGGCGGACTCGTGTACGAAGTCGATATCGCCGCCCTCGTCGCGGTGCATCTGCGGTCGGGGGAAATCGAGTTGGACCAGGTCGCCCAGGGCTTCGATTTCGCTCTCGGCCTGATCGATATGGCGGATGACGATGTCGCGCTCGGAGACCAAGACGAAGAGCTCGCGCAGGGTTTTGAGCAACTGCAGGAAGACTTTTTCGCGGGCGGGATTGCCGTCGATATACTTGCGGTTGGCGCGGGCGAGCACGCCGACAATATCGAGGGCGGTGGTTGCCGCGCCGG